>JBBRUC010000090.1:0-22903 GCA_038248205.1 Thermoanaerobaculia bacterium
CATCACGGGCTGCTCGAACTGGCTCGCGAGGATCGTCTCTTCGTCGGCCCCGAAGTCGTCGCCCCAGACGATCGGGTTGCCCTGATCGTTCAAGATTTCGACCGCCCGGGTGTAGGTCATGCGCGGAAACGGCGGCACGATCTTTTCGAGCATCGCGGTGTCGCGCTCCAGGACTTTCAGCTCCTCGCGGCGCCGTTCGAGCACACGGGCGACGAGATAACCCACGAACTCTCCAGCCAGCTCGGTGAGCCCTTCGAACTCCAGGAACGCGACCTCGGGCTCTACCATCCAGAACTCCATCAGATGGCGGCGGGTCTTCGATTTCTCGGCGCGGAACGTCGGTCCGAAGCAGTAGACCTTGCCGAGCGCCGCGGCGGCCGGTTCGAGGTAGAGCTGCCCGGACTGCGACAGGTACGCCGGGTCGCCGAAATAGTCGGTGGTAAACAGGGTCGAGGTCCCCTCGCACGCCGCCGGGGTGAGAATCGGCGAGTCGATCAGGGTGAAGTCGCGGGTGTAGAAGAAGTCGCGGATCGCCTGCTCGACCTCGCTCCGAACCCGCAGCGCCGCGCGCTGCTTGCTCGACCGGAGCCAGAGGTGGCGGTGCTCCATCAGGAACGCCGTGCCGTGCTCTTTGGGCGTGATCGGGTACTCGTCCGAGAGCTGGAGGATCTCGAACCCGTTCATCTGGATTTCGACGCCGCTCGGAGACCGTTTGTCTTCCTTGATCGTGCCGACGACGCGAACGGTCGATTCCTGCGTGACCCGCTCGATCTCCGCCCACATCTCCTCGGACAGGTCGTTACGCCCCGCTACGGCCTGCACCGTCCGGCCGTCCAGCCGGACTTGCAAGAACGCGATCTTGCCGCTCGAACGCTTATTGTCGATCCAGCCTTTGATCTCCACTTGCTCGCCAACGTACTCCTTGAGCTCGCGGTACTCTGGGAATGGCAGTTTTTCAGTCATAGAGTCGCCGATTCTATGGCAATGGCGGGGGGAGGTCCATCTTCGTTTTGCAGCCGAAGCCGCGTTTCGGCCTCAGCCTTGACCACACTCCAAGAAACCACATTGTCCGGGTCCGCCTTGTATTCGGCGATTCTTTTCTCCAAGTCGTCCTGTTGGACCGCTGTCAGGATTGGTTCCCTCAAGACCCTGACTCCACCGCCCGCACCACCCGGGCGAGCGCCACCGCCACCTCTTCGGCGACCGCTTCGACTTCCGGGTTGGCGAGGATGCCCATCGCGGCTTTCGGGTTCATCGCCCGGACGATGGTCTTGCCCGCTTCGACCGAGACGGTGACGTTGCAGGGCAGGAGCACTCCCACCGCGGGCTCGGCGGAGAGCGCCCGGTGGGCCGAGGGGGGATGGCAGGCGCCGAGGATCAGGTAGGGATCGCGGTCGACGTCGAGCTTCTTCTTGAGCGTGGCCTGGACATCGATCTCGGTCAGCACACCGAAACCCTCGCGGGCGAGGGCCTGGCGGCAGGCCTCCACGGTCTCGGCGAAGGGCTGGGCGGACTCGGCTTCAAAGGCCACGGATGTTTCGCGCATCGGGACACCTCCTGCGGAACAGGATACGCTTCCTCTCCTGGCTTTTGGAGAAACCTCGATGCCCGCAAAGAATGTTCTTGGTACGCCGCTTGAAGACTGCTCCCTTGCCCCGTTGACCGGCTTCTTCCGCGACGGCTGCTGCAATACTGGACCGGAGGATCGAGGATCGCACACCGTCTGCACCCAGGTAACCGCGGAGTTTTTGGCCTTTTCCGCCGCGCGCGGCAACGATCTGTCGACCCCTGTCCCCGATTTCGGCTTTACCGGCCTTCAGCCGGGTGACCGGTGGTGCCTTTGCGCGTCGCGTTGGCTGGAGGCACATCTCGCCGGCATGGCGCCGGGCGTCGTGCTCGCGGCGACCCACGAGGCCGCCCTCCAGATCGTGCCGTTCGAAGCGCTGCTCGAAAAGGCGATCGACCCGCCGGCCGCGAACTGAGAGCCTATCGAACCAAAACCGACAGCTTCGGATCGGCCGCCGCGCGCTCGCGGGCGCCGGGGTCGATCTCTACGGCGGTTAGGAGCGCCCGGTTCGCCGCGACGCGGTCGTTTTTGGCCAGCGCCCGACGCGCCAGGTCGAGATGGGCGTTGGCCAGATCGGTACGGCGACGGGGGTTGCCGGGATCGAGCCGTGCCGCCTCGGCGAGCGCGCTGGCCGCCCGGTCGAGATCGGCCGGATTGCCGGTGCGGCCTAGGGCGAGCAGGGCGAGCCCCAGGTTCGACCAGGCGTCGGCGCGGCGCGGCTGGAGCCGGGCGAGTTCCATCCAGTGGGGGATCGCCTCGCGCGGCTTGCCGAGACGCAGCAGCACGTCGCCGAGAGCGAACCGCGCCTCGGCGCGGTCTGGATCGAGTTGGACCGCGCGGGTGAGCCGCTTGGCCGCCTCGGCGTAGCGCCCGGCTTCGAGCAGGGCGGTGCCGGAGCGCGTGGTGGCGAATCGGTTGCTCGGCTCGACGGCCAGCACCGCATCGAACGCCGCGATCGCCGCGGCGAAGCGCCCTTCCTGCAAGGCGTCCTCTCCGGCGGTCAGCTTGTCGCGCAATTCGATCCGGTCCTTCGGATCGGGGAGGCCCGTCGGCGGTTGATCGGCGCTCGGGCTGCCTGCCCCCAGATAGCCGAGCGCGCGCAGCTTGGCGACCGCCTCGGGCGCTTCGACACCGGGAGCAGAGACCGCGGGGCGTTTCTCGATCTCGCGTAGAGCCGCCTCCAGACGGCGGGCGACCGGGCGCTCGGAGTCGATCCGATTGGTCGCCTCGGCCGGATCGCGACTGAGGTCGTACAGCTCCGGCTTGGGCGCGGCGATCAGCTTCCACGAACCGTCGCGCACCGCTGCAAGCGGCGCCCAGCCGAAATAGACCCACGGCAGGCGGGTCTCCAAGTAGGCTGCCGGCACGGTCTGCGGCTTGCCTTCGAGCAGCGGCCGCAAGCTGATGCCGTCGATATCGGAAAGAGGCGTTTGGCCGAGCAGGTCGAGTACGGTCGGCGCGACATCGATCAGACGCGCCGGCTCGCGGCTCGCCGCCGGCTTCAATCGGCCTGGGAAGTGGAACACGAGCGGCACTGTCATCGTCGTGTCGTAGACGAAGTAGCCGTGGGTCTTTTCGCGGTGCTCGCCGAGCGCCTCGCCGTGGTCGGCGGTCATGACGGTGAGCAGGTTGGCCGCCGCGCCGGCCGGCAACCCCTGGCGCAGCCGGCCGATCCAAGCGTCGACATAGGCCACTTCGCCGTCGTAGGCGCCGCGAGTCCCCGGCCGCCAGAAGCTGCGCGGCGGCTCATACGGGTGGTGCGCGTCGTAGTAATGCACCCAGACGAACCAGGGCGATTTCGCCTTGGCGATCCAGGCGAGAGCCGCCGTCGTGGTGTCGAACGCCCGGCGCTCGGTCCAACCCTGGCGCCCTTCGGGCATCCGGTCGTCGTAGAGGCTGAAACCGCGATCGAGCCCGAAGATCGATTCGAGCGGAAAACCCGAGACGAACGCCGCGGTCGAGTAGCCGCTTTGCCGCAGATGCTGGCTGAGCGTTTCCACCCCCGCGGGCACCGGCTGGCCGTTGTCGCGCACCCCGTGTCGGCGGGGCAAGATCCCGGAGAGGATCGACGTATGGGCCGGCAGGGTGAGCGGAACGGCTGAGACCGCCGCGGGAAAACGCACCCCTTCGGTCGCGAGCGCGTCGAGCGAGGGAGTGTCGTTCTTGCCCCCGATCCAGCCCAGCGCGTCGGGGCGTAGGGTATCCACCGTGATCAGCAGCAGATTGGGGCGGGTATCGGGCTTGGCCGGCGCCGCGGCCTGATTCGGGCTCGACGAAGCCGCGCCGGGGCGCGCCGGGGGTGCCGAACCGAGCGAAGCTCGCACCAGCGGAGCCACGAGACAGAACCCGAGCGCGAGCACGGCGAGGAGAAGCCCGCGATGGGTACGAAGATTCTTCGAATCGGCGAGGTTCGGTAGAGTTTGAGGCGTTCGAATCATCAGTCGTCGGCGGGTACATCTGACGCCGACGACACCGTCTTCGACAGAACCCCGGAAAAACGGCGCACTTCGCCGCTCGTGGTCACGAGATCCAAATAGTAGTAGTAAGTTGCGCCCGGCGCCACGTCAAAGTCCTGAAATACATAGGAGTGCGGTCCGCTCTCCTGCTCCGGAACGCTCACCAGCTCGCGATTGATCCGCAGGAACGGACCGAGCCGAGAGGTCGAGCGCAAAACTCGATAGCCGAATACGCCCTCCTCTTTGGAGGCCTGCCAGCGTAAGGTCGCTACCGGCCGGTCCGGAGCCTCGCCGCCGCCGGTTTTGGGCACGGGGGCGGCTGCCGCGGGCTTTGCGGGCGTCACGGGTTTCAAGTCGAACGGCAGCCGCGGGGCGTCCACCTCCGTCGGCGGCAGTCCGGACATGTCGAGCCGCTTGATCTGGGTCGTCGGGGAGGCGACGAGCCCGGCGTAGCGGATCGGCAAGGGTGCCTCTTGGCCGGAAATCCGGACGTTCAAGGTACCGCCGAACGGACCCGAGGTGAGGGCAAGTCCTCGAAGGGTCAGCCGCTGGCACGGCGCCGCGGCAATTGCCTCGGGCTCGGTGGGCTGATCCGGATCTGCGGCGCCCGCCGGGACTCCCGAACACGAGGACACCTCCGCTTCCACCTTACCCTCGGGATCGACCGCGCTCTCGACCGAAAACGGCGTGCCGCTCCGGCTACGCAACGCCACCGCGGCCTCGTAACTTTGGCCGGTTCGGATCAGGGCGAAGGAAACCGGATTGCTCTCCGGCACGACGTCGCCGTAGACCGTGACGGAAAACGGCACGGCGATTTCCGGCTGATTCGGCACGTTGGTCCGCAGCACGAGGGTTCCCGTGTGGATTCCGATCGGTGCGCCCTTCCGCACCTTGGCCTTGAGCAGAATGCCTTCTCCGAGTTCGCCGCTCCGCCCCGCTGCGTTCACTTCGACGAACGCAGGCGCGCCGAGCACTTCACGGACCTCCAGCCGTTCGACCTCCCGGCTGGCCAGCTCCAGGTCGAGAGCGCGCTCTTGCTCGGTGAGGACGGTGCCGAATTCGAGCTTCGGCGTTTGCGGCTCGTAGGCCGATTCGACGAACCCCGAAAGGCTGAGTCGCAACAGCGGTGCGTTCGGGTCATCGGTGTCGATTGCGATCCGAAAGCCGGTCACACCGAGCCGGTCGCCGACCGGCTGGCGGACCCGGATTTCGCCTTGGCCGCCCGGCGGCACGACCGACGGCACGGCCTCTCCCGTGCCCCCTTCGAACCGCGGGCGAACGGCGAGGATCGTGACGGCCTTCGTGCCTTGGTTGACGAACGGATAGGTCTGCTCAACGACCGAGCGCTGGTAGACGGTGCCGAACGCCGCCTGCGGCTGATCGAAGGCGAGGGACGGCCCAGACGCGGCAAAGGCCGCCCCGGAAAGGGGCGGCCCAAGGCCCAGAACCACGATGCTCAGAATGCGAATCGCGCCCTGTTTCATCCGTCCGCGCAACCGCTTTCGATCGCTAAGCAACCGACCGAAGATCAATCGATCGAGAACTGATCGAGCTCGATCGGCAGGTTACCGGTGACGGACAGCGTGTAGGTGCCGCAGCTACCCGCGGTTCCCGCGCCGTAGTAGGAGTCCACGTAGATGTAGTGGTCGCCGTCCGAATAGCTGGCCGCAGCGATGAGCTCGGGCCCGGCACCCACACCGACCGCATCCTGCGAGTGGTGATTGCAGTTCGCCGCCGTGGCGCAGGTGGTGTCGATCACGAACAGCGCGAGGTCACCGGTCGAACCGGTCAAGCTGGCCGAGATGGCGACGTTGTTGCCCGCGGTCGTCGTGAAGGCGTAGATCACATCCTCGCCGCCGTACGAGAACGGCAGGTCGGTGCCGCAAACGCCACCGTAGTTCGTCAGATCGTTGGTAGCACCGCAGGTCGTACCGGAATCCGTGTACGGCAGGGTGAGGATGACCGGCGCGGGGGTGCAGGCATCCGCCTCTTGGGCGGCAAACGCCGCTGGCGAGAGGACTAGAACCGACAGGACGGAAAGGATCACGAATTTCTTCATCGACGGCCTCGCTGGCTGAAACTGCGGTTGGTTGCCGGAAGGTAACACGCCTGCGCCCCCGAGGCAACAGATCGTGGCTCGATTTTCGGGATCGGTCGCTGGTTCCTGAGCGGCCGGGCACCCGCAGGGAGCAGTCGGCCCTTCACGCCGGCACCGCCGCCTCGCGGAACATACCCGGGCGGTAGGCGGTAATCCGGCCGGTAAAGGCGGAGGCCGCGACCGTGAGCGGCGAGGCGAGCCAGAGCTTGCCAGGGCCGGAGCGCCCTTTGTAATTACGGTTGATCGCCGAAATGGTCACCTGGTCGGCGGTGTCCGAAACGCCCGGCCCGCAGCCGATGCAGGCGCCACAGCCGGGCCGGATCAGCGTCACCCCGGCCTGCTCGAAGGCTTTGTCCAAGCCGTTTTGGTGGACGAACTCTTCGACCGCCATCGAGCCGCACTGGATCAGGAACTTGACCCCCGGGGCGACTTTCAGCCCCGCGTCCACGGCTTCTTGGACCACCTGGTGGTAAAAGACCAAGTCGTCGATCTTGCCCGCCGTGCAGCTGCCGCCGTAGGCGATCTCGATCGGCACTTGGCCGAGCGCTTCGACCAGCTCGCCGTTGGTCGGGTCGGACGGGATACCGCGATCGGGATCTCCTGGATGGGCGACCATCGGCCGGATCGCCGACAGGTCGATCGAGTGGACGCCGCCCGCGTATTCGGCATCCGGATCGGGCGCCATGGCCTGTGCCCGCAACCGTTCGGTGTCGGCGGGGGTACCGGCCCGCCATTCGGCGATCCAGCGGAAGGTCTCGTCGTCGGCGATCACGATCGCGGTTCGCGCCGCGCACTCGGTCGCCATGTTGGTGAGCGTCGCCCGCTCGTCCATCGACAGGGTCGCCACCCCCGGACCGGTGAACTCCATCACCCGGTTGAGCGTCGCCTCGGGCTTGGCGTAATGAAGAAGGATGTAGAGCATCACGTCCTTGGCGGTGACGCCAGGGGCCAGTTGACCGTCGAGCTCGAAGCGGATCGACTCCGGCACCTCCACCTGGGTAAAGCCGGCGTGGGCGAGCGCCGCGTACTCGGTCGCCCCCACACCCCAGGCCAGGGCATTGTTCACCCCACCCATGCAGGTGTGGCTGTCGGTCGCCTGAATGAAGTCGCCCGGCTCGATCAGCGCCTCCCGCGCCACCTCGTGACAGATCCCGGGCGACACGCCCTCTTTGGCCGAGAAGTCGCGCACGCCGGTGTGGCGTTGGAACTCGCGCTGCAACTCGCGCAAAGTCTCGATCTTGCCCGAGAAGGCGCGCATTTTCGGCACCTCGTCGGCGTAGATCAGGTGGTCTTCGAACACCGCGAAGCGCTCCGGGTTCTGGATCTGGTAGTCCGGGCCGTATTCCTGCTCCAGGAAGTAATGGACCTGCGCGGTGGTGAACTCGTGGCTGTAGCCGCCATCCACCCGCACGATCACGGCGTCGCCCGGCTTGACGTATTTCTCCCCTTCGCCCAGCGTTTTCGAGGCGAGGATCTTCTCGGCCATGGTCATCGGCCGCGGACCGGTGTCCGGCTTCGGCAGTTCGATCTTCCCCGCGGCGAACGCTTTGGAAAACGGGAACAGGCCGCCCTCGCGGATCACCAGCTGGGTGATCGGGTCGTTCCCCTGACAGAACTCGTCGAGCGGAATCCCCTCGCCCGCTTCTAGGCGCAGGAGCTTTTCGTGGTCGCCCATCAAAACGCCCTGGTTGATGTTGTTGCCCGCGTGGATCGGGGCGAACGAGGCAGCGATCGCGAGCCGGATGCCGCTCCACTTTTCCGCCTGAACGGCGGTCTCGCGCGAGCTGCCGACTCCTTTGCGGTACCCCGAGACGATCACCTCGAAGTTGCCGTTGATCAAGGCGTCTTTCTCGAACAGGCGTTTGCCGTCGACGATCAGCCCGGCGTAGGCGTCGCGGGCCAGATCCTCCGGCCGATGGGAAAAGCAGACCCAGGCCGGGGTCATCGCGTCGGTGTTGATGTCGTCGAGCAGGTCGCCCACCGCTAGGTCCGCCATGCGCAAATCGAGGTCGCCCGCCAACTGGCGGCGGATCAGGTCGGGATCCTTGGTTAAAAACAGCACCCTCTTGCCGGGCGTCAGGCGAAACGTATCGGCTGGCTTCATCGGGCTCCTCGAATCGGCTGGGCGTTTGGACGGCGACGGACCGAGGCCATTCTATCGCCGGGAGCGGCGGGCGCGCACGGCCGAAAATCGAAACGCCTATAGAGCGGGCTTTCGGCCCTTGGGGATGTCGGGGGAACCTAGAACCTAGGGCGTTGCCCTAGGCTATTTTGGGGCGGGCCTTCGGCCCTCAAGGGCAGACCGACCGAGCAAGCGCCCTTCCACGCAACGTGATGTATTCTTCAGCCATGCAACTCGCCACAGGCACTGTCGTAGGCGGCAAAGTGGTCATAGACGGAGACCTCCTCCCTGAGGGGTCGGTCGTCACGATCCTTGCGCGAGAAACGGACGAAACGTTCGAAGTTCCGGCCGATCTCGAACTGGAGCTGCTGGCCTCCATCGCCGAAGCCGACCGCGGGGAGACTCTCTCCGCCGACGAGCTGATTGAACGTCTCCGCCGATAGAGACGGACCGAAGTGCTCGAAGTTGAAGTCACACGCCGAGCCTCGGCGCAAATTGAACGGGCTGCCGATTGGTGGGCCGAAAACAGACCCGCCGCACCAGACGCCATCCGCATCGACTTCCAGGAAGCCAAAGTGCTCCTGGCGCGCCAACCCGGCGTGGGCGCCAAATCGAGAACGGCCCGATACCCGAATCTGCTCCGCCTCTACCTTTCACGCGTCAGGTATCACGTCTACTACGAAGCAAGGCCGGGGAAGGTCGTCATCCTGGCGTTCTGGCACGCAAGCCGGGGCAGCGGCCCGGGGCTCTGAGGTCTGAAGGCCGTTCAGTGAAAAACGCCGCCGAGATGGCAGCGTTGCAGGCGCGCACCCGGGGTTGCGGGAATGTCTCGTCCAGCGCAATATTTCGCAGCACGCGTAGAGACGCCCCAGTACCCAACCAACGGCCTTCCCGGGTGCTGGCCGTCGGGGCGTCTCCGCCGCAGCCACCAACGGTGCGATCCACCCCAACCCCATCCGCCATACAAATCCCCGAAGGCGCGTCCGACCAGGGTTTGTGGTCGCTGTTGCCACGCCTGTTCGCGGAGACGGTCTCTTGTCCCGTTTTCCTGTCGGCGAGCACAGAACTTGGTAGGCGCCTCACTATCGGTAGAGAACTCAAAATAGAAAACTGGACTCGAGTATCGGCAATCGTGCCGTCATACTTACGGGCAACTCATGCCTGGGAGATGGGCCCATGATTAAGAGAAAACTGACCTTGAGCAAGCAGACTTTGTACAACCTCCAGTCGACCGACCTGCAAAAGGCGGCGGCTGGCGAGACGATTCTGTCCTGGAACTCCCAGTGCACTCCAACCTGCGGACCCAATTCGTGCCTTGGCGCATGCTCCTTCAACTGCAGCTTCCTGCTTTGCGCTGATCAGGACGCCTAACTTCCAGACTGCGACGAGGGAGCCGGCGTCCCTCGTCGGCTCCTTGAGATTCCCGTCTGCGCACAAGACCGGCTACTGAAAACAAAGTTGTGAGATCAGTTCCTCCTACCTCATTTCTCTCTAGGCATTCCTATACCCCCTCCTGCTCCAGCAGCCGCTCTTTCCGCTCCCGCCCCCAGCGGTACCCGCCGCTCGTTCCATCGCCGCGGACCACCCGATGACAGGGAATGACCAACGCGGCGGGGTTCTTGGCGCAGGCGGTTCCCACCGCCCGGGCGGCACCGGGACTACCGATCGCGGCGGCGATTTCGCCGTAGGTGCGGGTTTCTCCTCGGGGGATCTTCCGCAGCTCGCGCCAAACGCGGAAGGCAAAGGCGCTCGCCCGTAGGGTGACGAGGTCGAGCGGCAGATGGGCTAGATCGGCGCTCGCGCCTTCCAGCGCGGCGAGCACCGGGGCGGTCCAGGCGGCGAGTTCCGGATCGGACGCGGCCGGGGTGGCGTGGCGGGTGATCTCGGCGTTCGGGTACTCGCGGCGCAAATCGCTCTCTAACGTCTCCGCGGAATCGCCCAAGGCTACGGCGGCGATCCCCCTTTCGGTCGCCGCGAGCAGAACCCGGCCGAGGCTCGATGCGGCGATCGTGAAGCGGAGCCTGATCCCTTCGCCCCCTCGCCGGTAGGCGCCCGGCGGCATGCCGAGGCGGCCGTCGGCTTGCTCGTAGAGGCGGCTCGATCCGCTGTAGCCGGCGTCATAGAGAGCATCGGTCACCGAATCGCCGGAGCGTAGGCTTTCTTTCAGGCGCTCGGCGCGGCGAGCCGCCAGGTATTCGCGCGGCGAGATGCCGATCACCCGCTGGAACGTTCTTTGAAGATGCGAGGGGCTGATCCCCACCTCGCGGGCCAGCTGGGCGAGAGTGAGCGATCCGACCTCGGCATCCTCAGCCGTCTGATCGAGCAGCGCACGGACCGTCGCGACAAGCTTTAGGTCGCTCGCGACCTCGCCCGGCCGGCAGCGGCGGCAGGCGCGGAAACCCGCGGCGATCGCCGCCTGCTGGTCGACGAAGAACGAGACCCGCTCGCGCAACGGCCGTCGCGCGGGGCAAGAGGGACGGCAGTAGATGCCGGTCGAAGCGACCGCGAAAACGAACCGGCCGTCTTGGCCTCGATCGCGGGCGACGACCGCCGCCCAGGCGGCGTCTTGATCGAGCGCCGCGGTCTTTCGAGGCATCGGTAGGGTCGGCGGGGTCGGGGCTGGGGACATGGCGGCTGGAAGCATTGGTGTTCCTCCTTGATCTTGCCGCAGGATCTCCCGCGCCGCCACCCCCGCGCACTCCGAAACAGGGCCGCAAACTTCCCCGGCGGCGCGAAAGAGAGCTTTGCCGATACCATGGCACCCGACGGGCACCACGGCGGACGCCTGTCGCCCTCGTCTACTGAACGAGGAAGGAGATCGGCGCTGATGACGTCACTACGGAGGGAGTCCCACAAGATTGGACTCATGGGGCTCGGGAGGATTGGCCGGAACCTGTTCCGCATCCTCTATGAGAGCGACGAATTTCCGGTCGCCGCGATCAGCGATATCGCCGACCACGCGGCGCTCGCCTACCTGCTGCGCTTCGACACGATCCTCGGGGTGTTCCCCGACGAGCTGTCGGTCCAGGACGACGGCTACCTGTACGTCGCCGGCCAGCGCATCCCGATGCTTTCGGGCGAAAAGCCGGGCGACGTGCCCTGGGGCGACCTCGGCGTCGAAACGGTGATCGAGGCGACCTCCAAATGCCGATCGCGCGCCGAGATCGAAAAGCACCTCGAAATGGGCGCCAAGCGCGTCATCCTCTGCTCGCCGCCCTCCGACCCGCCCGATCTGACCGTCGTCGTCGGGGTGAACGACGGCGACCTGCGCCGCGAGCACACGATCGTCTCGAATGCCTCGTGTACCGCCCACTCCGCGGCGCCCCTGCTCAAGATCCTGGGCGAGGCGTTCGGCATCGAACGGGCTTTCCTCTCCACCGTCCATGCCTACACCAGCCGGCAGCGGCTGGCAGATGTGCCCAACGACGACCCGCGCCGGGGTCGGGCGGCGGCCGAAAACATCATCCCGCAGAGCAGCAACTCGGCGGACGTGCTGATGGGCCTGCTGCCGGAACTCGAAGGGAAGGTCTCCGGCCTCGCGCTGAACGTGCCGGTGGCCAACGGCTCGGTGGTCGACCTGGTCTGCTGGCACGAACAGCCGGTAACCGTCGCCGCGATCAACGAAGTGATGCGCACGGCGGCGGGCAGCGGGCATTGGCGCGGAATTCTCGCCTACGAGGACGATCCGATCGTCTCGTCCGACATCATCCGCAGCACCTACTCGTCCACCTTCGACTCGCTGCTCACCATGGTGTTGGGCGAAAAGGTGTCGAAGACCATCTCCTGGTTCGATAACGGCTGGGGGTACGCCCACCGGGTGGTGGATCTACTGCGAAAATTCCGCGCGCTCGACGGCGAGGAGGCCTGAGATATGGAACCGAAATTCCGAATCGGCATCAACGGCTTCGGCCGCATCGGCCGGAGCGTTTTTCGCATCCTCGCCGAGCGCGACGATCTCGAAGTGGTCGCGATCAACGACCTGTATGAAAACGAGCAACTGGCCTACCTGTTGAAGTACGACTCACTGATGCGGACCTTCTCGCACGCCGTCCGGACCGACGAGGATTTCCTCTACGTCGACGACCGCAAGATCACGATGACGGAAGAGCGCGATCCGGCGTCCATCCCCTGGGGAGACCTGGGAGTCGATCTGGTGATCGAAGCGTCCGGCGCCTTCACCAAGCGGGCGCAGCTTGAGAAGCATCTCGCCGCCGGAGCCAAGAAGGTCGTCCTCACTGTGCCGTCGAAGGACGAGATCGACGCCACGATCGTCCTCGGCGTGAACGACCAGACGCTCACCCCCGCGCACCGGATCGTCTCGAACGCCTCGTGTACCACCAATTGCCTGGCGCCGATCGCCAAGATCCTCGACGAATCCTTCGGCATCGTGGAAGGTCTCTTGACCACGGTCCACGCCTACACCAACGACCAGCGCCTGGCCGACGTGCCGCACAAGGATTTCCGCCGCAGCCGCGCGGCGGCCCAAAACATCATCCCGACGACAACAGGAGCCGCGCGCGCGGTGGCCAAGGTTCTGCCCCGTCTGGAAGGCAAGCTCGACGGCCTGGCAATGCGGGTGCCGGTCCCCGACGGCTCGACGATCGATTTCGTCTGTCGCCTCGAAAAGAAGCCGGACGCCAGGGAAGTAAACGCCGCCGTCCGCGCGGCGGCCGAAGGGCCACTTCTGCGGATCGTCGAGTACAGCGAGGTACCACTCGTCTCGTCCGACATCATCGGCAACCCGCACTCCTCCATCTTCGACGCCCTCTCGACCCAAGCCAAAGGTGACGGCTTCGTCAAGGTCATCTCCTGGTACGACAACGAATGGGGCTACTCCAACCGGGTCGTCGACCTGATCGATCGGCTGATCGCGGTGGAAAATTAGACGCGGAGCGCGAAAACTGTCGAGATTGAAGAGGTGAATTACGTCTTCTAGGCGGTAGGAGGTTTTCCTATCGCCATGAGCGGCCACGACCAGCTGTTTAAAGACCTGTTCCGAGAGTTTTTCCCCGAGTTGCTTCGCCTTGTCGATCCGGACCTCGCGAAGCGCCTTACCGCGGGTCCGGGTTCCGGGAGCTTCGCGTTTCTCGACAAAGAAGTATTCCTCGATTGGCCCGCGGGCCGGCGCCGCGAAGCGGACCTGGTCGCGACGGCTTCCGACCGGCGCGGGAAACGCCGGCTCCTGATGAATGTGGAGATCGAGCACGAAAATCGCCGAACGATCGGCCATCGGCTCTGGGTCTATTCGCACCAGCTCTATCTGCGCTACGGCGTGCCGATCGTATCGATCGTCGTCTTTTTGAGAGGGGGCGCCCCGGGCGCTCAATGGAACGACCACGTCGAAGAGGCAATCGATCGGCCAATCCACCGCTTCAGCTACCTGTCGCTCGGCCTGTCGAAAATCCCGGCCGAGACGCTCCTCGCTCGATCCGAGCCGCTCGCCTGGGCGCTCGCCGCGCTGGCCCGCCCGGGCAAAATGGGTCGCGCGAAGCTGAAGCTGGAGCTCCTCCGGAAGATCGCTCAGGCCCCGGTCAACGACCTGAAGCGATTTCTCTTGACCAACTGCGTCGAAACATACCTACAATTGACCGGGCGCGCGGCGGAGCTATTTGCCGCCCTCTACGCCGCCCAAGCGAACCCGGAGATCGAAACGATGAGAATGACATGGGCCGATCGGATGGAAGCGGAGTACGAGCAGCGGGGGCTGGCGAGGGGATTGGAGAAGGGCATCGAGAAGGGGATCGAGAAAGGCATCGAGAAGGGGATCGAACAAGGCATCGAACAAGGCCTGCAGAAGGGCGTCGAGCGCAGTCGGAAAACTCTGATCCGGCTGCTCGGAAAACGGTTCGGGGAGGTCTCCCCCACCGTTCAGGGCAAGATCGAGGCGATCGATTCGCTCGACGAGCTGAACGGTTTGATCGAGCGGATCTTGGAAGTGAAGTCGATCGAGGAGCTAGGGCTCGGCGGATAGGGCTGGAGGCGCCCGCGCCAAGGCCTACCGGAGCGCCGCGGTTGAGTTTCCCGTTCCGTCGGCGCCGATCTTGCCGAGCTGGGTCTCGATCGCCTTCGTGAGGGTTGCTCCCGAAGTCGGCGTCCAATCGATCTGCCGGTGGACCACTTGGCCCTGGGCATCGATCACGAAGTAGGTGGGGAATCCCTGCACCCCAAAGAGCGCGCGGAGCCGATGGTTGCCGTCCCACACCTGGGCGATCGAGGTCGGGTGGGAGGCGAGAAACAGGCGGAGGGTCGGTTCCGCGAAATCCGCGCTCACCGAGACCATCGCGAACTTCGCGGCCGGATAGCGTTTGGCGATCACCTCCAACTCGGGGAGCGCCGCGCGGCAGGGGGGGCACCAAGTGGCCCAGAAGTCGAGCACGACGACTTTTCCCGCGAGATCCTTGGTGCCGATCGTTTTCCCGTCGAGCGTGCGGAAGTTGAGATCCGGCGCGGGGAACGGCAGCTGCTTCGGCGCGAACTGGAGCGTTTCGGGGTCCACCCCCATCTTCTTGAGTTCCTCCGGCTTCATGTCGCGCACTTCGGGAGGAGCGTCCGGCGGCACCGCGAACGCCTGGGCGGAGCCAAAGGCCGCGCAGAGAGCCAAGAGGGTGGCACCCAAGCGAAACGATCTCATACCGAACTCCTCGAACCGGGAGCGAGCTTGGCAAGCTCCGTAGCGATGACGCGGTCGAGCCCGGCGCCAGAGCCTTCGGACCAACCGTTCAGCAGGTGGACCACTTGGCCGGTGGAATCGATCAACAGGAAGGTCGGGAGAGCCCGAACCCCGAACAGGCGGCGCAGCTCGCCCTGGCCGTCCCAAACCTGGTGCGACAACGCCGGGTGCGCAGCCAAAAAGCGACGCAGCGTTTCTTCGCTCGAATCGGCGCTGATCGAGACCCGGGTGAACGGCTGGGAGGCGTGGCGCTTGGCGATCGCTTCGATCTCCGGCCGGGCCTTGGCGCAGTAACCGCACCAAGTGGCCCAGAAATCGACCAAGACGAGCTTGCCCGCAAAGTCTTTCCGCCCAAGCTCTTTGCCATCCAGGGTATGAAACTGCAGCGTCGGCGCCGGGTACGTGGTTTCCCCGGGCCGACGAAGCGGCACGGCGGAGGCGGAGAACGCGAGCAAGGCGATCGAGCAGGCGGCGAGCAGGGCGTAGGTTCGTTTCAAGATGCCTCCAATCCGGTGAAAGCGGCCAAAGCGGCGCGACCGTAGGCTAGGGAGCCCATGGGTGCAAACCGCGTGCACACCTCTATCTCCCCATCCGACCCCTCGGGTTGCGCTAGACTCCCCAGTCGATCGAGAAACATACCTTCTTTCCGATCGCTCCGACTTTCGAGGAGTGAGCGAACATGGCCAGCGCCCCCCGGTTCCGAGTCCAATCTCAATTTCTTCAGCAGCTGCGCGAGCGTTTCGGCAAAGTGAGCCGGCGGATCTTTCTGCTGATCATCCCGATTTTTCTGCTGCGGGCCTGCTTCGTCACCTACGTGCCGCCAAATGAGATCGGCATCCGTCAGATCTCGTTCGGTTTGAGCAAGGGCCTACAAAAAGAGGCGGTTTACCCAGGCTGGCGCCGCGAGGTTTCGGGATACGAGCGGATCGAGACCTTCCCGCGCGACATCCGGGTGGTCGAGTTCACCAACAACCCGCAAGAAAAATCGGCCGGCCATCGCCAGATGGCGGCGATCAAGGTGCCGACGGTGGATGGCTATCCGGTCGACATCGACGTCACGGTGCTGTTTCGGATCGCCGATCCCTATCTGGTCGTTTCGAAGTTCGGTTTCGGCAAGAACTATGAGGATGGCGCCGTCGTCCGCCTGACCGATCCGCTGTCCAAACAGTTCTTGGGCGAGCTGCTCGCCGAGGAGTTCTACCTGCCCAAGCGGCTGATTCAGGTGCGGGCGCTCAAAGCGGCACTCTCCGAGAAATTGAAGGCGACCGGCCTCCAACTGGTGGACGTCCTGGTGCGCCAATACGACTACCCCGAGACCTTCCAAGCGCTCACCGAGCAGCGCAAGCTTCAGGACCAATCGGTCTTGAGCAACCGCGAGGTCACCAAACAGGCCGAAGTGCAAACTCGGCTCAATCAGGTCCTCGCCGAGGGACAGAACCTGGTCAACGTCAAAACCGCCGAGTACGAGGCGCAGATCACCGAGATCAACGCCAAGAAGGATCTGTACCAACGGCAAAAACGCGCCGAAGCCGACCTGCTGGTCAAGAGCGCGGAGGCGAGCGGCACCGAAGCGATCAACCGGGCGCTCGAAGGGTCGGGCTCGGCGAAGCTCTTGCGCCTGCGCCGCGGCCTGGCGCTGCTCGACGCCATCAAGGGTCCGATCTACATCACGGAAGACCCGACCAACCTCGACAAACTCGTCGGCGGAAACCCGAAATGAACCGGCTCATGATCCAGCTTAGCTCCCCTCTCTCGCACCGGGCGCTCGCGCTCGCGGCCCTCCTCTTGCCCTTGGCGCTCGGCGGCTGCCTTCCCTCCCATACCGGGGCGACCGAGGTCGGCGTCCGCTTCAACAAGTTGACCGGCACGTATTCGGAATATGCGCCGGGGGCGACCTATTTCTTCTTTCCCGTGGTCGGCGATTGGCAGGTGTTCGACATCTCGCTGCGCAACCTTGCCATGACCTCCGACAGCAAGTCCGGAGACCGCACCGGCAAGGATGATTTGCGGTTCAAAACGCGCGATGGCAACGACATCGAGACCGACGTCACCGTTCGCTGGCGGATCGACCCCGCCAAGGCGGGCTACGTCTGGAAGTTCGTCGCCAGCTCGACCGACGACGTCGAGGAGCGGCTGGTCCGCCCGCAGGCCCGGACCTATGTGCGCGACGTCTTGAATCGGCTCGATTCCGAGGAGTTCTACAACCCGACCAAACGTTTCGCCGCCGCGGCCGACGCGACCCGGCTCATGTCGGAGCACCTCCAGCCGTACGGCGTCCTGGTCGAGCAGGTGCTGCTCGGCGATTTCCAGTTCAAGGCGGAGTACCAGGCGCTAATCAACAAGCGCAAGGAAGCCGAGAAGCAGGCCGAGAAACTCGAATCGGAGATCAACGCGACGGTGCAGCTGAACCAGGCGAACCTGCAGGCGAGGATCGCCGACCTGACCGAAAAACTGACCCGCACCGAAGGCGAGTTCCAGCAAGCGCAGAGGGCGGCGGACGCCTATTTGGTCCAGCGCCAACAGGCGGCGACCGCGACCCTCGCCGAAAAGCGGGCGACCGCCGAGGGCATCCGCCGAGAGCGCGACGCGCTGAACGGCAGCGCAGGCGACGCCTATGTGAGCTTGCAGCTGATCGAGGCGCTGCAGAAGAAGGAGCTGCGCCAGATCCCGAAGCTTCCGGGGGGTAACACGATCATCGACGGCAATCGCTTGCTCGAACAGCTCGGCGTGATCCAGTACACCCAGCGTCGGCAGGCCGCGGACGATGCGGCGGAACCACCACAGTAGGGCTTGCGAATGATCAATCTCGCCGGCTCTTCGTTCGACTTCGGCAATGTCCTGTTCGCCGTGCTCCAAGAGTGCGAGCACCGTCGGCGCGCGCTGCTGCCGTCGGAAGCCGCGGGGAAACTGCGCGAGATCGCCGCCCGGAAGCTCGCCGAGATCCGCGCGAGCTACGGCGAGTCAGGTGGGCTGCCGAGCTATTGGCAGACCCTCGAACGCGAGGTGATGGAGGCGGCCCTGCCCCAGTACGTCTCCTTCGCGGTCGAGCAGACCCGTCTCGAACAGTCCAACTACGACCTCTGGCGCCGGGGAGATCCCGCCTCCCGCGTGGTCTATGCGCTCGCGGGCCTGGTGGTGGGCGGCCTGATCTGGTGGGTGCCGTTCATTCCGATCTGGGATAAGTGGCTCGCCCCCGTGCTCGCGGTGGCTGGCTTCATCTATCCGGAGCTTCGCCGCTGGGTTTTTGACTTGCGCTTCACCCGGAACGTGAACCGGCTGGTAGCCCACGCCGAGGGGTATCAAAAAGACCGGCGGCTCCACGCCTACTCCTCCCAGGCGGAGCTGGACGAGGCGCTCGGGGCGCTCGGGGGCGGCCTCGCGGCTCCTCTGCCAGCCACGCGTCCCTTGCCCAAGGATTCCGAGGCCGCTCCGCCGGTTCGGAGCCCCGAGAGCCCGACACGACACCGGGAGGGATGACGATTGAGTTCGCCCAACACCGCCTGCTCCGTCTGCGGTCAGAGGAATCGCGAGGAAATCGGGGCCGAGATGATCCGCCCGGCGCTCACGCAGATGATCGCCGCCGAGCATCCCGAGTGGGGAGCCTCGTCGACGATCTGCACCGAATGCCTGGCACGCTACCGCGCGCGGCAGGCCGAGCGCCTGATCGAAACCGAGATCGGTGAACTCTCCGACCTGGAACGCGAAGTGCTTGCGGTGATCGAAAAGCAGAGTCTGATGTCGGCCAACACCAACGCGGAATTCCAGAGCGCCCTCACTTTCGGCGAGCGGGTGGCCGACAAGGTCGCGAAGTTCGGCGGCAGCTGGAAGTTCATCTTGAGCTTCGGCTTCTTCCTGATCGTCTGGATCGCGGTCAACACGATAGCCCTGCTCCGCCGGCCGTTCGATCCCTTTCCGTTCATCCTGCTCAACTTGATCCTTTCCTGCATTGCCGCGCTGCAGGCGCCGGTGATCATGATGAGCCAGAATCGGCAGGAATCCAAAGACCGCGCGCGCGCCGAAAACGACTACCAGGTGAACCTCAAGGCCGAGCTGGAGATCCGCCTCCTGGCGAGCCGTGTCGACAATCTGCTGCATCACCAGTGGCGCCGCCTGCTCGAAGTCCAGCAGATCCAAGTCGATCTGATGCAGGAGCTTACGCGGGGCAAGAACAAGGACTCGTAGGCGACCGAGGACACCCTCCGGCCTTGACCTCCCCTTGGGTGGGACGATCAGCTCCCTGAAATTGCGCCTTCTCTGTAACGAAAAGCACACCCCACCCGCCTCTTCTCTCAAGCGCCGGTCCGTCCCGAAACGTGGACCGTTGCGGCCGTCTATTTTTTCGTTCGCCGCGCGCGTCCGCAGCGGGCACCTCGGCCCGCGGAAAGACAAGAGGAGAATCGCCATGTCCTGCTGCCCGAACCCGATTCACTGCATTCTGCCGCCGTACGTGCTCGACCACATGGCCGACTCGGACGATCCGAAGGTCCGGAGGCTCGCGATCGAGGCGATCGCCCGATCGGCCTCTTTGCGCGCCACCCGGGTGGCCTTGAGCGAATTTCCGACCGTCGCTTCGCTCGCGGTACCGGACACGAAAAAAGCCCGTCTGATCTACGACAACAAGAACAGCGGCTCGTCGTTTCTGCCCGGCAAGATCGTCCGCCGCGAAGGCGACAAGAGGTCGAAGGATCCGGCGGTCAACGAGGCCTACGACCATTCCGGCACGACGCACGATTTCTACAAGAAGGTGCTCGACCGCAACTCGCTCGACGACCAGGGCATGGCGCTGGTTTCGAGCGTGCATATGGGGAGCCGCTACAACAACGCTTTCTGGAACGGCCGCCAGATGGCCTACGGCGATGGCGACGGCGAGATCTTCATCCGCTTCACCAAATCGCTCGACGTGGTCGGCCACGAGCTGACCCACGGCGTCGTCAGCTTCACGGCCGACCTGGAGTACGTCAACGAGTCCGGCGCGTTGAACGAGCACTTCGCCGACGTCTTCGGCTCGCTGGTCAAGCAGTGGAAGAAAAAGCAGAAGGCCGACAAGGCCGACTGGTTGATCGGCCCCGACATCATGGGCCCGGCAACCACGGCCAAATCGCTGCGCACCTTCAAAGAAGGAACAGCCTACGAGAACGACCCGATCCTGGGCACCGACCCGCAGCCGAAGCACCTCTCGAAGAAGTACAAGGGGACGTCCGACTCGGGCGGCGTCCACATCAACTCCGGCATTCCGAACCACGCTTTCTACCTGTTCGCGCGCGCGCTCGGCGGCAATGCCTGGGACAAGCCGGGCAAGATTTGGTACAACGCTTTGCGCTCGCTCAGCCCGGCCAGCGACTTCCTCGACATGGTCGCCAAGACCACTTCGAGCGCGGGTGAGCTGTACGGCACGGGCGGCACCGAGGAGAAAGCGGTCCTCAAGGCCTGGAAGGATGTAGGCTTCTAGCCTGACGCAGCGCCGTTTCCGGCGCGCGAGAAAGGCAAGCCCCCCGATGACGATCAAGAAAATCCGGTTTCGCCAGTCGGGGGGCTTTGCCGGATTCCTTCGCGGTTGTGAGCTGGCGCCCGATTCGTTGGACAGCCGGGAGCGCGCGCAGCTCGAACGACTGGTGGAACAGAGCGGCCTGGCCGCCAAGGAGGGCCAGGAGGGAGCCTCCGCACCGAAACCCGCCTCGGCAGCGCGCGATCTCACGAACTACGAGGTCGAGATCGAATCGGCGGCAGGCACCGCCCGGTTCGAACTGGACGATCTCGATCTGCCGCCCGAAGTGGCGCCGCTCGTCACCTTCCTGCAAAAGCACTCTCGGCCGATGCCACTCGACGGATGAGCGTGCCGACGATCCGCCCGGCGACCCTCGAGGATGCGAGAGATATCGCGACCCTTTCGGACCAACTCGGCTATCCGACTCCGCCGGAGCGAATGCAGGAACGGCTGATCAAACTGCTCCCCCGGCCGGACCAGCGGGTGTTCGCGGCCGAGCGGGACGGGCACCTGATCGGCTGGCTGCACGTGGGAAAGATCGAGATGGTCGAAAGCGATCCGTTCGCCGAGATCTACGGCCTGGTCATCCGAGACACGGAGCGCGGCAAGGGCATCGGGCCGCTGCTGCTGCGCGCCGCGGAGGCTTGGGCGTCCGCCCAGGGTTTGCCGAAGGTTCGCGTTCGCTGCAACGTCCTGCGCGAACAGACCCACCGCTTCTATGAGCGCGAGGGGTTCGTGGTGCGCAAAGCGCAGAAGATCTTCGACAAGGGGTAGTGAACCTGCGGTCGCGCGTCGCGGTTCGCGCGATGCGGACACCGCTCCCCCGGGCGCGGCAAGCAGTGAGCAGGAAGGATTCACCGCTCCGCCAAGCCGGCGGAGCGGTCCGCTGAATCCCGGGAATGCTCCTCCGGATGCCAGGAATACTCCTCTCGATGGCAGGAATGCTCCGCCAGGCCACAGGAGTGCTCCGCCAGATCACAGGAGTGCTCCGCCAGATCACAGGAATGTTCCTCTCGATGCCGGGAATGCTCCGCCGGATGCCAGGAAAATTCCGCTGGACGACAGGAAGTCTCCTCCAGATCTCCGGAATGTTCCGCACGGCACCGGGAGTTGTCCGCTGGTCGCCAGGAGTTGTCCTCTGGAATTCGGGAACATTCCTCCTGACCTCAGGAACGTTCCTCTGGACCTCAGGAAAATTCCTCGCGATCTCAGGAACGTTCCGCTAGACCTGAGGAACATTCCTCTAGATCTCAGGAACAATCCGCTGAATCTCAGGAACGTTCCTCCCGACCTCAGGAATGATCCTACGGACCAGCGGACCGGTGTCCGCGACTGTCGTACCGTTCGTTTCGGTCCGTGGAGAGGTGAGAGGAAGCCCGGAAGGAGCGCTACCTTCCGTCCAAGGGGTGACGCGCCGCAAACCGCCCTGAAGCGCACCGCCTGCGGCCCACGGCGCGGGGAGAGCGGGCGCGTCCCGCGCTATTCCGGCTCTCCTCGACGCCGGGGCCGCAGGTCCTGGGGCTCCGCCCCCCTGGGCTCGAGCGCAGATTGACCTCGGGCAAGGCGGAAGCCCAGGAAGCTCCAGCGGACCGACGGGTCGCTCCAATCGCGATAGGCCGCGCGACAGTCCCGCGCGTCCGAGACCCACGAGCCGCCTCGGAACACCCGGCTCGTGCCCTCGGGAGGCCCGAGAGGATCGATCACCCGGCCCGTAGGATAGACGCCGAACCGGTCCCCGGTCCATTCGAACACGTTGCCCAGGAGGTCGTGGAATCCCCAGCTGTTCGCGGCCTTCTTGCCGACCGGATGGGTGGTGCGTCCCGCGTTCTTCGAAAACCAGGCGACGGAATCAAGATCGAGAGCCTTTGCCGTCGAAGGATCAACGCCCGCTCGGGCTGCAACTTCCCATTCCGCCTCGGTCGGCAGGCGGTAGCCCAGGCAGTCCAGTCCGGCGAAGATCACGTTCTCGCAGGTAAAGTCCCCGCCGCCGAGCGTACCCTTGGGATTCACCAGCTCATAACAACGCTGGAGCCCCTCCTGATCCGACAAACGGTTGGCGAACTCGACCGCCTCGAACCAGTTGATGTTCTCCACTGGGAGGTCGTCGCCGCCCGAATTGAAAATCGAGGGCTGCTTCGGCCCGGGCACGAGCTGCTTCCACTGGCCCTGAGTAATCGGTGTCTCGCCGAGCCAGAAGCCGCGGGTGAGTTGGACTTCGTGCTGCACCTCGTTATCGAACCGCCCCGGCTCATCCTCCGGGCTGCCGATCGTGTAGATGCCGCGCGGCACGAAGCGCATCCGCATGCCGAGGGGGCCTTCGATCGCGGTACCGGCGGGCGGGCCGGTGGGTAGGGCGACCGCCGGTTCGCGTGCCGGGTGGATCGAGCGCGGCGGCTCGGACTTTGGGGAAACAGGGATCTTCAACTGCGGCGCCGGACTGCCTCCACCGAGGCGCTTAAGGACCTCTTCGGCCGAGCGGGCCACCTGGAGGTTGCGGAGGAGGAC
>JBBRUC010000091.1:0-22814 GCA_038248205.1 Thermoanaerobaculia bacterium
ACGCTCGTCTACCTTGAAACCCCGAGTTTTCCCTCACCCAACGTCCCTCTCCCCAAGGAGAGGGACTTTGAACGCTTTTCCGGCTCCCCTCGCCCTTTGGGAGAGGGGTTGGGGGTGAGGGCTGAGAAGCCGAGCTGCCCCGAAAGAAGGCCCGCCTCCTACCCCCGCCGCTCCCCGCGCACGAAGCTCCACCCGAAGCGCCCTTTGACGCACAGGTTGCCCGAGGTCACGAACTGGTCGAGCGGCGAGGTGACTTTGACGATCTGCTCGTCTTGGGCGTGGAGGGTAAGGGTGCAGCCGACGCCGCAGTAGGGGCAGATGGTGTCGGTCTCGGTCTGCTCTGCTTCGTTCCAGGTGCCCGCTTCGCGATGGTCGTACTCGGCTTTGCCCATCAGGGCGCCGGTCGGGCAGACCGCGATGCAGTTGCCGCAGTAGACGCAGGCGGATTCCGGCAGCGGCACCGCGTATTCGGTCGAGATCCGCGCATCGAAACCACGGCCGGCGACGGCGATCGCGAAGGTGTTCTGGGCGTCCTCGCCGCAGGCCTCGACGCACTTGTAGCAGAGGATGCACTTGCTGTAGTCGCGGACGTAGAGATCGTTGTCGATCTTCGTCGGCTGGTGCACCGTTCCGGCCTGGCTTCCGTTGCCTGTCTCATGCGCTCCGGCGCGCGCGGCGTCGCGTTCGCCGACCGCGGCGCGGGGGGCGGGCGGGCCGTAGCGTTCGGGTTTGGCGTCGTACCGGACCATGTACTCCTGGATCTCGGGAGCGGTCGAAACGTCGACCGACGAGGCCAAGAATTCGAGCACCATCCGGCGCGACAGGCGGACCCGTTCGGAATCGGTTTGGATCTTCATCCCCGGCTCGACCTTCCGCGAGCAGGCGGGAACCAGCGTGCGCGACCCTTCGAGCTCGACGACGCAGATGCGGCAGACGTTCACCGGTTCGAGCGTTTCTAGGTAGCAGAGCGTCGGGGTGTCGATGCCGATCTCGCGGCCGGCTTCTAGGATCGTCTTGCCCTCTTCGACCGCCACGGACTGCCCGTCGATCGTGATCTCGATCGTCCTGCCCACGGGGCGGTCGGGCAGGATCGGCAGCGGCCCGCGCGGGACCGGAATGCGTAGGTCGGGCGCGTCCACGGGGTTCTTTTGCCAGATCGATTCGGTCACGCGAAGATCCTCCACCGAGAGAGCGCCGATTCAATCGCCGAGGACGCGGTATGGCCGAGGCCGCAGATCGACGCGTCACGCATCGCCTGGCCGATTTCACGCAGCAGAGCCACCTCTTGATCCGCTGAGCCGATCGGCCGCTTGCGCGCCAGGCGCCCCAAGATTTCTTCCTGGCGCTGGGTGCCCACCCGGCAAGGAACGCACTGACCGCACGACTCGTCCCGAAAAAACGCGGCGATGCGCACCAGGATGTCGGCCAGGTCGACCGTCTCGTCGAACACCAAGATGACGCCCGAGCCGAGCGCCGCGCCCGCCGCGCGCAGCCCTTCGAACGTGAGCGGAACGTCCAGATCGGCCGGCCCGAGGAAACCGCCCGCGGCGCCGCCCATCAGGATCGCGCGCAATGAGCCCGTAGTGCCGCCGGCCAAATCGAGCAGCTCGCGCAATGTCGCGCCGAACGTCACCTCGTACACCCCCGGCCGCGCCACCGCTCCAGACAGGCAGAACAGTTTCGTGCCGGTCGAGCCGGGAGTACCGATCGCGGCAAACGCCGCGCCCCCCTCGCGCAGAATCCACGGCACGTTCACCAGCGTCTCGACGTTGTTCACCACCGTCGGCCGGCCGAAGAGGCCCGATTGGGTCGGATAGGGCGGTTTGTTCCTCGGCTCGCCGCGGTACCCTTCGATCGAGTTGAACAGCGCCGTCTCCTCGCCGCAGATGTAGGCCCCCGCGCCGCGAAACAGTTGGATGTCGAAACGTACGCCTTGGCCCAACACGTTCTCGCCCAGGTGGCCGCTCTTCCGCGCCTCGGCGAGGGCGTGTTCCATTCGCTCCCAGGCGAGCGGATACTCGCCGCGCAGGTAGAGGTAGCCCAGCTCGGCGCCGATCGCGAAACCGGCGATCGTCATCGCCTCGATCAGCGCGAACGGATCGCCTTCGATCAACACTCGGTCTTTAAACGTCCCCGGCTCCGACTCGTCGGCGTTGCAGACCAAAAGCGGCTGCCGGCCGGAATCGCGCGCCCCCTGCCACTTTCGCCCGGCGGGAAACGCGGCCCCCCCGCGGCCGAGCAGTTTGCTCAGCAGCACCTCTTCGACCACCCGCTCGGGACCGATCTCGAACGCCTTGGCGAGGCCCTGATACCCGCCGGTCGCGAGGTAGTCGGGAAGCGTTCCCGCCTCAGGGCGGCCAATGCGCGACAGGAGCCGCAGTTGCGGCTGGCCGGTTGGATTCGATGGAACTGCTTGCGGCACCGACCGCTCGGTGGAGAGAACGTCCGGCGCGCCGCCGAGTTCCGGATCGAGCAGCGCGGCGCGGATCGACGGGATCGTCGCCGGGGCCAAAACCTTCTCGCCGTGATGTTGCCCCGCGACCGTAACCATCGCGGCGGGCGCCCGCTCGCAGAGGCCGAGGCACGGGCTGCGCAGGAAGGTCGAAGAGGCCGGAATCACCCCGGTCGAGCCCAGGACCTCCAGCATCCCTTCGGCCCCCCGCGCACGGCAGGCGATGTCGTCGCAGATGTGGACCACCACAGGCGGCCGGGGAACGGTTGAAAACAGACCGTAGAACGAGGCGACGCCGTAGCTCTCCGCGGGCGGCAGGCCCAAGCGCAAGCTCGCGTAGTTGAGCGCGCCGGGACTAATCCAGCCGATCCTCCTTTGGATCGCGTGGAGGGTCGGCAGCAGCCGATGGCGCGCCTGGGCCGAGATGCCGCCGTCGGACGTGCGGCCGTCGAGATCGGTATCCCGCGCGCCGCCGGTCCAGCCGCTCGACGGGGCGCCCAACTCGGCATCGACGGCGGCCCGCTCGTCGTCGGTCGGCTGATCCTGGGTGAAATGCAGGTCCAATCGGATCTCCTCCGTTTACGCGTGGACTTCTTCCGCCACCCGATCGAGCCGAATGGCCGTGGCCTTGAACTCGGCGGTGCCGGAACGGGGATCGACCGAATCCAGGGTCAGATCGTTGGTCGCCATCTGGTCCGGGAAATGGAGCGTCATGAACGCGAGCCCGGGGCGTAGCCCCTGATCGAACCGCACCGGTGCGAGCACCGAGCCGCGCCGCGAGCTGATCTTCACGGTCTCCCCTTCTTCGACCCCCCAGCGCACACCGTCCTCAGGTGCCAAATCGATCGTCGCCCCGCGCCGCCGGGGATAGTTGTAGCCGCCGCTCTGCACACCGGTGTTGTACGAATCCAGGTGCCGCCCGGTGGTCAGGCGGAGCGGGAAGGTCTCGTCCAGCGGATCGGCCGGATCGACCTGATCCACCAGGCTGAACGGCGCCCGCGGCCCGAGCACCGGCCGCTCCCACAGGCGCGCGTGGAGAAACAGCTCGCCCGGGTGCTCCTCGTCATAGCAGGGCCAGGGAATGCCGCCCATCTCTTCCAAGCGGGAATAGCTCATCCCGGCATGCACGGGGCTCAAAGCCCGCAGCTCGTCCCAAACCTTTTCCGCCACCGGCGCGCCCCAATCGTGGCCGAGGCGCCGGGCGAGATCGAACAGCACGTCCAAGTCATCGCGCACGCCTTCGGGCGGCGCCACCGCGCGGCGCACCCGCTGGACCTTGCGCTCGCTGCTGGTGACCGTCCCTTCGGATTCGCACCAGCCGGCGGCGGCGGGGAGCACCACGTCGGCGATCTCGGCGGTCTTGGTGAACAGGATGTCCTGAACCACCAGCAGATCGAGCCCTTGGAGCAGCTTGAGCGCCCGGTGGCGATCGGCTTCGGAGTCGGCCGGGTTTTCGCCGATCACGTAGAGCGTATCGAGTTCGCCATGCTCCATCGCCTCGAACATCTCGGAGAGGTGCCACCCCTTCTTGGGCGGAATCGTCACCCCCCAGGCGGCTTCGAATTTCTCGCGCAGCTCGTCGTTTTCGACATGCTGAATGCCCGGCAGACGATCGGGCAGCGCGCCCATGTCTCCCCCGCCCTGCACGTTGTTCTGGCCCCGCAGGGGATTCAACCCCGAGCCGTAGCGGCCGACGTGGCCGGTAAGCAACGCGAGGTTGATCAGCGAGACGACGTTGTCCACCCCATGGCGATGCTCGGTGATGCCGAGCGTCCAGCACAGCTCGGCTTTCCCGGCTTTGGAATACATCGCGGCCGCTTGGGCAATCAGCGCTGCCGGTACGCCGGTCACCTTCTCGGCATGCTCCAAGGTATAGGGCTCGACGTGCGCCTTGTAGGCCTCGAACCCGCTGGTCGCGTTCTCGACGAAATCCCGATTCTGCCAGCCCTTGGCGATGATCTCGCGGCCGATCGCGTTGGCGAGCGCGATGTCGGTGCCGACGTCGATGCCGAGCCACAGATCGGCCCACTGGGCGGAGGTCGTCCGCCGCGGATCGATCACGATCAGCTTCGCCCCTTTGTGGAGCGCCTTCAAGACGTGATGGAAGAAGATCGGATGCGTCTCCCGGGCGTTACTCCCCCACAGGATGATCAGGTCTGTGTCTTCCACCTCACGGTACGAACTCGTGCTGCCACCGGCTCCCAAGACCGTCGCCAGACCGACGACGCTAGGGGCGTGTCACGTTCGGTTGCAGCTGTCGATGTTGTTGCTGCCCATCACCGCCCGAGTGAACTTCTGTGCCGCATAGTTCATCTCGTTGGTGGTTTTGGAGCAGGAGAACAACCCGAACGGCGACTTCTCCCGCGAACTGTTTTTCTCGATCGCCCGGGCAAAGCCCGCGGCGACCCGTTCGAGAGCCTCATTCCAAGTCGCCTCACGGAGCACTCCGCCCTCACGGACGAACGGAGTGGAGAGACGGGAGTTGCGCTTCGGCAGCATCGCGGTACCTCAGATTTCCAATCTTCCGACATGATTCGTGAACAGCAGCCCCCCAGGGACCGCCTGGCTTTTTGCCTTGGGCCAAGTGTACACCGGGCGAATGGGGGCGGGGAGGAGGAACTCCCACGTCCCAATCTTCGAAGTCGCACGGCGGGTCTTTCGAATCGATGTAGAATCGGGCGTTCGGAAAAGGACGTAACGACGATGCCTAGAGCCCTCTCGATCGCCGCAGAAGAGAATTCGAGCCAGGCCGCCTCCTATTCGGACCTGATTCGCGATCACGTCGACCAAGGTCAGATTCTCTCGGCCCGTCGGCTGCTGGAGATCGCTTTTGAGCAGGGTCTCGCTTCACCGGACCTGGATCTCTGGCAGCGCACCCTTGCACCGCCGAAAGTGGTTTCGGTCGAAGCCTCGCCCGCGCCAGCGGATCGCTCCCGGGAATTTCGATGGCTGGAGAAGGAATCCCAAGCTCTCCGCGGCCAATGGGTCGCCCTCGATGGCGACCGCCTTCTCGCCGCGGCCGAATCGCTCAAGGCCGTTCTGGCCCAACTAAATCGAATGGTCCCGAGGCCGCGGGCATTGGTTCATCGGATCGATTGAATCGGTGATCCTGACTCAAAAGGGGCGGGAGTTCACCTGCGGCTCGGCCCGATTCCACGATTCCGCCAGCAGCCACCTCGAACCGGGCTCCAAGATTTTCATCCGCTTCCGTGTCGCCCCCCTCGACCAGGAATTCCTCGCCCTCTTAGACACAGGCGCCACTTGGTCGATTCTCGATTGGGAGGTAGCGGAACTCGCCGGACTTCATCCCGAAAGCGGGCAGCGAATTCGCTATTCAGGCCGCTGGGGCACAATCGAAGGATCGGTCGTCCCCTGCTTGTTCCGCCTTCCGGCGGACGAAGGCGAATCGCTCGAAGTCGAAGGCAGCGTCTTCGTTTCCACCGACTGGCGAGCCGGAAACTTCATCGGCTATCGAGGCTTCCTCGAAAGGATTCGCTTCGCGCTCGATCCCGGTGAAAACCGCTTCTATTTCGGTCCCTGTGACTGAGCCACGGAGGCCAGCGCATGGAGAACACGCCGAAAGAGCAGCGTCGCGAAGCCCTTGCAGCCAGGATCCAACAGGCCCGAGAAGAGTTCGCACGCGGGGAAGTACGGCGAGGCACAGTCGACGACCTGATGGCAGAATTGGCCGCGACCTCCAAGAACGAGGAATGAGAGCGATGCCAGAGCCGGCCCAATAAATCGGGCCTTCAGCCCTCCCCATCATGGTAGCTACTTTTACCTGGGGCGTTGCCCCAGGCTGTGGTAGGCCGCGCCTTCGGCGCTCGCGACGGAGCCTGCTCAATCTAGATCGTACAGGGCCAAAGGCACGTTCTATGACAGCCCAGGGCAACGCCCTGGGTTACTGGCTGCCCAAAATACCCAGAGGGCTGAAAGCCCGGCCCATGGCCCCCCCCTCTTCGCCATATGATTCCCGTACATGCCGAAGCCCACGGTGTTCATCAGCTACAGCCACCGCGACCGCGCGTGGAAGGACCGCCTCGTCCAACATCTGGCGGTTCTGGAGCGCGAGGGGCGGATCGAGCTTTGGGAGGACGGGCGAATCCGCGCGGGCACGCCATGGCTTTCCGAGATCGAGGCCGCGATCGCGCGCGCCAAAGTCGCCGTGCTTCTGGTCTCGGTCGATTTCCTGAACTCGGGTTTCATCCGCGACAGCGAAGTGCCGGTGATCCTCGCCCGGCAACAGGCGGAAGGGCTGCACGTCGTTCCAGTGATCGCACGGTCCTGCGGCTGGACCAAGGTCGCTGAGATCGCATCGCTCCAGGCACGACCGCTCGACGGCCGACCGCTGGCCAGCTTCCGCGGCGATAACAGGGAGCTGGAGCTTTCCTGCATCGCGAGCGAGATTCAGAGTCTGTTGGAGGGAACCTCTCCCTCGCCGCAGATCGCTCTCACCCCAGCGGGCTACCTCTCCGTCCGCCACCAGCTGCCCACCCCACCGGCTGATTTCGTCGGCCGCACGGACGATCTCGAAGCGCTCCGACTGAAGATCCGCGAGGGTGGCACAACGATCTGCGGCCTCCGGGGTCAAGGAGGAGTCGGCAAGACGGTGCTCGCCCTGATGCTCGCACGGGAGCTGTGCGCGGAATACCCGGATGCGCAGATCTTCCTCGACCTGCAAGGGGTGAGCGAAACGTCGGTCTCGACCGCGGAAGCGATGGCGCATGTGATCCGCGCTTTCCATCTTGAGGCGAAACTGCCGGAAGGTCCCCAGCTCGCGGCGCTGTACCGTGAGGTACTCAGGGAGAAGCGGGCTCTTCTCTTGATGGACAACGCCTCGGGGCAGGCACAGGTGGAGCCGCTGATCCCGCCCGCGGGGAACGTCCTCCTCGTCACCTCGCGCCAACGTTTCTCCCTTCCCGGGCTCGCAACTCGGGATCTTGATCTCTTACCGGATGGAGACGCCCAGGCGCTGCTCCGCGAAATCGCCCCTCGCATCGGCGACCGGGCGACCACGATCGCACGACTCTGCGGATACCTCCCGTTCGCACTACGGGTCGCGGCGAGCACTCTGGCGGACCGGCCGGATCTCTCGGTCGAAGAGTATGAAAAGCGTCTGGGTGGGGAAAACGAACAGGCGAAACTTGGCGGCGGCGCGCTCGGACTTGGGCTTTCCCTCTTAGCAGACGCTTTTCAAGTGCGCTATCGCCACCTCGCCGTCTTTATCGGAGCGTTCGACGCTCCTGCGGCGGGCGCCGTATGGGGGCTGGGAGAGGAGGGCTCCGATGAGACCCTCGGAGCCTTTGTGCGCGGTAGTTTGCTCGACGGCAAGGACGGGCGCTACAAGCTCCACGACCTCGCGCGAGCGTTCGCGGCCTCGCGGCTGTCGGAGGAGGAAAAGGCGCTCGGACGGCTACGGCATGCCGAGTTCTACTGTGCTGCACTCGTCCGAGCACAGGAACTCTACTTTCAAGGCAACGAACACATCCTCGCCGGCCTCGCCCTGTTCGATCGCGAACGCCCTCAAATAGCGGCTGGCCAGGCTTGGGCTGCCGAAAACTTTCAGGGGAAGGGAGAGGCTGCGCGGCTAGTGAGCCAATACCCAGGCGCTGGCGTCTACATCCTCCTTCTGCGCCTCACTCCAAGTGAGCACATCGCCTGGCTCGAAGCTGGGCTTGCCGGGGCACGGCAAACAAAGGATCGGGCGATGGAGGGCAGCCACCTCGGAAACCTAGGCCTTTGCTACGACAACCTAGGCGAAGCTCGACGGGCAATCGAGTACCACGAGGCTTCACTCGTGATCTCTCGCGAGATTGGCGATCGGCGCAGCGAAGGACAAGACCTCGGAAACCTCGGAAACGCCTACTTCGGCGAAACCCGGTGCGCGATAGAGTTCTATGAGCAGGCGCTCGCCATCGCCCGCAGTATCGGCGACCGGCGAGGCGAGGCCAATGCCCTCGGAAGCCTAGGAAATGCCAACTACGACCTCGGCGAACCTCAGCTCGCGATCGAGTTTTACGAGCAGGGGCTGGAGATCACCCGCGAGATCGGCGATCGGCTCGGCGATGGGAACATGTCGTGGAATCTGGGAGTCGTTTACGAGCGGTTGGGAGAACTCGGCGAGGCGGTTGCGCACATGCAGGTTCGGGTCGATTTCCTTCGGCAGCTCGGTCACCCGGACGCCGAGAAGGCCGCGGCATACGTTGAGGCCATCCGTGTCCGGATGGCGGAGGCCGCGGGCTCCGCGAGGGATTGAAATCCCTCGCTCGGATACGTCGTCCCTGCGGGACGAAATCTTCTGCGTTGATTGAATGCCGAGCCGGGGGAACGTCCCTCGGGGACGTTGTATAGGAGCGAGCGATTTCAATCGCTCGCGGAGTTCCCCGCCCGGTAACCGCCGGCCACTGCCCGGCATAGTGCCAACAGCCGAGCATGTCGCACCAAGTCCCAGGAAAAGCAAACCTGGCGCTGGCGCAGCAAACCGTGTCGAGACACAGCACTCTTATACTCATCTTGGATCGCTATTGCCCAGAGGAGCTTGCCCCGCCACGACAACTACGCGCTCCCCGAGCGCCCTTCGCAGCAGTTCCTCAATCTCGGCAGGGTTCGAGCGGGTCGCCGCGTCCGGCAGCCAGCGAGGGTTTCCGCTGTCCTCGAAGAGCAGCCAGCCATCCGTTGCGCGCTTTGCGACTAGGATTGACGACCAGGCTGCTTTGCGATCGGCGAGACTACTACGAAGATGGACCCCCTCCTCGGACAGGCTGACGGTCAGCTTCAACCCGTCCTGATCCAAAGTTGGAACTTGGCGCACAGTCAGCCAGTCCCCGATGCGCCCGGACTGAACGATTATCGCAGTCAATCCGGCGAAAACCGCAGCTCCAAAGAAAGCCCCCAATGACCGTTCCAATAGCAACATGATTGCGAGGCCGCCGAGCGGTACAACGCAGAGCGCCTTCAAAACTATGAACCATTGCCCCCCGTGGTTCAAACTCCGTCGGCGCGCCAGGGAAGTCGCAACATGTTCCTTGTCGAGTCGGATGTGATATTCGATGGGCACGGCAGGCTCCCTTCCGCTTTGCCACTGCATCGTACCATTCGGCCCTATACGGAAGGGAACAACGCTACGTTCAGAACAGAGAAGGAAGAATCACCATGCCGCTACCAGCCGACATCGAACGCCGCCGGATCGCCGAGGCGGACCGGGGCGAGAAGCCCTGGCGCCGGTGGGGACCGTACCTCTCGGAGCGTCAGTGGGGCACCGTGCGGGAGGACTACAGCCCGGGCGGTACGGCGTGGGACTACTTTCCCCATGACCATGCGCGGAGCCGCGCCTATCGGTGGGGGGAGGACGGCCTGGCCGGCATCTCCGACGAGATGCAGTGGCTTTGCTTTTCTCTCGCGCTCTGGAATGGCCGCGACCCGATCTTGAAGGAGCGGCTGTTCGGCCTGGCCGGCCCGGAAGGGAACCATGGCGAGGACGTCAAGGAAATCTATTACTACCTGGACGCCACCCCCACCTCCTCGTACCTGGAGATGCTCTACAAATATCCGCAGGGCGAATACCCCTACGCCTGGCTGGTCGAAGAGAACCACAGGCGAAGCAAACGCGATCCGGAGTTCGAGCTGATCGATACCGGCATCTTCGCCGAGGATCGCTATTTCGACGTCTACCTGCGCTCCGCCAAGGCGGACGCCGAAGACCTGTTGATCGAGATCGAGGTGATCAACCGCGGGCCGGAGGGGGCGAAGATCACCGTTCTGCCGCAGCTCACCTTTCGCAACCTCTGGAGCTGGGGGCGCTCCACCGAGGCGAAGCCGGCGTTGTCCGAAGAGGGCGGCGCCGGCTCGATGAGAGTGCGCGCGGACCACCCCACGATCGGCACGATGTTCGCGGCGTTCGAGGATTTCGATGGAAAGGCCCCCGAGCTGCTGTTTTGCGAGAACGAGACCAACGTGCCGAAACTGTTCGGCGGCGAGGCAAACCCAGGTGGCGGCGTCTATAAAGACGGCATTCACGAAGCGGTGATCCACGGCAACCGCGCGGCGCTCCACACCGAACCGCAGGGGACGAAAATGGCCGCGCGGTTCGAAGCGGACATTCCATCGGCCGAATCGCGGACCTTCCGCGTCCGCTTGGCGCGCGAGATTCCCGAGGAACCGTTTGCCGATTTCGCCGCGACGTTCACCGCCCGGCGCGCCGAGGCGGATGCCTTCTACGCCGCTCTGCCGAGCGCCTCGTCCGACCCGGAATCGCGCCGGGTGCAGCGCCTGGCGTACGCCGGACTGCTCTGGAGCCGGCAGCTCTACCTGATCGACATCCCGGAGTGGCTGGCGGGCGATCCCGCCCAACCGGCCCCGCCGCCGGAGCGCAAGCACGGCCGCAACAGCGAGTGGAAACACCTGAACAACTCGCGGGTGATGTCGATGCCGGACACCTGGGAGTATCCCTGGTATGCCGCCTGGGATCTGGCGTTCCATTGCGTACCGCTCGCCGAACTCGATCCGGAATGGGCCAAGGAGCAGTTGGTGCTGCTCACCCGGGAGTGGTACATGCACCCGAACGGCCAACTGCCGGCCTACGAGTGGGCGTTCGGCGACGTCAACCCTCCCGTCCATGCCTGGGCGGCCCTGCGGGTCTTCGAGATCGACCGACGGCTCACCGGCCGCGCCGATCATGCCTTTCTGGAGCGGGTGTTCCACAAACTGATGATCAACTTCACCTGGTGGGTGAACCGTAAGGATGCCGAAGGAAAAAACGTTTTTCAAGGCGGCTTCCTCGGGCTCGACAACATCGGCGTATTCGACCGCGGCTCGGAGCTGCCGACGGGAGGGCACATCGACCAGGCGGACGGCACCGGCTGGATGGCGATGTATAGCTTGAACCTGATGCGGATCGCCCTGGAGCTGGCGCTACAGAATCCAGTCTACGAGGACATCGCGACCAAGTTCTTCGAGCACTTCCTCTACATCGCCGCCGCGCTTTCGAACCTGGGCGGCGAGGGGGGTGAAGGCGAAGCGGCGATCGACTTCTGGGATGAGCAGGACCAGTTCTTCTACGACGTGCTCCACCTCCCCGACGGCCGCCACGAGCGCCTGCGGGTCCGCTCGATGGTCGGTTTGATTCCGATGTACGCGGTGGAGGTGATCGACGCCGAACTGCTCGACCAGCTGCCGGGGTTCGCCGCCCGCCTCCACTGGTTCTTGAACTATCGGCCCGATCTCGCGAGCCTCGTCTCGCGCTTCCACGAGCCGGGCAAAGGCGAGCGGCGCCTTCTTTCGTTGCTGCGCCGCCACCGGTTGAACAACGTGCTCAAGAAGGTGCTCGACGAGACGGAGTTCCTCTCGCCCCACGGCGTACGCGCGCTGTCGCGCTATCACGCCGAGCACCCGTATGTCCTTGAGGTCGACGGCCACCAATTTTCGGTCAATTACCAACCGGGCGAATCGGAATCCGGCCTGTTCGGCGGCAATTCGAACTGGCGCGGACCGGTCTGGTTTCCGGTCAATTATCTGATCGTCGAATCGCTGCGCCGTTTCGATCGGTACTACGGCAACGATTTTTCGATCGAATGCCCGACGGGCTCCGGCGTCATGATGAATTTGGGCCAGGTGGCCGACGAGATCTCCCGCCGGCTCGGCACTCTGTTCCTCCCCGACGGGCAAGGCCGGCGCCCGGTGTTCGGTACGGACGAGAAGATGCAGAACGATCCGCACTTCAAGGATCACGTCCTGTTCTACGAGTATTTCCACGGCGACACCGGCCGCGGCGTCGGGGCGTCACACCAGACCGGGTGGACGGCGTTGGTGGCGGATTTGATCGGTAGGTGCCGGGGGTGAGGACCGACCGAGACACCTGCACCGATTTCGCCCGCTCCTCCACCCTCGAATGGCTGGAGACGAACGGCCTCGGCGGCTGGGCGTCTTCGACCGTCTCGGGCGCGCACACCCGGCGCTACCACGGCCTGTTGGTCGCGGCGACCGAACCGCCGGGAGGGCGGAAGGTTCTGCTGTCGCGGCTGGACGAGACGGTCGAGGTGGAGGGCGCTCGCTACGGCCTCGGCGCGAACCGCTTTCCCGGCACGATCCACCCGCGCGGCTTCGAGCATCTCGCGAGTTTCCGCCAGGAGCTGTTCCCCACCTGGGAATTCGAGATTGGCGAGACACGCCTCACGAAGACGATCGCCGCGGTGCATTTGGAAACGAGCGAGAACGCGACGCTCGTCCTCTACGAGCTGGCGCCGGGGGTGAGGGCGGCCCTCCGCCTCACCCTCCGCCCCTTTTTTGCCGGCCGCGATTTTCATTCGCTGGTGGCTGAGAATGATTCCGTCCATCGCGAGGGATCGTTCGAGGACGGCACGCTTCGCTATCAAAGCTACGACGGCCTGCCCACCGTGTTCATTCACGTTCCAGGAGGCACGTACGCCCCCCAACCTGATTGGTGGCGCCGGTTCGAGTACGACCTGGAACGCGAGCGCGGCCTCGATTTCGCGGAGGATCTGTTCACACCGGGAACGATCACGATCACGCTCGCTCCTGGCGAGCGCCTCGGGATTCTGATCTCGACCGCGCCTCCGGCCGGGCGGAACGCCTGGGACCTATTCGCCGCCGAACGCGCGCGGCGAGAAAACCTGCTGGTGCCGTTCGCCGAGGCCGACTCCTTCACCCGCACCTTGGCGCTCGCGGCCGACGCGTTCGTGGTTCGCCGGGGTCGCCGGAGCGAGGGGCTGTCGACCGTGATCGCCGGGTACCCGTGGTTTTCCGACTGGGGGCGCGACGCGATGATCGCGCTGCCCGGGCTCTGTTTGACGACCGGCCGGTTTGAGGAGGCGAAAGGCATCCTCCGCGCGTTCGCCCAGGCCGAAAGCGAGGGGATGCTGCCGAACCGCTTCCCGGATTCGAGTGACGAGGCGCCCGAATACAACACGGCCGATGCCACGCTCTGGTTCTTCGTCGCGGCCTGGGACTATCTGGAGGCGACGGGCGACGACGCGTTCCTCCGCGACGAGCTGATGCCGGTGTTCGAAGACATCCTCTCTTGGCACGAGCGGGGTACGCGAGACGGCATCCGGGTGGAAAAAGACGGCCTGCTCCATGCCGGAGAGCCAGGTGTCCAGCTGACTTGGATGGACGCCAAAGTGGGCGACTGGGTGGTGACGCCGCGCTCGGGGTTTCCCGTAGAGATCCAGGCGCTCTGGGCCAACGCGCTGGCGATCACCGCCGAACTGAGCGAGAGGTACGGGAAGAACGACCGGGCCGCCGATCTGCGCCGCCGCGCCGTTCGGGTGCGCGATCGATTCGCCGAACGGTTCTGGAACGAAGAGGCGGGCGGCCTGTTCGACGTAGTGACCGAAACGGGACGCGACGCGAGCATCCGGCCGAACCAGATCTTCGCGCTCTCGCTCCCCTTCCAGCTCCTCGACGGAGAGCGGGCGGCGCGGCTGCTGGCCCTGGTCGAATCAAAGCTGCTCACCCCGCGCGGCCTGCGAACGCTTGCGGCCGACGATCCGCGCTATCGGCCGATCTACCTCGGCGGGCCGCTCGAACGGGACGGCGCGTATCATCAGGGCACCGTCTGGCCCTGGCTACTCGGATCCTTCCTCACCGCCCTCGTGCGGGTGCGGGGAGACGAGGGGAAGCGCCAGGGGCGCGAGATCCTGAAGGCGTTCGCGCCGCATTTGGTCGAAGCCGGGATCGGCACCGTCTCCGAGATCTTCGACGCCGAACCACCCCACGCGCCGCGCGGCTGCCCGGCGCAGGCCTGGAGCGTCGCCGAGCTGCTACGCGCGGCGGTCGAGATCGCTTGAAGCCCAGCCGATCCCTTCGACACGCTTGAGGGAACGAAGTCGAAGCCTACTTGCGCCGGTTCGCCTGAAGGATGCGCTTCCGCAAGCGGAACGCCTTGGGCGTCACCTCGACCAGCTCGTCCTCGCGGATGAATTCGAGCGCCTGTTCGAGGTTCATCAACCGGGGCGGTACGAGGCGGACGATGTCGTCCGAGCCGGAGGCGCGCATGTTGGTGAGCTTCTTTTCCCGCACCACGTTCACGTCCAGGTCGTTGTCGCGGCTGTGCTCGCCGACGATCATCCCTTCGTAGACCTCGTCGGTCGGCGCCACGAACAGCTCGCCGCGCGGCTGGAGGTGCTCGATCGCGTACGCGGTCGCCTTGCCGCTCCGATCGGAGATCAACACGCCCGTAGCCCGGTGCTCGATCTCCCCCTGCCAGGGCGCGAAGCCGTCGAACAGGTGGTTCATGATGCCCGCGCCCTTGGTGTCGGTCAAAAACACCGAGCGGAAGCCGATCAGCCCGCGCGACGGCAGGCGGAACTCGATCCGCACCCGGCCCGAGCCGTGGTTGACCAAATTCATCATCCGCCCTTTGCGCTCGCCGAGCTTCTGGGTGACGACTCCGATCGAGATTTCCGGGCAGTCGACCACCAGGTGCTCCATCGGCTCGTGGAGGACGCCATCGATGTGCCGGGTCAAGACTTCCGGCTTGCCGACCGCCAGCTCGAACCCTTCGCGACGCATCATTTCGATCAAGATCGCGAGTTGCAGCTCGCCGCGCCCCGCGACCTTGAACACGTCGGGGGTGTCGCCCGGCTCGACCTGGATCGAAACGTTGGTGAGAATCTCTTTTTCCAGCCGCTCTTTGAGCTTGCGCGAGGTGACGTGCTTGCCTTCGAGACCGGCGAACGGCGAGTCGTTGACCGAGAAGATCATCGCGATCGTCGGCTCGTCGACGTGGATCGCCGGCAACGGCCGCGGATCGTCGCGCACGGTCACGGTCTCGCCGATCGACACCGGATCGAGTCCGGCGATCGCCACGATGTCGCCCGGCCCAGCCTCGGCGATGTCGATCCGCTTCAACCCCTCGTAGCCATAGAGCTGCGCGACTTTGCCCGGGCTGATCTTGCCGTTCAGCTCGCACAGAGCCACTTCCTGCGCCTTCTTGATCGTCCCGTTGAACACCCGGCCGATCGCGAGGCGCCCGACGTAGTCGTCGTAATCGAGGGTGACGACCAGCATCTGAAGCGGCGCGTCCGGATCGTAGGTCGGGGCGGGCACCGACTTGATGATCTGTTCGAACAGCGGCTGCAAGTTGGTCTCTTCCCCCTCGGGCTCGGTCCGGCAGCGGCCGGCGCGGGCGTTGGCGTAGAGGACCGGAAAGTCGAGCTGGTCCTCCGTCGCGTCGAGGTCGATGAACAGATCGTAGACCTCGTTCACCACCTCGGACACGCGGGCGTCCTGGCGGTCGATCTTATTGATCACGACGATCGGAGCGAGACCCGCTTCCAACGCCTTCTTGAGCACGAAGCGGGTCTGCGGCAGGGGGCCTTCCGAGGCGTCGACGAGCAGCATGACGCCGTCGACCATCTTGAGCGTCCGCTCGACTTCGCCGCCGAAATCGGCGTGGCCGGGGGTGTCGACGATGTTGATCTTGGTGCCGCGGAACATGACCGCGGTGTTCTTGGCGAGGATGGTGATGCCCCGCTCGCGTTCGAGGTCGTTGGAATCCATGACCCGGTCGACGACGTGCTCATGGGCGCCGAAGATGCCGCTCTGCCAGAGCATGGCGTCCACCAGGGTGGTCTTGCCATGGTCGACGTGGGCGATGATCGCGAGGTTTCGAACGTCCTCGCGGCGGGCGGTATTTTTGTCTTCGCGGGTCACAGGTGCTCCTTCGGCAGGGAGCGTCCCGGCTCCCCCTGTTCAAAGCTCGGACCTCCCCGCAGAGCGGGCGGCCCGGCTCGATCTTCGTGTGGAAACTGTCGCGCGGAAAGCCCGGCGGATGGACGCCGCATCGCGGCGTGGGTGGGGAGGATACCACGGGAGCGCCTCCCCAGCCGTCCGGGAGCGGGCCCGACCCGAAAAGGCTCGTACCCAGCGCGGAATACCTCGTACCCAACGCGAAAAGGCTCGTGCCCGACGCCGTCGGGTAGAGCCCCCACGAGAGTTACCCCGGGATCGCCGAGCACCAGCTCGACCGCGTGTAGGTTCTCGCCGCTCCGGTGCCGAGCTGGTGCTCGGCGTTCCCGGGGGGAAGGCGGGGTTTATTCGGCGGGAAAGCGGGCGCTGGACCAGGGCCAGGCGGGCGGAGTGGCGCAAAGGCCGGCTTTGACCGGGTTCTGCTCGATGTAGTCGATCGCCTGGCGGAGGTGCTTGGTGTCGCGGATGAAGCGGTCCCAATAGTCACGCATCCAGAAGGCTTTGCCGGGGATGCCGAGCCGAAGCTGAGCGTTGTGGGCGAGAGCCCAGCGGCCGGTGTAGGACTTCCAGGACTGGACGATTCTCGCCAGCGGTTCTCTTGTTTCGATCAGGGCGTGGACGTGAGTGGGCATGATGCACCAGGCCAGGAGCTGGTAGCGCGATCCGTCGAAGCGGAGCAGGGTGCTCTCTAACGTCTCGGCAACTTGGGGATGGGCGAGGGCCGAACAGCCCAAGCCGGCGTCGAGCCAGCGTTCGAGGCGTTTGCGCCGCTCCAGGTCTTGCTTGGACTTCGGCTGTTGCGCCAACTCGCGCTCCAATTGGCGGAGCTTTTCTTGGGGCAACGAGTCGGCGAGGCGGAAGGTGAGGGATTGGATCAGGCCGATCTCATCGAAGTGAGGCAGGTAGCCTCGCGAAGTCCAGCCGGGGTGGACCGCGGCGCCTGGAGGCTCGGCAAGCTGGCTCATCGTGCTTTTCCCCGGGATCGCCGATCACCAGCTCGGCTGCTTTTAGGTTCTCGCCGCTCCAGTGCCCCCTGCTCTTCTGCTTGCACTGGACCCCAACGGCAGAGCGAGTCGAACGCCACGGAATCGTTCGGAAGCGGCAGGAATTCGATATCGGAACTCATTGCTCTTCGCGGAAGCAGCGCAGAGCGTAACACTCCGAGGAGACCTCCCGGGAGCGCCGAGCACCCGCTCGGCCGCTTGTAGGTTCTCTCCGCTCCGATGCCGCGCTGGTGCTCGGCGTTCCCGGGGGGAAGCTACCCCCTTCGTCTCCTACCAGCCTTCGAGCTTGCGGCGGATCAGCTGTTGGCCCTTGTCGGGATCGCGCGCCTGGGATTCCGTCACACCGTGGCTCTTGAGGATCGCCAGGGCGTCGAGTCGGTGCTGCACGTCAATCGGATTCGTGACCGCTCGATGGAGGTTGTCGGCGTGGGTCTGGCGTTCGGTGCCGAGCCGGTTCTCCTTCTTCTTCTTGAAGTGGCGGTAGAGCTTGTAGGCCCCGAGGCCTGCGGCGGTGAGCGCGCCCGCTCCGGCGAGCGCCCAGCCGATCGGCGTCAACATCGCCGCGCCACCGAGGAGCCCGGCGAGCAGCAGCCCGCCGCCCGCCGCGCCGGCTGCCGCGCCGAGGCCGCCGATGATGTTGCGGCCGCGCCGCTTGTTCAGCTGTGTGCTCATGTGATTCGCGGCGGCGCTCATTTCGGGATGAACGTCGTTGCGCCGGCCAAAGCCCTGGCGCACCCGGTCGACCGCCCGCTTGTGGTGCCAGGCGCGTCCCATGCGCCAAGCGGCGCGACCGGCGACGACGCCCTGGACGCCGGCTCCGATCCCGGCGGAGGCGACTCCCGTGACCGACGGGAGGATCGAAGTTCCCGCATGGGTCAACGAGCTGATCGCATTCGCCGCCTGCATGCCCTGGCTGCTCGCGTCCGCCAGGTTCACCGGCAGGTCGACCGCCAGGCGCTTGGCGGTGCTGCGGGTCTCGGCTTGTTTGCCGGTCTCGTTCTGCTGCTTGTTCCTAGAGAACGGCCGGGAGATGGTGTCCCACATCCCTCGGAAGAAACCGCCGACTCCCCCCTCCTGGCGCATGCTGTTGAGGCTCTGGCCGGTGGCCACGAGGTCCGACGCGCCGGAAAGCATGTTCAAGCCGGCACCGATTCCGGTCGTGGCCTTACCCGTCATCGCCGAGTACCTGGAGCCCGTCACGCCCGGAAGCTGAGAAGGAGGGCTGAGCAGCGAATTGACGCCCGCCAGACCGCCGACCGCGCCGGTCTGCGTTCCCGGGGAATTGATCGCCACGAAGTTCGCGAAATCCGAGAGGCCGGAGCCTCCCTGCTGCGGCGGAGGGTTGTGATTTTGCTGCGGCGGAAGTAGCGGGGGTTGGAGCAGCGGGTTCTGCTGCTGCGGCGGCTGCGGGTCGTTTGGCAGCGGCTGGACCTGCGGGTCTACCTGCGGCAGCGGCTGCGGGTCGTTCGGCAGCGGCTGGACCTGCGGGTCCAACTGAGGCAGCGGCTGCGGGTCGTTTGGCAGCGGCTGGACCTGCGGGTCCAACTGTGCCAGCGGCTGCTGGATCTGTTGGTGCAGCGGCGGCTGATGCACCAAGCCCCCAAAGTTCGGCGGCCCGAGCAGGTTCAGCCCTCCGGGCCTTCGAGGACCGGGATCGCTTTTCGTCCTTCGCCTGCGCTGGAGAACCGGAGAGGCCGGCCGATAGCCGATCGCGGGACCGCGGCCAAGAATGCCCGGAGCGGATCGGTCGGTCTCGCCTTCTCCGCCGTCGACGCGCGCCACGGCCAGATCCTCGAATCGGTGACCGAGCCGCGCCGCGAGGGTCGGCTCGGAAGACGCTTGCGGGGTCTCCGATCGCAGGACCGCGGACTCTAGAGTGTCCGTGCCTCGGGCAGCTACTGAAGCGGGGCGCAGCGCGTGGGTCCGCATCGGGGATCTCGACGAAGAAAGCGTACCTTGAGGATACGCAACATCCCGAGGGAAAGGAAGGTTCGGTCAGTCGCGAAACCGTGCCCGCATCTCGGGCGGCATCAGGGGGCAGGCCGTCTTGGGCTTTTCGAACCAACGGTGGCGGGCGCGGGCGATCGCGTCGTAGAGGCGGTCGCGGAGGGGTCGGGGGATCAGGCGGCCGAGCTTGGCTTCGAAGGTCCAGATGCCGCCGATCTCTTCGAGCGCCCGGAGCACGGCGTTGGAGCGGACATGCAGCTGGCCGTCCCCGGTGGAAAGGACGAGGCTGTCGGGCAGGCCGGCGCGGGCCGGCTCAGGCACTCGCTCGAGGAACGTTACTCCCCCCAAAGGGGCGAAGAGCAGCTTGGCCTTGCGGTCCAGAGCGATCAAGACCTTTACGCTGTTATGACAGAGGCCGCAGCCGCCGTCGAAGAACAGCACGGGGCGTTGGGCGTCAGACACCCTCTTCGTTACCGATCGAGAACATCCGCTCCAGGTTGTAGCGGGAGAAGGCGCGGAACGCCAGCAGCGTCTCGGAGCGCAGGATGCCCTCGATCTTGAGCATCTGGTGGGTCACCGCTTCGGCGATCTGCTCGTTGTCGCGCACCCGGGCGATCACCACCAGGTCGTACTGGCCGGCGACCGAGTAGACTTCGCTCACCCCTTCGAGCTCGACCAGGCGCTCGGCCACCTCGTTGATTTTGTTCTTTTCCACCACCAGCAAGATCACGGCACTGACCATTGGTCTCTCCTCCTCCGGCGCAACTCTATGCGATCGGTAACCGCGATCCGAAATCCGGCATAGATGCGTAAGGATAGGTACCCCCATCCCGTCCGTAAAGCCGAGAGACCGAACCGATGAGCTTTCCGCCTCCAGAGCCCACCGCCACCTTCCCGTACCGCATTGACCGGCGGGTCGGCGAGGGGGCGATGGGCGTCGTCTTTCGCGCCTTCGAGCCGGCGCTCGAACGGACCGTGGCGATCAAAGTCCTGCGCGCGAAGATGCTCGAAGGGGGCGACGAACGGACCACCCAGGAGTACCACAGCCGGTTCCTGCAAGAGGCCCGCGCCGCCGCCGCCCTGTCGCACCCGGGGTCCGCGACGCTCTACCGGATCGGCGACGAGGCGGGCAACCCGTGGATCGCCATGGAATGGCTCGACGGCCGGACGCTGGATACGGTCGTGCGCGAGGACGGCCCGCTCCCTCCGGAGACGGTCGCCCGGCTCGGCGCCGAGCTGCTCGCGGCGCTCGACGCGGCCCATCGCGCGGGCGTGATCCATCGCGACATCAAGCCCGCGAATCTGATGCTCCTTTCCGACGGCCGGCTCAAGGTGACCGACTTCGGGATCGCCCGGCTGCGCGGCTCGGATCTCGTCAAGACCCAGGCCGGCTACCTTCTCGCCACGCCGCGCTATGCCTCGCCCGAGCAGTTGCGCGGGCAGGAGGTGGATGGGCGTTCCGATCTGTTCTCCGCCGGAGTCGTTCTCTACTTCCTGATCTCGGCCGCCTACCCGTTCCGGGGTAATGATTTTCTCGAGATCGCGACGGCGATCTTGACCGAAGCGCCGCGCCCGCTGCGCACCTTCGCCCCCCACGTTCCGCCGAGGCTCGCCGCCGCGATCGAGCGGGCGCTCGAGGTAGAACCGGCCCGGCGGTATGCGAGCGCCGGAGAGATGCGCGAGGCGCTGTTGGCGGCCTTGGAGGTTGGCCCCGCGCCGGATCGGACGGAAAGCACTGTAACGACTGCAACGACTGCCAGAACGGCGAGAACGGAGGAGTCCGTGCCGAAGGCTTCCGGAGCTGCCCCTGAGGTGGCCACGGTCCCAACCTACACGGGACCTTCGGTGGAACCAATGCCGGCGCTTCCGGCGGTCGCGGCGGGTTGGCCCGGGCGGGAGTTGGGGGTGCAGGAGCGCCAAGGTCTGCTCGAACGGCTGCTCGATCGGCCGCTCCATGCGGCCCCGTTTGCCGGCGCGGTCGCCTTCGGCGACTCCTGGCTGCTGATCGCGGACGGGCTGATCCTGGGGGCGATCGGCGGCCAGGGCACAACCGGCGACGCCGCGATCGAGGCGCTGCCCGGCCAGGCGGCCGCGACCCTCCACGCCGCGCCGGAGCCTCAGAGCGCGGCGCGGGTGCGCGCGCTCGCCGGGCTGCTCCACCCCGGGCGGGTGCGCCACGAGGGGCTCGACTCGACGTTCGTCAACCTTCCCGCGCTGGGCCAGAAGCTCGCGACCGAGGGGTTCGACGGCGCGATCCACCTCGCCCGCGGCGCCGCGCGCGCCACGCTTTTGTTCGCCGGGGGGACGTGCATCCTCCAGATGTTTTCGGCCGGTTGGGAAGGGCTGCCGATCGATCGGCCGTGGACCGAGCTGGTCTCGGCGGTCGCGGTCGAAGCGCGGGTGGAAGATCTCGCCGCCGTCCCCTCGTTTTCGAGCTTCCGACGCGAACTCAAAAACGTCGAGGTCCGGATCTCGCCCCACGCCACGCCCGCTTCCGGCCGGACGGAGATCGGCTCGCGCGGCAAGGCGACCACGCGGGTGCGCTTCTCGCTCGATCCTGACAAGGCACACTCGGGCCTCGGCCGCACGGCGGTGCGTCTGGAAGAGGATCCGATCCACCGGTTCCTCGGCTGGAGTCTCGAAGAGCTGCCCCCCTACTTCCGCGAACGCGACCGCGCCGCCAAATGGAAATACCTGGTCGAATGGCTCGGCGAGGTGCGCTCCGCCCGGCTGCACGTCGATCTCCCCCGCCCGGATGGGACCGGCGCCGATTTCTTCGATCTCGCGACGTTCGACCCAACCGGCCGGGCGCTCCACGTCGCCCGCCGGGTGGCCCGCGCCTGCCCCGAGGCGCTCGCCGGCTTTCGCGACGCGGTGATCCAGGCCAAAGGCGCGCGGAGCAAGACCGGCGACATCGGCGGAGCCTTCCTGATCGCCCCGGAGATCGAAGACGCGACGGTCGAGGCGCTCGCCGCCCTGGCCGCGCCGGAGAAATCGGGGCGCTGGTTCGGGGTCGAAGAGAGCTTTACCGGCTACGAGGGGTTCGTCCGCATCGGACCGCGGCGCGGTTTTCACCTTCTTTTGGTCCGCGAGACGGCCACGGGCTTCGAGCCGCTCTTGCCCTAAGGCGCCGATCCGCCGGAGTCGTCGCCCAACGCTTCGACCAGCTTCTCGATCGACAGCGGCGCGCACCCTTCGGCGGTGTTGTTGACCGTCACCACCGCCTCCCGCCCCTCCGCGACCCAAGCCCCTCGCCTCTTTTCCTACGCCGCCCCGGCATCTCCCGCCGTCACCCGAGGAGGTTCGCCACACTCCTTCCCCTCCTGCCGCATGTGCGGATCTGAAGATTTCTTGTGCGAGATCGACGCAATCCACCCGTCATCAAGGAGAGGTCTGTGCGGATCCGAAAGAATCCTGTGCAGGACCGACGCGCGCCACAGGTGGGCGGCAACTCGACACCAGGCATCGCCAAGAATCACGCACAGAATTTTTGCCGCTCCGCACATCGCAGAGAGACGGAAGCGCTCCGCGCTCTCCGTCCACCCCTCCGGCGACTCCGGAAAGGACTCCGTTCTTCACGCTCCGCACAGACCAGACTCCATCTCGCACAGGATTCGACGAGAACAGATCCTCCGCCCATCGCTTCCGCACAAGACGAAATCCACTTCGCACAACGCGCAATCCCCCCAGAAGTCGGCGGAAAG
>JBBRUC010000092.1:0-22497 GCA_038248205.1 Thermoanaerobaculia bacterium
GAAAGCAAGGCGCTGCTGGCCGACTACCAGGCCCATGTGGGCAAGATGCTCGCTCTCGCCGGAGAATCCGCCGAAGACTCCGCGCGCCACGCCGCGGCGGTCGTCGCGTTCGAGACCGAGCTGGCCAAGGCGTCGCTGCCACGCACGGAGATGCGCGACCCGAACAAGATCTACCGCCGGGTCGATCCGGCGGCGCTTGCCGCCATGTCGGCCGGCCTGTCGTGGGCGCCGTTCTTCGCCGGCCTCGGCGAGCCGAATCTCAACCTGCTCAGCGCCTCTCCCGAAGGGTTCTTCAAGGGCCTCGCAGAAACGCTACGCAAGACCGATCCCGATACCCTGCGCGCCGATTTCCGTTGGCTTACGGTTCATACGCGGGCCGACGAGTTGAGCAAAGCGTTCGTAGAGGAGAACTTCGCCTTCTTCTCCAAACGGCTGCAAGGCCAACCGGAGCTGCAGGTGCGCTGGAAGCGGTGCGTCGAAGCGACTGACGGCGCCCTCGGATTCGCGCTCGGGCGCGCGTTCGTCGAACGGGAGTTCGTCGGCGAGAGCAAGAAGGTAGCGGTGGAAATGATCCAAGACATCGAGCACGCGTTTGAGGCGGGCCTTCCGGGCCTTGCCTGGATGGACGACACGACCCGCACGCGTGCCAAGGAAAAGGCCACGGTCTTGGTCAATAAGATCGGCTATCCGGACAAATGGCGCGACTATGCGGCGCTCTCCCTAACCCCAGGGTCCGGCTACTTCGCCAACACCGACGCGGCGATCCGCTTCGAGGTCGATCGGCTGTTCAACAAGATCGGCAAGCCGGTCGATCGCACCGAGTGGGGCATGACGCCGCCGACGGTCAACGCCTACTACAACCCGTTGCGCAACGAGATGGTATTTCCGGCCGGTGTGCTGCAACCGCCGTTCTTCAGCAAGGACCACCCGGCGCCGATGAACTACGGCGGCATCGGCATGGCGATGGGGCACGAGCTGACCCACGGTTTCGACGACCAGGGACGGCGTTTCGACGGTTCGGGTCGACTGCGCGAATGGTGGGATCCGGCGGTCGTCACCCGCTTTGAAGAGCGGACGAACTGCGTTGAAAAGCTCTATTCCGGGTTTGAGGTGGCACCCGGAGTGAGTGTCAACGGCAAGCTGACGCTAGGCGAAAACATCGCCGACTTCGGCGGTATCAAAGCGTCGTTCCGCGGCTGGCATTCTTGGGCGGAGCGCAACGGCAAACCCGGCCCGATGGTCCAAGGCTTCACCAACGATCAGCTGTTCTTCCTCGGTTTCGCCCAGAGCTGGTGCTCTTTGCAGCGCCCGGAATTCTCGAAGCTGCTCGCGACGGTCGATCCGCACTCACCGCCGCGGTTCCGGGTGGACGGCCCGCTGTCGAACTTCCCCGCCTTCGCCGAGACCTTCCAGTGCGCCAAGGATGCACCGATGAACCGCGCGCAGCGCTGCGAGGTTTGGTAGCGGCGAGCCTCACCTGCCGTTTCCTCAAAAGGGGGCGAAGGGCTTGACTCGGCCTTTCGCCCCGGTTCCGGCTAGAATAACCGGATGATCCGACGCCTTCTCCCCCTTCTCCTCCTTCCCGTCGTGCTTTCTCCTCAGTTCGCCTGCTCGCGAAGCACGGAGACCGCCGATGGTACGACCCAAGCCCCCAAGGGCGGCGCGGCCGCCGACCCTTCCAAGCCCGAGCCGGCAACGCCGGATACGGTGGCACAGGGCGAGCCGCAAAAGGTTCAGCCGCGGGTCGATCCGACCCAGTTTCCGGAGGTCGTTGCGCGGGTTGGCGGCAACCCCATTTCGAGGTCGGATCTCATCAACGCGGCCCAGCAGGTCGCCTCGCAGAGCGCCCAGGCGCGGGTCCAACCGCCCGAGCCGACGCTGGAGTTCTTCCATGAGATCCTGGATGGTTTGATCGTCCGCGAGCTGCTCTATCTCGACGCCAAAACGCAGGGACTGACGGCGAACGAGGCCGAGGTCAAGCGGCGGATGGACGAGATGAAGAAGCGCTTCCCCGATGCCAAACAGTTCCACGATGCACTTTCCGCACAGGGCTTTACCGAGAAAGAGATCACCGACAACGCACGCACGACTCTCACGGTCGACCGGCTGGTGGCCGAAAAGTACGCCCCCGCGGTGAAGGTAGCCGAGACCGACGTTCGCGCCTACTACGATGCGAACCCCGAGCAGATGAAGATCGAAGAGCGGCGGAGACTGCGCCATATCTTGATCCGCCCGGAAGGCGCCGACCCCGCGGCCAAAGAGAAGGCCAAGAAGCTCGCGGAAGAGATCTTAAGCCGGATCAAGAAAGGCGAGGACTTCGCGCAGCTGGCGAGCCAATACTCCGCCGATCCGGGCTCGAAGAACAACGGCGGCGAGCTGCCGCCGATGGCCAAGGGCATGACCGCGCCGGAATTCGACAAAGCGGCCTGGGAGCTGCCGAAGGGAGGGCTTTCGGGCGTGATAGAGACGGAATTCGGTTTCCACATCATCCAGATGATCGACGTCGTTCCCGCAAGCTCGGTGCCCTACGATCAGGTCCACGAACGGGTCGAGCAGTTTCTGCGTCAGCGCGATCTGAAAAAAGCCGTGCGCGCCCACGCCGACGAGCTACGCGCCAAGACGAAAGTCGAAATTCTAATCTGACGCGCTTTGAGGAAGGAGCACGAATCATGGACCGGCAGCAAGCCTGGCAGTTGATCGTCGAGAACGTCCAGGCGGCGGGCCTACGCCGGCACATGCTGGCGGTCGAGGCCGCCGTTCGGGGCTACGCGGAGCGGCTCGGGGAAGATCCGGACGTCTGGGGTCTCGCCGGACTTCTCCATGATTGGGATTGGGAGATCCACCCGACGCTCGAAGCCCATCCGAAGGACGGCGCGCCGATCCTCCGCCAGGGGGGGTGCGATGAATCGATAGTCCGCGCGATCCTCTCGCACAACACCGAAGGAACGGGCGTCGAGCGCGAGCGGCCGATCGACTTCGCATTGCTCGCCTGCGACGAGATCACCGGCCTGATCCTCGCTTCGGCGCTCGTCCGTCCGAGCAAGGATGTCCGCGAGGTCGAGGTCAAATCGATCAAAAAGCGGTGGAAAGAGAAGGCCTTCGCCGCCGGGGTCGACCGAGATCACGTCGAGGCGGCCACCGCCGACTTCTCCCGCGAATGTTTCGGCGGTACGCTCGACCTCTGGACTCACGTCGGCAACGTCCTCGCCTCGATGCAAGGGGTGGCCGCCGAGTTGGAGCTGGACGGCCGGTTGGCGAACCTCGCACCTGCCTCCTAGACGTAGGGGCAGACCTGCGTGTCTGCCCTTGTTCGATTACGGCACACAAGGAAACGCCAGCCGGTCCCGCAGGCCGTACGGCGCCGAACCGTACGGCTTGTGGTAGACCCGTTCCGTGTCGCCCTCCTCGTCGCGGACGCGGATCTCTACTTCGAGATCGCTCGTCACCGCGCCGTAGACCCAGTAGTTGCCGTTCATCGCGCAGCCATCCTGGACTTTCACCAGCGCCGACCAGTTATCGGGAATCACCAGCGAAAACAGACTCGAGGAGGCCGACGTCGGTCCGGACAGGGTACCGGCGCCCCCGGTTCCATTGCCCCGTTTCCAGGTCACCGTGACGCCGAACCGCCCATCGCGTAGGCAGGCTCGCGTCTCCGAAGCGAGACAGGCGGGAGGAGGTGGTGGTGGTGGTGGCGGCGGAGGCGGAGGCTCATCCGGATAGCGCTCCGCGACCAGAAAGCGGAAGCCATCCGGTAGGGTCGTGTCCGGCCAGGTCGAATGCCCGAATCCGTCGCGGATCTCCTCTTCCCAGGGGATCCCGAGCGCCTGCCACTGCACCTTGAGGGCGGCGTAGGAGCCGCCCGTGAAGTTCGGGTCGGTCGTGCCGTAGTACATCCGGATCGGCGCCTTCCAGAGGGGATCGGCAACCGAGGCCACGACACGGCTCGGACTCGCGAGCGAGAAGACGGCGGAGAACCCAAGCACCTTGGTGTAGGCGAGCAGAATCGCGTAGGCACCGCCCGCCGAATGGCCGGCGACCGCAATACGGTGCGGGTCTAGTTCGATCTCATCGCCCACCAGGCGCAGCGACTCGGCGACAGTTTGATCGTCCACCGCCGATTCCCAGCCGATGTCGCGCTCGGATTTCGGCAGGATCACCACCGCGCCCGTCGCTTCGGCCGCGGGAATGACGAACGGCTTGTAACCCTCCGGCCGCCCCCCCGATCCATGGAAAAAGAAGATCGCCGGAGCCGGGTGGTCGCGATCGAAGCTAGCGGGAAGATAACGCCAGAGGTACGAACCGGTCGCAGGAATCGTAAACTTACGCCAACCGGGCGAGCTGGAAGTGATCGCCGCGGCGGCCGGTGGCGGAGCGAGAGCAGAAAATCCGAGGAAAGCCCCTACCAGGGCCGAGAGGATCGTAGATCGTTTCATCAGCGGCTTCACGGAGCAATTCTACTCCCTACCCTGTGTTACCGTGTTCCGACGCCGTTGCCGGGCGGCACGGAAGCCGGTAACCCTTGTACCTTGACCGATTTAGGAACCCTCGAAGATTTTCCCGACGAGACTCATGAACCCACCTGAATACGCCACTCTCAGCCGCGACGTGCGCGGCGTCCGCATCCCGGAAGGGATGCCCTCGATCCTCCCCGCGGGCCAGCGGGTGCGGATCACCCAATCGCTCGGCGGCTCCTACACCGTGGTCACCGACCGCGGCGAAATGGTCCGCTTGGAAGACCGCGACGCCGACGCGATCGGCCGCGAGGTGGTGGGCCTTCCGGCCGCGTCCGCCACCGGTACGCTCGAAGAACGGGTCTGGTCGCAGCTCAAGACCTGCTTCGACCCGGAGATCCCGGTCAATGTCGTCGATCTCGGGCTGATCTACAGCTGCGATTTGACGCCGACCGAAGGGACGGAGCCGCGGCCCTCGGAAACAACCGACGTCCGGGTTCTGATGACGCTCACCGCGCCCGGCTGCGGTATGGGTCCCGTGCTCGCCGAGGATGTGAAGTCGAAGATCGAAGCACTCCCGGGAGTAAACCGCGTCGATGTCGAAGTGGTCTGGGATCCACCCTGGAACCAGAACATGATGACCGAAGCGGCGCGCCTTCAACTCGGGATCTTCTAGGTGAGCTTCTAGCCATGGCGAACGATTCAACCCTCGCGCCCTCCGCCATTCCGACGTCGACCCGCGACCGGCTCGACTATCTGCTCGACCACCAACCGCACTGCGATCTCTACCTGTCGCGGATCGCCGATCCGCGGGGTAAGACGGTCTTGGTCGCCGGTTCGGGCGCCGGAACCGAAATGCTCTGGTGCCTGCGGCACGGCGCGCGCGAGGTGATCGGCATCGACCTCCTGCCGCAAGACCCGGAGGCGCTGCGCCTCGCGGCCGCGCAGCTCGGGATACCGCCCGAACGCCGCTGGCAGATTCGCCAGCTCGGCGTCGAGCACGCCCCGACTCTCGGACGCACGTTCGACCTCGTGCTGTCGAACAACGTCGTCGAGCACGTGGACGACATCGAGGCGACGCTCGCCGCCTGCGCCGCGATGATCGCCCCCTCGACCGGGCGGATCGCGATCTTCACCGATCCGCTCTACTACTCCTCTACCGGATCGCATCGGTCCCATCCCCCGTGGCAGCACCTGATTGACCCGGCGTTGCTCGCATCGCAGGGAGAGGTGCCACTCAACCGGATGCGCCTGGCCGGCTTTCTCGCCGCGGCCAGCGCCGCCGATCTCGCGGTCCTCCATATCGAGCTGATCCCCGACCGCGCGCTGGCCGAGCTGGCCACGAGCCTGGAGGATCTACGGGCCGCCCCCGACGCAGCCGACATTCCAATCGCCGATCTGGCGCTCGAAGGGATCGCGATCGAGCTGGCCCGGATCACCCCGCGCGCCGCCGATGCGTCGGCCGGAGCCGCGGCGGGGACCGGGGCCACCGGGGCGATCGGTTCGGTCTTTGCCGCGCGAGAGTTCCTCCGCGAGCTGCACGCCGGCCGGATCTCGCAGGTCGCTCTGCTCGGGGAGAACGACGCGCCGCTCGGAACCGCGCCACCGCTGCGCGTCGATCCCGACGGCGAGCCGCTCGGGCTCCGTTTCGAGCTGCCCGCCGCGACCGGCGTCCGTTCGCTCCGTTGGATGCCGCTGCAAACCCGATTCGTACGGATCTGGCTCACCGAGGTCGTCTGGGAGGATGCCGAAGGCAAGCCGCATCCGATCGAGCCGGCCGCCTTGCGCACCAACGGCTCGATCGGCCCCGACGGGTCGATCCGTTTCGCGACCTTTTCGCCCTGGATCGCGTTCGATCTCGCACCCGGCGCCCAACCGGTCCGCCTCCGCCTGGCGGGCGCCTGGAAGGTCGCCGCCCAAGAGGTGGCGCTCGCCGAACTCGAGTCCCGACTCGACGCCCGGCTTGGCCGGATCTCGCGGCTCTACCTCGACACCGGCCAGGGCTTTTCCGAGCAGGAGGCGCTCGCCGAACGGACCGATCCCGGCTCGTCTCGGATCGCCCTGCGTTTCCGCCTGCCGGAACCCGCGGCGGTCAAGCGCCTGCGCTGGGATCCGACCGAAGGGCTGCTCGCGAACGTCCGCATCGAAACCGTCTTCGCCGAGCGCTCCTCCGGAGCCCGAGTGCCGCTCAACGCCACGACCGCCGAGACTAACGGCACACGGCTCGCCGACGGCACGATCGCGTTCGACACTCTCGATCCGTGGATGATCTTCCCCGCCACCGGCGACGTCGCGGCCTTCGAAGTCCGCGGCAGTTGGCAGATGCTCGACACCGCCAAGCGCTTGGACGAAATCTCGGCGGAACTTTCCGCCGTGCGCCGCTCTCGCAGCTACCGCCTCGGCCGCGCGCTCACCGCGCCGCTGCGCTGGTTCAAGCGAGGGTGAGGATCGCGCCCGTGGCCCACGAGCTGGACCCGCCGGCCGGGCCGACCCGCCGGGATCTTTTGCGCGGCGCGCTCGCCGGCCTGGTCGCGATCCCGGCTTTTTACCGCGCGCTGGATCTGCGCGCCGAGGGGGCACCCTCCTCTCCCACCGGCGCTGCGGTCCGTTTCCTGGAGCGCGACGATGCTCGGGTTGAATTTGGGGTTGCTTCATCGACCGCGATATCGCGCGAGGAGGCGATGGTGTTCAAGAAGCGGTGGACCCGTTCGGCCTCTATCGCCTCAGGAGCCAACTCCGGCGCGCGAAAGCGCCGTTCCAGCCGGAAGCGTTCCGGGTTGACGCAGGTTTCGTCACCTTCAGGATTTGCGAACTACACGCAGGTGCGCTAAGCCCCAGATCAACTTTCCGCGCGTCCGCAACCGAGAGCGGTTCCGCAACGCCATCTACTTCCACTCGGTGGGCTCGACCTCTATCCTGAGGGTGCCAAGCGCTGATTCCTACCTACAAAAAGGCGCGAAGCGCCGATTTTGAGGTCTAGTTTTGAAATTCGCCAGTCGCCCTGAATCACGCACAAAACCGCCGTCTGCAGTGTTACGCTCATCACTATTCAGGATCTTGCCATGTGTTCCGACATCGAAATTTGGCCTCCGCCAGACGATCCGTCCGCCTTTGAGTCGCTCTGCCTCGATCTCTACAAGGAGATTTGGGGCGACAGCGGTGCCCAAAAGAACGGCCGCTCGGGGCAGGGGCAAAGCGGCGTAGATGTCTTCGGCAAGGGCCGCGACGGCCAGCCGGTCGGCGTCCAGTGCAAGCAGAAGAGCGGGATGCTACGAACTAAGCTCACGGCGGCGGAGTTGAAGGAAGAGGTCAAGAAGGCCAGCGACTTCCGCCCCCCGCTGAGGCTTTTTATTGTGGCCACGACCGGTCCGCGGGACAAGGCGATTCAGGCGCGAGCACGGGAACTCGAGGAAGGCACGACGTTTAAGATTCAAGTCTGGTCCTGGCCGGACCTTTGGCATGAGATCTACCGCCTACGAAAGCTGGTCGAATCGGACCGATCTACTGGCCGCTCCTGTTCCCACTCAGGAAAAAGCAAAAGATTGCCCTTGACTACCTGACCGCAAATCCGGGCGATATTTGCACTCACCAAGATCTGGATCTTAGCCTCCTTGTCGTCAAGCCAAACATTGCCATCGGCCTCCTCGACTCCAAAAAAGAAGAGCATGTTTGGCTGGCCTGGGACGAGGCAAGCATGACACCTCCAAGTGTGAGAACTCGATTAGAAATCGTCATCGCATGGAATAAAATTCACCAAATTGCAGAGAGGTTGACGAGAGCCTTGATTGGGTTGAAAGTAGTGCTCGAAAAGACCAAAGGCCTTGACCGTGAGCCAAGAGGGGAAGAGGTCCAAATTGTCGTGGATTCACCGGCCACTACAGAGATTGGTTCAGCCTGTATTGGTCTCGCAACATTGCCAAACAATCTAAAGCAACACAGGATTATCCGCCCACTTCTTTATCTTAATCGCCTGCCTGGAGCAGTGAGGCAAGACATAGGGACAACTCACAATGGCAAATCTTACCTACGACCCTCTGAATTCTTGATCGATCGTGCGATAGATTGGTCCTTGCAAGCTCTTCGGTTCGCTGACTCCGTTATCGAAACGTACTTAAACACGCTGACAAAATCACCGAAGAGAAATGGAAGATGAAATCTCCCGGAAATCCAGAGATTATCGACGAGATCGATTCGCTTCTTGCTACCCTGAAGGGCAGGAGGAAGGCAAGCTCGAGCGAAATCGAAAAGCTTCACCGAAAACTCAATCTCCTGATTATGCTCGGTGCAGATGTCACCGATGAATGCGAGAGAGCAAGGCTCCAGGTCAGGGCCGGTGAGGTTGCCGATTTTGTATTTAGATTCTCCCACGAATATCCAAATTCTCTCATCCGTCGAGCCAAAGACCTTACACAACCTCGAACACCGCAGCTCATTGCGCCCAGTCGCCTAACTCATGTTGCCGAACAGCTATTCGGACGAGAGAAGGAACTGGCGGCCCTTGATGCCGCATGGGCGAATCCTAATATTCATGTGATCACACTTGTTTCCTGGGGGGGAGTGGGCAAGACCTCTCTCGTCGCGAAGTGGGCAGCGGGTTTGGATCTTGGCAGCGCTGATTACTTCGATTGGTCATTCTACAGCCAGGGGACAAGAGGGAGTTCGGTCTCCGGAGAGCCCTTTGTGAATGCGGCGCTACGTTTTTTCGGTGGGGAGGAGGGCGAAAACATCGCAACAAGCGCGATGTCTAGTTGGGAGAAAGGCGCGAGACTCGCCGCACTCGTGGGGCGACGGAAGGCACTGCTGATCCTTGACGGAATGGAGCCACTCCAGTATCCGCCAAGCAGCCCACTCACGGGATATTTGAAAGACCCAGGCGTGGCGGCTTTGCTGCGAGGACTCGCAGCCCAGAACCTCGGGTTGTGTGTAGTGACAACGCGGGAAAGCTTAAGTGATCTCACGGCGTTTCATGAAGGGGCTGCTCCGGAGTGGTCGCTGGAGAGGCTGAGCACGACGGCAGGAGTAGGGCTGCTTGAAAAGCTCCTGGTGAGGGGAAACAAAAAGGATCTTCAAGCGCTCGTGGAGGACGTGAGCGGCCACGCGCTGACGCTGAACCTCGTCGGGTCTTATCTCGCAAGGGCGCACAACGGCGACGTGCGGCGGCGAGATCGGATCGATTTCCACAATGCAGATTCTGCAGTCCAGGGAGGTCAGGCATTTCGGGCGATCCAAGCCTACGAGAGATGGTTAGGGAGCGAAAAAGATAAAGGCGCTCGACAGCTAGCCGTTCTAAGGCTACTAGGTCTCTTCGACCGCCCTGCTGATGGAGGTTGCCTTGGCGCCCTGCGCAAGGAGCCACTGATCCACGGATTGACGGATGCGCTAGTTGGGCTCGGAGAAGCAGAATGGAACCTCGCTGTCTCTGGTCTTGCCGACTGTGGGCTTTTGTCTCGCTCCCCTGCTCGGTCAGGAGTGGAACGGGGTGAAGGCCTCGACGCCCACCCGCTCATCCGCGAGTACTTCGCCCGCCAGCTCCGGGAGCACCTCCCGGAAGCCTGGCGCACTGCGAACGGGCGACTGTTCGAACATCTGCGGGACAGCTCCGAGAAATTTCCCGATACTCTCGAAGGCCTCCAGCCTCTCTATCAAGCGGTCGCTCATGGCTGCCACGCAGGGCGGCAACAGGAGGCATGTGACGATGTGTACTTTGATCGAATCCTTCGTCGCCAAGAGTTCTATAGCACGAGGAAACTCGGAGCGATCGGTGCCGATTTAGGTGCTGTGGCCTGTTTCTTCGATCCACCCTGGCGCCGGGTTTCGCCTGCGCTGAGCGAGACCAACCAGTCATGGCTGCTTAACGAGGCTGCGACACGTCTGCGGGCATTGGGCCGGTTGGTTGAGGCCCTGGAACCAATGCGCGCCGGGCTGGAGAAGTTTGCAGCGCAGAATTACTGGGAACAGGCCGCCCGAAGTGCCTCCAACCTAAGCGAACTGGAGCTGACGCTTGGCGATGTCGTCGGCGCGGCGTCGGACGCCGAGCAGTCTGTGACCTTCGCCGACTTGAGCGGGGCTGCCTTCCTGCGGATGGCTTGGCGCACGACTCACGCCGACGCCCTGCATCAAGCGGGACGCCGGGCCGAGGCACTGGCGCTCTTCCGCGAGGCAGAAATATTGCAGGCCGAGGCACAACCCGGGTACCCGCGGCTCTACTCGGTGCAGGGCTTCCGGTACTGCGATCTGCTGCTCGCCGAGGCCGAGCGGGCGGCGGGGCGGCGGGGGGGGCCGATAGTAGACGGGGCGGCGCTCTCAGAGGCTAACCGCGAGACCGAGGAGCGGGCGTCTCAAACGCTCGCGTGGGCAGCACGCGAGGGAGGTTCCTTGCTCGACATCGGCCTCGACCACCTGACCCTCGGTCGCGCAGCGCTCTATCGGTCGATCCTGGAAGGCACAGAAACCGCCTCTGCGAGAGCCGAGATCGAGCCGGCCGTCAACGGCGTTCGCCGCGCGGGGACACAGTACATGCTTCCCCTGAGCCTCCTCACCCGAGCCTGGCTCCTCCACAGAGAAGGCGAACCTGACGCAGCGAGGGCCGACCTGGACGAGGCGCAGGAGATTGCGGAGCGAGGGCCAATGCCGCTGTACTTGGCCGACATCGCCCTCATGCGTGTGCGGTTGTTCGGCGATCGGGCAGCGTTTGGGGAAGCGCGACGGTTGATTGAGAAGCACAGGTACGGGCGGCGGTTAGGGGAGCTTGCGGATTTGGGGGAGGAGTTCGGCTAGGCCAAGCCGAGGGGCGCCTCCGCTCGAAGCTGTCGAGAAGGCGCCGAACTGGCCCTCTCTGCCGACTTGGTCAGCGAACCTTCGATCGGCAGCCCCCTTGACCCGACCTAAAGCAAGTGCGTTACAAGCAGTCTGGAGGGCGTTGGCGCCGGCCGAGGCTCAAGATGGACTACCACCGCCATGGTTTCGTCAGGAAAAACCACCGGTTCCGTTGGCCGTGGCGGCTGGGCGCCCCACGTTGCTTTCGAACGCGATGAACGGAGTTCCTCGGCGCCGACACGACAGCGTACGGTTGCCCTAGGGATCACGCTTCCAAGCGTTTCGCCAACTCTCGGCAGAGCTTGGCAAACGACGGAGATCGCTTTCGACAGAGAGCCAAGTCCATCGCGGTCGCAAGGCGCGGCTGATCGAGGGTCTCGCTGTAGCCGCCCAAGCGATCCGTCACCCACTTCTTGCGCGCCCGTTGCGCCTCGGGATCGTGCGGTGCACCCGCTGCTAACTCTTCCGAGAAGAGCGACGAAGCAGACGCCACGAACCAGGTCTCAAACTCTGGGTTTGGCAAGACACAGACCACGTCGATTTCAACTACGGCCGAGCGCACTATCAGCTGCGGAGCCAGTACGCAGGGAAGAGCCTCGTCCGCATCCATCAGGATCAGGATCATCGACGGCCCGCTCATCGCGCGGAGCTTCGCGGCACCGAACCGGAGGGCGCGCTCCAACTCCCCCGCGATCGCGATCTTCGTTCGAGGTAGGCGAAACGGCCGTTGCACGACCAAGTCGTGGACGCCAAACATTTCCGCGGCCAGCCGCCGCAGCAAAATCGGCGTCGCCAGGACATCGCCATGCCCTTCGACGATGGGAAAAATCGTTAGCGCGCTCAACCCGCCTCGGCCATTTCTTCGAACAACGCCATCTGCTCTTGGCGAACCAAGTCCTCTTCGTCGGGTTGGAGCTGATCTAGCTGCAGTAGCTCACCCGGTCTGAACAGATGGCTTTCGATCGCTTCCCGGCTCGCCGCATCGGCGCGGGCGATGTAGGTCGTGCCGCCGCGTGCCTCGACGACGAACAGTCCATCTTCGGAGGCATCGATCTGGTTGAGGAGCTCCACGCTATGGCTCGTCACCAGAACCTGTGTCCGCGGAGTCGCTTCGCGTAAAGCATCCATCAAGGCTCCCGCCGCCGCCGGGTGGAGCGCCGTTTCCGGCTCTTCGATCCCGACCAGGCGCGGCGGCTCCTTCGCGCCGATGACTTGGGCCACGGCGACGAGGGCGCCTAGCGCGCGCAGAGTACCGTCCGACATACTGGCGGCATAAAACTTCCAAGGATGCTCAGCACCTTGGACCTTTTGGTGAAACAGCAACGTTTCGCGAGGCCCGAGCGTTACGCGCTCGACATCGGTGATCCCCGGTACGATCTCCCGCAGGTACGATCGAACCCGCTCGATGTCCTTCGGCCGCTCCGTGGTCAGGCGACCGATGACGCTCGCGAGGTTGCCGCCGTCGCGATGCAACAGATCGCCGGCATCCGAGCTTTGCAGCTCCTTGACCGCTTCGGGATTCAGGTTGTAAAAGCCCATCGCGCGCAGCGCATCGTAGGCAGGCCGGAATTCCGGTCGCCCCGCGGCATTGACCAGATACAGCCGGTCTTCAAGCACCGGAGGCATACCTTCTGCCGGGCTGATTTGCGCGCCTCTTCGCTCAAACTTCGCGACCTCTTTCTCCTTCGAGGAGATTACGAGTCTCTCGTGCTTCACTGCGAAACCGCCTGCGGTACGAGCGGCGATTTCAAATCCGTACGATGCCATCAGCCACCCCGGAAGGTGAAAGTCCAGGGTGATCCCGAAATTGCGCGGATGGCCGGTGCTACGGCGCCGGACGTTGTCGATGCCGCCCCGCGCTTTGATTGCATGGTCGAGCGACCCTTCCAGGCTGTCCACGACAAACCGCAGGGCGTCGAGCAAATTACTTTTGCCGGCGCCGTTCCTACCCACCAGAACGGACAACGGACGGAGTTCCAGATCGCATTTCCCGATGCTTCGATAGTTGACGATCCGAACCCGCCGCAGGAACGGGCGAAAGATCTCAGCGGGCAGGCCCTGGGTTCTTGGCATCGTCAAATCTTATCCGTCATGTGCCTACGCCGCGAGCCGTACTTTCTTGACGGTGACTACCAGCGGTCCGATCCTCGCGCTGCCGTGGAAGGGTACGACCGCCAGGGTGAACCATTTGCCTTGACCCGCGACGGCTCCGGGGCCGAGCGGCAGGCGTTTGCCCGGCCAGCCGGAGAGGACGTAGATCAGGCGCTTGGTGGTGGCGGGAACCCAGAGTTGCGCCAGCACTTCGTGGAACGGCTCGTGGCCGCGGGCGACGAAAGCGAGGTCTTGCTCGGGCACGGCGTGGACCACCAGGTACTCGGGCAGATACCACTGCAAGTGGCGCTGCCAGGGATAGAGGAACCCGTCGGCACCCGCCGCTCCGGCACCGGACAGCTCCACCGTGACCAGCACGGTCGAGCCCGGCGGATAGCGGTGCAGCGTGGCGAGCGTACGATCGAGTTCGTCCTCGAATTCGCGGATGACCCCGGCGCGGAATTCATGTTTGGCCACGGCGAACAGCCGCGGCTCCTCGGGGGAGCGATCGGCGCCGAAGAGGAAAATCCCGGCGCCGCAAGCGGCCGCTAGTACCGAGGCGAGGAGCGGCCGCCACGCGAAGCGCGATCGGGCGCGGGCTCCCTCGGGTTCGCCGGGCGCGAACAGCGGCGCCGCGGCGAGCGCGAGCGCGGTGAGCAGCGCCGGCTGATAGACCAGGGTATAGCCCGCCTTGGTGACGTGAAACAGGGCGAAAAAGGCGAGCGGCGGAAGCGCCCAGAACGCGAGCGGCACGGCATGGGCGGAGAGTGCTGCCAACGGCTCCCGCCAGCGGCGTGGCGCCGTGAGGCCGAGCAATCCCAGCAGCGCGAGCGTACCGGGGAGAATCCCTTGCAGGGTCCATTTGGTCAACACTTCGAGGTTGTGGCGAAGTGCTCCCCAACCGGCGCCGTAGAGGATCGACGTCGCGGGCAGCAGCGTACGAAAATGCTCGGCGCCGATCCGTTGATACTCCGCATACCCTCCTGCCTGTTGGCAGAGCGGCACGAACCAGGCGAGCACCAGGGTGATCCCTACGACCGCGCCAAACGCGATCCGCGCCATTGGCAGGCGCCCCGCCCGCCAAGCGCGCCAGACGCCGTAGAGGAACAACGGCCCGAGCAAGACCATGGTGGATTGGCGTAACCCTCCCGCCAGAGCGAACAGCGCGACCGCGCCGTAAAACGCCGCGCGCCCTTCCCCCATGCGCAGGATTGCGGCGGCCAACACCACCGTGACTCCCCCTTCGACCGCGTAGAGCAGCGGCAGTTCACCATAGAACCAGAGCAGCGGTTGGGTCGCAAACAGCGCCGCGGCAAAGACGCCCGCCCACAACCTCCCGCCGGAGAGTCGGGTCGCGAGGTAGAGGATCGCCGCCGCGCCGACTCCCCCGGCGAGGATCGATAGGGCGACCATGCCGGCAAGCGGCTCGATACCCGCGAGGCGCAGCAGCTTCAAGATCCCGATGTAGAGCGGGTAGCCGGGCGGGTGCGGATGATGAGCCGCCAGATCGTAGCGCTCGACGCCCAAGGCAAACTGAATCGAGTCGTGATCCCACAACCGCCGCGCGGCGAACGGAACGCGAAGCAGCACGGCCACCGTCGCCGCAAGCAACGCGGCGAGCCGAAGGCGCCAGACAGAGTCGGAGGGAAGAAGGCGCAACGCCCCACCCTACGCCGCGAACAGCATGCGCAACAGCTCGGCGCCGACCTCGGGGCCGAGCCCATCGCCCAACGAAACGCGGCCGAGAAGATAGGCAGGAGGGTGGTAGCCGTTTATTACCGCTTCGAGATCGGCCGCACCGATCCGGACTTCGACTCCCTCTCCGGCACCAGGGGCGATCGTCGGCGGCTGTTGAGTCAGATCGACCGTCCAGGCTTCTCCGCCGCCCCCTTCGAGCACGAAGACCCACCGGCGGGCGATCCGTTCCGGCACCGTGCCGATCCCTCCGAGCGTCTCGGGCAAAATCTCATCGAACAGGGTCGATGCGGTGAAGACCTCCTCCTGCTTCGATTCCATCCCGGTGGCGAAGCCACCTTCACGAAACTCAACCCGCGGGTAGCCGAGCTGTTCGAGCCGAATGTTCATCCGCTCGCGATAGGCCATCGGTGTCGGCCGGATGGCATACCAAGGAAGCTGAGAGCCCACGCCGATGCTCTCGTTCGAGATCTTGGTCGATCGGTAGGCGAGCCAGTCGCCGCCGTTCGGACGCTGGCGATGCTCGGTGACGAATACTTTGTCGATCAGCGAAGGATCGAACGCAACGCCCAAAAAGGAGAACAGCGCCGCGAGCGTTTCTTCCGGCTCGCGAACCAGATCCTCATAGCGCAGCCGGTGCGCGCGCTCCCCCATCTCGCGCTCGAAGCGGAGCATCTCGGAGGTCCGCTCCTCCCAGGCATCGATGAACCCCAGGGTGTGGTTCGGGTAGTGGCGCCGAAGGGCCGCGTCGAGCATCGGCATCGACTGCGAGTAGGAGGTGAACCGGATGCACGACGAGACGAAATCGAAGCAGTTCCGATGGAGCATCAGGAAGCGCGCGTCCGGCAATGCGGCGGCGATCAGATCGGCGAAGTCGATGTTGGACGGCGTCTTGTCGCACCAGAGCTTTTTGCCCTTCCGCTCGGCGAACCCGTCCATCATCTGGCCGATCACCCGGCGGATATCGGGCAGGATCGGATCGTCCGGGCTCGGGCGTAGGCTCTGGTAGGTGCGGTCGGTCGTCTCGTGAAGGCCGGCGAACGTCGAATAGAGCGAGGACGTCAAGCGACCGAGCGCGATCTCGTCCGGACAGGAGATGTCGGGATGAGTGTCGAGGATCAGGCGCAGGAGCGTAGAACCCGAACGGGGCAGCGAAAGGACAAAGACTCCAGGGTGGTTCGACATGGCGGCGTACTCTACCGCGCAACCGGGGACGCGAGCGCGCGCCGTGCGATCGGCAGAGCCGCTTGCGCCCAGCGCCCGTACTGCCGGCCGGAGGGGTGGAGACCATCGCCCACCAACTCCCCCGCGGCTCTTCCCGCCGCGCGGGTCTCGGCCGTAACGTCGAGGAACGCCGCCCCCGCCTTCTGCGTCTCGGCCTGGGCCGCCGCGTTGAAAGCGTCGATCTCCCGCGCGATTCGTTCGGGAGAAAAACGCTCGTCGGAGGCGGCAAACGTGGTCACCCCCCAATCGGGAATCGACAGCACGAGCACCCGCTCGGGATGGCCGCCGGCCAAGGCGATCGCCCGTTCGAGCAGGCGACGAAATTCCGGCCGGTACGCTTCGACACTCCTGCCGCGGAACTGGTCGTTGACGCCGATCGAGAGCGTCACCCAATCGTAGTGACCCTTTGGGTTCGCCTCGCGGATCGCCGCCGCCAGCTCGTCGGTCGTCCAACCGGTGCGGGCGATGATTTCGGGGGCGTCCTCCGCGAGCTTCACCCCGTCGTCCTTAAGCATGCGAACGAGCTGCTGCGGCCAGCACTCGGTCTCCGCCACCCCTTCGCCGATCGTGTAGGAATCACCGAGCGCCAGATATCGCAGGGTCGTGCCTCCTTGGCGGTCCGCTTCCCGGACCGCCGTCGATGCGGAACTCCGGGCACAAGCTCCTCCCCACTGCGCCAAGGCGAGCAGGATCAGTGCGACCGGACGATACCGCTTCATGTTTCATCGCCCGGCGTGGTCGGAGCCATGGACGGTTCCGGCATCCGGTCGGCGGAAAAATCCGCGCTCGGGCGAAACGTCGGCGCCCGACGCGCCTTCGTTGCCTGCTCGAACGCGTAGGCCAGCTGGATCAGCTTCGCCTCGCTCCACGCGGCACCGGAGAACGAGATCCCCACAGGCAACCCAAACGCGAAGCCCGCGGGCACGGTGATGCTGGGGGACGCCGCCACCGCGGCGATCGACGAGCTGCCGCCGGTGTAGGAATCGCCGTTGGCCCAATCGATCAGCCAGGGAAAGCCGTTGGTGGGCGTCACGATGGCGTCCAGACGATCCTTGGCAAGGGTCGCCTCGACTCCCTTCGTCCGCGCGCCGTCCAGGCAGAGCTGCCGAGCCTTCCGATACGCCTCGTCGGAGAGCGGCCCCTTGGCCGCTGCGGCGTGGAGGATCTCCTGGCCGAACCATGGCATCTCCGATTCCCGGTGCGCTTCGTTCCAGGCGATCAGGTCGGCGAGCGTTTCGATCGGCCCGCCGCGCTCGGCCAGGTAGGTCTCCAGTCCATCCTTGAACTCGTAGAGCAGCACCTCGTACTCGGCGTCGTCGATCTCTTTGCTCCATTCGAGGTCGACCGGATCGAGCACCGTGGCTCCCAGCTTCTTGATCGACTCGACCGCGCGGTCGAACACCGCGTCCACGCCTGGGTTACGGCCGAACCCCTGAATGCGCACGACGCCGATCCGCGCGCCGGAGAGCGCCTTGGAATTGAGTCCGTCGGCGTAAGCCGTGATTCCCTCCGCCGCAGCGGTCGCCGGATCGCGCGGATCTTTGCCCACGATCGCGGAGAGCAGGATCGCCGCATCCGTCACCGTCCGGCACATCGGCCCCGCGGTGTCCTGGCTCGCCGCGATCGGCACGATCCCTGCGCGGCTCACCAGACCGACGGTCGGCTTGATCCCGACCAACCCCTGTACGGAGGAGGGCGAGACCACTGAACCGTCCGTCTCGGTGCCGATCCCTACGGTGGCGAAGCTCGCGGCGATCGCCGCCCCCGTGCCCGAGCTGGAGCCCGAAGGGGACCGGTCAAGCGCGTACGGATTCTTCGTCTGGCCGCCGCGGCCGCTCCAGCCGGAGGTCGAGCGGGTGGAGCGGAAGTTCGCCCATTCGGACAGGTTGGTCTTGCCCAAGATCACCGCGCCGGCCGCGCGGAGCCGTTCGACTAGAAAAGCGTCGCGCGACGGCTTTGATGATTCGAGCGCGAGCGAGCCGGCGGTCGTCTTCATCCGATCCGCCGTGTCGATGTTGTCTTTGATCAAAACCGGGATGCCGTGGAGCGGCCCGCGCGCGCCGTTCTCTTTCCGCTCTTGATCGAGTGCCTCGGCGATCGCCAAGGCTTCCGGATTGACTTCGATCACCGAATTGACGCCCGGCCCCGAACGGTCGAGCCGTTCGATTCGGCCGAGGTAGGCGGCAACGATCGATCGGGCGGTGGTACTCCCTGCTTCCATCCGCTTCTGCAGATCGGCAATCGTCGCCTCCTCGAAGGGGAAAGGCGCCGGTGTCGGTAGGGCGGACGTTCCTTCGGACGCCGCAACGCCTTTGGCGGGACCGCCGTTGGCCGCCGCGGCCCGACCGAAGGGAGCCAGGGCGGTCGCGGCGATGCCTCCGGCCATCCCTCCGAGAAGCTGTCGGCGGGAGAACGGACGAACGGATCGAGGGCGATCAGGATCAGCCATGGCGACTCCTCTTCGAAAAGGACCGGTGGCGAAAGTCTAGACCGACCGCCCCCTCGGCAGGAAGCGAAAATTCCGGGAACGCGCTACCATCACGGGTAGGAGGAGCACCCTTTGAGACAGACCATCGCGGCCAAAGCTCTCGTACTGCTGGCCCTTTTACTCTTGCTCGCACCCCACGACTCCCAAGCCGCCGACCGGCGGCCGATCCGCGTCAAGAGCGGCGACGGCACGGTACTGTCCGGTACTTTCTTCGATAGCCGCGCGGTCGGCCCGGGGGCTCTGTTCTTCCAGGATTGCTCGGGAGATCCGGTCGAGCTGTTCAACCTCGCCGCCAAGATCACCGCCGCCGGCCCGCGCGTGCTGATTTGGGATTACCGCAAAGGCGCCAACCCCAAAACCGATCCCGCCAAAGTCGCCGAAGACGCCCAGGCCGCCTGGCGTACGCTGGTCACCCAGGCACGCGTCGGCGCGGATGTCGTCGGCCTCGTGTCGATCGGCTGCGGAGCCCGCTCGGCGATCCCGTTCGCCGCGAAAACCGGCAAGGTCAAGCTGATGGTATTCATCTCCCCCGACCTCGAAGGGATCACCGACGAGCAACTCGCCGCGGTCGCGGAGTTGCCGATGTTGATCTACGCCGCCGACGACGAGCCGGGCGCCAAGCGCCTGTTCGCGGCCACTCACCACGAAAAGAGCCAGCTCAAGCTCTACCGCCGCTCCGAACGTGGAATGGATCTCTACCTCGCGGACAAGACCCTCAAGAACGGGATCGACGACTTCTTCGAGTTCGTCTACGGCAGCTGGTCCCGGGACGATTTCTAGGCCAGCCCCAGCTCTTCGAGCGACCGAGCGGTCAACAGCCGCTCGGCCAGCGAGCCAAGCTCTTCGGGGGAACGAATGGCTTCGATTCGTTCGACCGTCTGGCCGGTGAGGCTCGGGAACCGACTGCGAAGCAAGCGAAGAAGAACTTCGCGCATGCCGCTTTCCTTGCCTCGCTCCAGACCTTTTTCCAGGCCCTTCTCCAAGCCTCGTTCCATGCCTTTCTCCAGGCCTCTCTCCATGCCCTTCTCCAAGCCTCGCGCTTCGACCTTCTCTTCCCAGGTGACTGGTCTCATCTCTACCTCCGGTTTCCCGTAGAGGGCGCGCTGGGCAGCGAATTCTTCCGCCGCACCCCCACCCAATTCTAGATAAGTTGCCACGCAGTTGAACAGCAGGAATCGTTCGAAGTCGTTCAACCCGTCGACCGAGGCGATTTTTGCCATGCAAGCGCTGCGAAGCCGACGACGATTTCTGTCCTTGGGCCGTCCCAGCGCCGCGAACGCCCAGGCGAGCGGCTCCGATCGCGCAAGGAAGCTGTCGGCGTCGGTTCGCGATAAGCCGAAACTCCAATAGGTGAAGACCCCTATCTCTCGCCCGCAAGAGGTCTCGAAGAACCGCGAGACCTCGCCTCCAGCCGGACCTCCCCATAGGTAGAGAGCGACCGTGTGGACCGGTAGTCGGCGGCGCAAGGCGAGCAGCCGATTGTAAATCCAAAGCCGCGGCGCCAGCTTCGAATTTTCCGCCGGACGCACACCCAGACCCGGCGAGTACTCACCGAGTTCATCGTCCGACTCCAGTTCTTCCGAATCGAACCGCTCCCCTCTTCCTTTGGACCCCATTTGGGAGAGGGGTCGGAGGGGAGGGCTACTCGAGGGGGAGCGGCGGCCCGGCGGCCAACCCTTGGGGCCGCCGCTCTGCTAGAGTCTGCCGCCATCATGACGCCCGATCTTTCCGTGATCCTCGTCGTCGGTGAGCGTCGGGATCGTGCCTGCGATTGCCTGGCTTCGCTGCTCGCTCAAGAGGGGATCGAGCGGATCGAGATCCGACTCTACGACCTCGCACCCGGGGTGCCGAGGCCGCTCCCGGGGAGCGATCATCCGAGCGTCGTGGTCCGTCGCCTGCCGCCAGAGACCCTGTTTTCGGTGGCCAAAGCGCGCGGGGTGGAGGAGGCGCGTTCCGCCGTCGTGACGTTCGTCGAAGAGCACTGCCGCGTCTTGCCGGGTTGGGCCAAGGCGTTGATCGCGGCCCACCGGGAGGAGTATGCCGGGGTGGGACCGGAGATTCACAACGGCAATGCGAACGTCGCTTTCAGCCGTTCGATCCACGTCGTCAACTATCAAATGTTTTATCCCGGTGCGGTGCGGGGCGAGCGGGTCATGCTGCCCGGTCACAACAGCTCGTGGAAACGAGAGATCCTGCTTGCCTATGGCGAGCGGCTGGAAGAGTACCTGCGCGCCGAGATCGTCCTCCACCTTCGGCTGACTGCGGACGGTCATCGGCTGCTTCTCGAACCGGCGGCGAAGCTCGCCCATTCGAATGAGAGCAATCTGGCGAGCGCCTGTCTGGGGCGCTTTCTTTGGAACCGGATCTATGCGCACGAGCGGTCCAAGGCGTTCGGCTGGTCCCTCGCGCGCCGTGGCGGCTATCTCCTCGCCACCCCGCTCATCCCTATCTACTCGGTGATCCGCTTGCTGTTTTGGTTGCGGCGCGAGCGGCCGGATCTGCTCACGACGGCGTTCCTCAGCCTGCCGCCAATCGCCGCGATGGCGGTGGCCGCGGCAATCGGTCACGCCGTAGGGCTGCTGCTCGGACCCGGCGACGCGGAACGGCGCTTTTCTTGGTTCGAGATGAACGAATACCGGGAGCCGGGGACACCATGAGCGCGCGGCGGACGGGGCATCAACCTTCGATCTCGGTCGTCATTCCGGCGTACAACTCGCATTCGACACTGGCCGGGTGCCTTGAAGCCCTGGCGCGCCAGAGCTTCACCGATTTCGAGACGATCGTCGTCGACAGCGGTCCGGACGGCACCTCGGAGCGCCTGGTGCGGGAGCGGTTCCCGCGCGTTCGGTTTCTGCGCAGCGCGACCCGCCTGCTGCCGCAGGCCGCCCGCCGGGTAGGGGTCGGCCACGCCTTGGCGACCGTGATCGTCTTCACCGATCCCGACTGCTACGCCGAGCCCGAGTGGCTGGAGCGGCTGATCGCGCGCCACCGGGCAACCGGCGAGGTGGTGGTCGGAGCGCTCGCCTGCCACGGCGACCGGCTGTGGGATCGCGCCGTCCACCTGTGCAAGTTCAGCAAGTGGTTGCCGCGCGGCGCAGCGCGGGCGGTCGACATGGCACCGACCGCCAATTTGTTGCTCACCCGCGAACACCTCCGCGCGGCCGGCGATCTGGCGGTCAGAGACTCGCTGATGGGCGACGTCGAGCTGTCGAGGAACCTGCTCGCCAACGGACGGAAACTCTGGTTCGAGCCCGACGCGGTCGTCGCCCACCATCATGAGCAGACCGTCGGCAGCTTCATTCGTGAGCGTTTCCTCCGCGGCCGACGCTTCGGCGCGCTGCGCGCGGGCTGGCTTGGCGCGGCCAAAGGCCCCCTCGTCGGCTACCTGCTGGCGACCGTCTTGCCGGTTCGCCTGGTGCGGATCTCCGCCCTTCTCGCCCGCGACGCCTACCGCTCGGCCCAGCTCGGCACATTCGTCGTGGGTCTGCCGGTCGTCCTCGGCGGGCATATGCTGTCGCTCGCGGGAGAGGCGGTGGCCTACGCCGGGGCGCTGCGGGGGCCCCCGCTGCGGCCGCGGGCCGAAGTCGGGTCTCGAGACCCCGTCGCGCTCGATCGCCTTCATCGTTTCGGCCATTGCGGTGTGCAGCTGGCGGTCGCGATCGGGCGCGTTGAAGGCATCGTCCTTCGGCGCGTTGGCCACCACCACCTGCGGGTCGGTGCCGTGGTTCTCGA
>JBBRUC010000093.1:0-22062 GCA_038248205.1 Thermoanaerobaculia bacterium
CATGTCTACAGATCTTGTCGGTCTCGGTTTTCGAGAAAACCCAGGTTTCATGCGCCTTGCGGCCCGACCGATCCCAATCCGAACCAATGCCTGCCTCTAACCAACTGATTCTATTCGACTTCTAACCGGACACTACTGGAGTTTCTCTTCCTCCCACTCCCCCGCGTTGTGGAACTCCGGGAACCGGATACGGGGCACGGTCTCGCCGGGCAGAGGAAGGAGCGGCTGCATCAGCCCTTGTTTGTGCTGCCGCAGGGCTTCGAGCTTCCGGCCTTCTGCCGCGATCAGGTCGTCCAGCGAGTCGAGGCAGTCGGTGATCTTCTGTTGCTCCTCGGGGTCACCCGGATAGCACAGCGGGACGTTCTCAAGTGCTGACTTGCTAACCGCGGGCACCACACCACCAGCGTGGTCGATTAGCGAAACATTGGACCAGAGGTAGAAGAGAAACTCATCAGAGCTCTTCGCCTGCATCGCCTTTATGCCAGCCGTATTGTTGTCGATCACTGCTGGCTTAGTCGTGATAACGCGCCGGTTTGATCGGATGGCTTCGCCGATCTTGGCGAAGATGATCGTTCTCGCCGGCACGGGCTTACCTCGAATCTTGTCGAGCACGTCGGAGTCGATATAGTTGTTCGCCTCCGAAATGTATCTTTGCCCCTTTTCAATAGCGCGCGAGATGTCGCTGACCTTATAGAAGGGATGTTGCCCCTTCTTGTTCCCCTGAAATTTATCTGGAAAACCGTAGCCCGGCAGCACACTGGCGATGTCGCGGCACCGACCTGTCTTCCAATCAGGGGCATCTTGGAACTCTGGAAACCGCAGCTTGGGCACAAGGTGTGATGGCTTATCGGCTGTCATCGCGCCCCCCCGTGCTCGTAGGCGTTGAGGCCCGAGATGTCCCGGCCGTGAGCCCGCTTGGTCAGGAGGAGGATGAGGTCGGCCATCAGCGCGAGTTCCCGCTCGCGACGTTCACGCCAGCCGAGGCCGAGCGGCTCCATTAGGTCGGTGAGCTGTTCGCCGTCGAAGATCATTCGCTGGAGGATGGTCTCGACGAAGGCCGAGAGCGATTCGGTCGTCAGGCCGTGGGCCTGGGCGAGGCCCTCGATCTCCCTGGCTTGCTTCTCGGCTTTGAATTGCTCGTAGCCGGCGCGGATCGCGGCCTCGTCGAGGCCCTCGCCCTCTTTGAGTGAGCGGACGTACTCAGTGATCTCCTCTCGTTCGTCGAGAAACTTGGCGTCGGACTGGATCAGGCCGATGAGCTGTTCGCGGCTGATCGTGAGCTTCTTCGGGTCCTGACCCGAGTACTTGGCGAGCAGCCTCATGATGTAGTCGTAGTCGATAAGGGCGGAGGCGAAAAGGACGAACTCGAAGTCGAGCTGGTCGACCATGGGGCTCGCCGGCTCGCCGTCCTTTCCGGAAATGCCCTGCTGCTCCCTGAGGCGCTGGGCGGTATCGAGATAGACGCCGCGGAAGGCGCGGAGGTCGTCCTTGGGGAGGACCCGCTCGACCTGCTCCCGCTGCTCGTCGCTCAGGTCGGTGTACGGGTCGAGCTGGGTCTGGAGGCGCTGGACCTCCTTGAACTGCTGGATGAACTGGGCGCGGGCGTCGTCGCCCATCAGGTTATTCACCTGATCGGGCTTGGCTTCGAGGCCCTGCGACCGCAGGAACTCACCCAGGCCGGCAACGGCCTGCTTGAATTTGTCGATAACGACGGGAGCTTTATCGACCAGCCAAATCTCGCGAGCCCGGTCAGCCCGCACACCGGAGAAGAGTGCGATGGCGGCGTCGACACTCTCCTGTTGGTGGCGGAAGTCGAGGATGTTGCCGTAGGGCTTGGTTGCGTTCAGGACGCGGTTGGTGCGGGAGAAGGCCTGGATCAGTCCGTGGTGCTTGAGTTTCTTGTCGACATACAGCGTGTTGAGGTACTTGGCGTCGAAGCCGGTCAGGAGCATGTCGACGACGAGGGTGATGTCGATCTTCTCGTCTCCCATGCGGGGCAAGTCGCGGTTGGGGAACTGCTGGTCCTTGATGCGCTGCTGGATGTCCTGGTAGTAGAGGTCGAAGTCGTTGATGTCGTAGTTGGTCCCGTACTGCCGGTTGTAGTCGGCGATGATAGCCTGGAGCGCAGCCTTCTTCCCCTCGGGGTCTTGTCGGTTGTCTGCCTTCTCCTGAGGGAGATCCTCCTGGATCTGCTGGATGTCCTTGTTGCCCTCGGCCGGAGGCGAGAAGACGGCGGCGATCTTGAGGGGGACGAATTCGGGGTCGGAGGCCCGCTCGGCCTGGAGCGTCTTGAAGACCCCGTAGTACTCGATGGCCTCGTTGATCGAGTTGGTGGCGAGCAACGCGTTGAAACGTCGGCCGCCGGTCGCGGCATCGTGCTTATCGAGGATCGCCCGGGCAACCGCCTGCTTGGTGAGTGTCTGACCGGGCCTCTGGGCGGAGGCGTCCTTGGGTTTGTAGTAGTCGACGTGGAAGCGGAGGACGTTCTGATCCTCGATCGCGTGAGTGATGGTGTAGGCGTGGAGCTCTTTCTGGAAGAGGTCCTTGGTGGTTCGAAGAGTGGCGATATCACCCTCGATCTGCTTGACCGCCGCGTTGTCCTCGAAGATCGGAGTGCCGGTGAAGCCAAAGAGCTGGGAGTTTGGGAAGAACTCCTTGATGGCCTTGTGGTTCTCGCCGAACTGCGAGCGGTGGCACTCGTCGAAGATGAAGACCATTCGCTTGTCGCGGAGCTTCTCGAGCCGCTGCTTGAACGTCGACCGCCCCTGAGCGACGTGCTGCTGGTTGTGCTTGCTGTTCTCGTCCAGGGCAAGCCCGAGCTTCTGGATGGTCGTGACGATGACCTTGTCCGCGTAGTCGTCGGACTGAAGGCGGCGGACCAGTGCCGCGGTATTGGTGTTCTCCTCGACGCAGCCTTCCTGGAACCGGTTGAACTCCTCGCGGGTCTGGCGGTCGAGGTCCTTGCGGTCGACGACGAACAGGCACTTGTAGATGCTCTCGTTGATCTTGAGGAGCGTCGAGGCCTTGAAGGACGTGAGCGTCTTGCCCGAGCCGGTCGTGTGCCAGATATAGCCGTTGCCGCAGTTCTGATCGATGCAGTTGACGATGGCCTTGACGGCGTAGATCTGGTACGGGCGCATCATCAGGAGCTTCCGCTCGCTCGCGATGAGGACCATGTACTTGCTGATCATCTGACCGAGCGTGCACTTGGCGAGAAACCGACCGGCGAAGTCGTCGAGGTGGGTGATCTTGGTGTTGTCTTCAGCCGCGAACTGGTAGATCGGGAGGTACCGCTCGTCCGCATCGAAGGCGAAGTGCCGCGCGTTGTTGTTGGCGAAGTACCTGGTGTCGGTGCGGTTGCTGACGATGAAGAGCTGGATGAAGCACAAGAGGGTCTTGGTGTAGCCATTACCGGGGTCGTTCTTGTAGTCGACGATCTGCTCCATTGCCCGCCGAGGGCTGATCCCCAGCGTCTTGAGCTCGATCTGGGCCACGGGGATGCCGTTGATCAGCAGGATGACGTCGTAGCGGCGATGGCTGCTGTCCGTATTGATGCGGAGCTGTCTGACCACCTCGAAGGTGTTCTTGCACCAGTCCTTGATGTTGACGAGGGTGTAGTTGAGCGGCGTGCCGTCGTCGCGGACGAACCCTTCCCGGTTCCGGAGCAAGCGGGCGGCTTCGTAAACGTCCGGTGTGACGATCTCGTCGAGGAGTCGCTGGCACTCTCCATCCGTGAGGTTGACGCGATTGAGCGCCTCGAACTTTTCCCTGAAATTCGCTTCAAGCGCGGCTCGGTCGCGGATGTCGGGGCGATACTCGTACTTGAGATCGATAAGCCTGTCGATGAGAAGCTGTTCGAGTCGGCTTTCGGGTGTATTCATCTGCATCGCGGGAACTCACTCTTTGGAGCGCCTTCTGAAAGCGTCCGACGGTCCGGTCGCGCCCACACCAGGAGGCGGGGGTCGCCAAGAGCCGGGATCGAGGGTGCCATAGGACTGGAACTATACGGTGTGAGTGTCGTCCGTCACTTCCCACGGTTCCCGACGCTTGAAGGTCTTCGGCCGCAGTTACGGTAGAAATCACCCATGCCTTGCGCTCCGCGGAGCGGTAGCGCTGCCCCCCTCGGCCGGCCGCGGCCTATCCCAAATCCAAATCCACGTCTCGTTCCAACTGCGCCAGCAGCGCCTTGTCCTCGCGCCAGTTCGGTTCGAGCTTCACCTGGAGGTCGAGGAAGACCTTCTTGCCCAGGTACTGTTCGAGGTCGAGCCGGGCCGCCGTGCCGATCTCTTTGATTTTCGCGCCGCCGCGGCCGATCAGGATCGATTTCTGACCCGGCTTTTCGACCAGTAGCGAGGCCCAGATCTTCACCAGTCCGGGCTTGGTCGGGGGGGTCGATTCCTCGTCCTCCCAACGTTCGAGCAGCACGGCGGTCGAAAAGGGCAGCTCGTCGCGGGTGGCGTGGAGCATTTTTTCCCGGATTCGCTCGGTCACCAGAAAACGCTCCGGGTGGATCGTCAGTAGCTCGGGATCGTAGATCGCCTCCCCCTCGCGCAAGGCTCCCCAGATCGCTTCGAGCAAGATGTCGCAGCCGTCGCCGGTGCGGGCGGAGACCGGGATAACTTCGGCGAACGTCGTTCCCTCGCCATGGGCGGCGTATTTCGCGATCTTCGGGAGCAAGGTGTTCTTTTCCACCCGGTCGATCTTGTTGAGCAGCAAGATCTTCGGGCTCGCCGATTTCGCCACCAGATCGAGCATGTAGGCGTCGCCATTGCCAAACGGCTCGCTCGCGTCGACCAGCAAGCAGACCAGGTCGGCGTCGTTTAAGGCATCGAGCGCGTGGCTCACCATCTGTTGATTCAGCCGGTGGAGCGGGCGATGGACGCCCGGCGTGTCATAAAAGACGATCTGACCGCGGTCGCCCGAGAGGATTCCGACGATCCGGTGACGCGTGGTCTGCGGCTTGTCCGAAACGATCGCAAGCTTCTCGCCCAGCAGGCGGTTCATCAGGGTCGATTTTCCCGCGTTCGGCCGGCCGACCAGCGCGACGGTTCCCGCTTTCAGCATCAGGCTTCCTCTCTCCGTGCATCCTTTGCATCCCCCGAATCCGTCGAGAGCACCTCGACGGTGACCCGTTGGATGCGGCGATCTTCCATCGACTCGACGACGAATCGCAGAGTCCCCGTTTCGACCCGGTCACCCACTCGCGGTACCCGGCCGAGCACCGAGAGCACGAGACCGCCGACGGTCTCGACCTCCGCGTCGTCGTAATCGAGATCGAAGAGCTCCTCCAGTACCTCCAGGCGGGCTTTCCCTTCGAGGCGGAAGCGTCCGTCGCCGAGCGGTTCCAGCTCGGCGGCCAGCGCCTCGTGCTCATCGGCGATCTCGCCGACGATCTCTTCGACCAGATCTTCGACCGTCACCATACCCGCCGTGCCGCCATGCTCGTCGACCACGATCGCCACCTGCTGGAAGCGGCGTTGCAGCTCGCGCAGCAGTTCGTCGAGGGGTTTGGTCTCCGGCACCAGGAGCGCCAGTTTGACCAAGCCGCGGGCCGAGGTGGATTCGCCGCTACGGAGCGCCCGGAGAAGGTCGCGGATGTGCAAAATTCCGGCGATCTTGTCGATCGAGCCGTCGTAGAGCGGAATGCGGGAATGGCCCGACTCGACGAAGCGATCCGCGAGGACTTCAAGCGACGCATCGATCGGCGCGTAGACCATGTCGATCCGCGGGGTCATCACGCTCCGAGCTTGGCGGTTGGGAAAATCGACCACGTTCCAAACCCACTCCCCCGCCTCGGCTTCGAGAATACCCTCGCTCTTGCCTACATCGATGAAGGCTTCGATCTCCTCGTCGGTGACGTCGTCGTCGTCCTCGGGGTCGTCCCGCCTGTCTTTCGGCTCCAGCACACCCGCCGGGAGCAAGAGCGAAACCAGGGCGATCGGCGCCATCAGCAGGCCGTAGAACATCCGATAGGCGCGCGTCAGCAGCGCGAGCGCCCGGTCCGGGGAACGGGCGACGAACAGCCGGTTCGCCGTCTCGGTCGCGGCCAGCTCGATGGCGACCAGTCCGAGCGCGATCCATCCGGCGGCCGGCAGGCCCAGCGCCGTCCCCAAGCGCCAAAGCACGAGGAACAGGGCGATCGGCACGAGCCGGGCAATCAGCGACAGCAGCGAGCGGAAGATGCCGAAACGGAGGCGCGATTCATAGAGGGTGCGCAGCGTTCCCCCCGCCTCTTCGGCCCAGTGCGAAAGGCGAATCGGGCCGCTCCGTTCGAGCAGCGCCGAGAGCACCGACAGGAGGATCGCGAGCGGCAGGATGAGCGCCGCGAGCCAGAGCCAGAGGGTCGGAACCTCGCTCATCGGGGGGGACTCGAAAGGAACTTCTTACGCAGGCGTCGCTCCAGTCGCTCCATCGCGCCGTCATCCGTTTCGTGGTCGTGACCAAGGCAGTGGAGGATGCCGTGCAAGAGCAAAATCTCCACCTCGCGGTCCGCGTCATGCCCCGCTTCCTCGGCCTGGTGACGGGCACGCGGAACCGAGATCAGCACGTCGCCCAAATGGCCGTCACCCTCGTCGCTGGGAAAGGAGAGCACGTCGGTCGCGTAGTCCTTGCCGCGGTATTCACGGTTCGCCCGGCGCAGTTCGCGATCGCCGGAAAAGCGTACGCCGAAGCTCGTCGCTTTGGGGGCCACCTCGGCGAGCACCGTTTCGAGCCATGGGCGTACGCGGCGCACGGCCGCCTCCGGATAGCGATTCGGATTCAAGATCGCGATCTCGCAACCGGGCGTCTCCAAGCCATCCCCTCTCATGGCGAAGCGGGTACCCCTGCGCCCTCGGCCCGCGGCGTTTCGGCCCGCGGCGAGCGCTCTTGATCGAAGGTTTCGTAGGCGGTGACGATCCGCTGGACCAGAGGGTGGCGCACGACGTCGCGCTTGTCGAAGAAAAAGAATTTGATCCCTTCGACGTTTTCGAGCACCGCCTGCGCTTCGCGCAGACCGGAGGTGTTGCCCCGCGGCAGGTCGATCTGCGTGATGTCGCCGTTGATCACGGCCTTCGAGCCGTAGCCGATACGGGTCAGGAACATCTTCATCTGCTCGGTCGTCGTGTTCTGGGCCTCGTCCAAGATGATGAAACTCTCGTTGAGCGTCCGGCCGCGCATGAAGGCGATCGGTGCCACTTCGATGATTCCCCGTTCGAGCATTCGGCCCACTTTCTCATAACCGATGATGTCGTAGAGCGCATCGTAGAGCGGGCGTAGGTACGGGTTGACCTTGTCGACCAGATCGCCGGGAAGGAAGCCGAGCTTCTCCCCCGCCTCGACCGCGGGCCGGGCGAGCACGATGCGCTTGACCTTCTTCTCCAGCAGGCTCGCCGCGGCCATCGCGGTCGCGAGGTAGGTCTTGCCGGTGCCCGCGGGACCAATCGAGATCACCAGGTCGTGCTCGACCATCGCCTTGAGATAGAGCTGTTGGCGGTAGGTGCGGGGCGCCACCATCCGGCGGACCACCGCGAGCAGGCCGTCGGGCAGGAAGAAATCGACCAGCGAGGTCTCGGGCGCTTCCGAAGCGACGCGGATCGCGGTCACCAGCTCGCCCGGCCGGAAGCGGTAGCCGCGCTCGATGATCGTCCCGAGATCGGCGAACAGCCGCTCGACCTTCGCCACCTGGAGCGGATCGCCGTCGACCCGTAACTCGGTGCCGCGGGCGGCGACCGTCACGCCGAAGGTCGATTCGAGGCGTCGAAAGTTGTCTTCCTGAAGGCCGAACAGCTCGTCGAGCCCCTGGTCGGCAAGGGTCATTTGGGCCATCGAGTTTCCTCAAGCTCCCGCGCCACGAGGCGCCGCGGGAAAGGGGTCTGCCGGTTGCGGAATCGGAGATCGCACGGTGGGGCCACCGCGGCCGAGTCCCGAATCAGGGAGCAAGGATCGGCATACGGGAGGCGAGAGTCTAGCAAATTCGCCGCGAACCCGAGGACTCAAGCCTCGGGCGTCTCGAGATCTTCACTCGGCTGGGCCTTTTCCCGGTTTCGAACCACCAGCGAAGCCGCGCCCACCCCGAGCAGATACAGACCGATGCCCGGCAGCATGAACACCATCATGTTGACGATGTCGGGGGTCGGCGTGAGGATCGCTGCGGCGATCGCGATCAGCACCACCGCGTGGCGGAAATACTTCATCAGGGTGCGGGGGTGGACCAGGCCGATCCAGGCGGCGAGCAAGATCACGATCGGCAGCTCGAACATCAGGCCAAGCCCGAGGATGACGGTGAGCAGGAAGCCGGCGTAGCGCTCGATCGTGATCACTGGCATGAACTGCTGGCCCATCGCGAGCAGGAAGCGCACCGCGTTGGGAAACGCAACGTAGTACCCGAACGCCCCGCCCGCGACGAAGAAGACGGTGCCGAAGAAGATGAACGGGATCGCGAACCGCTTCTCCTTCCGGTACAGGGCGGGTGAGATGAAGCTCCAGAGCTGGTAGATCAGGAAGGGTGCCGACAGGAAAACCGCGGCGAGCGCCGCCACTTTGAAATAGAGGATAAACGGGTCAGTGACCCCGAGAAACGCGAGCTTGGTGCCCGGCGGCAGCAGTTTCTGGATCGGCGCGGCGAGGAAGGCGAAGATGTCCTCGACGAAATACCAGCAGGGGGCAAATGCGGCCGAGACGATCAGCAGGGTAAACAGGATCCGCTTGCGCAGCTCTTCCAGGTGCCCGAGGAGGGACATCCGCGGCAGGTCGTCCGGCGAAGGCGGATCCTGCGGCCGTCGTTTGGCTTCGGAAGCGGGCATCGAGGGGTCTTGGCCGGGCGTCCTAGGTCGGCTCTAGCGGCGAGGCCGCCGAATCCCGCGGAGGCGATTCCGCCGGATCGTCCGGCGTCACGTACGCCATATCGACGACATCTGCCGGCGGGCCGTCCGGACCTTCGTCGGTGCTCGCTTCGGTCGCTTCGGTCGCTTCGGCCCCTGCGCCGCGCGCCATGGCCCCCGCCGGAGGGGTGCGCGGAGCCGGCGCGTCCTCGGCCGGGTCGGACAGCGCCACCCGGCGCGGATACTGGGCCGGGCGCGGCTCCTCTTCGAGCGCCAGCTCGGCATTGATCGTCCGTTGGATCTCGGACGAGGCGCGACGGAACTCGGCGAGCCCTTTGCCCACGGTTCGACCGATCTCCGGCAGCCGCTTCGGCCCAAAAATGAGCAGCGCCAGGACGACGATGAAGATAATTTCCGGTACTCCGAGTGATCCGAGCATAAGTGTCCCGTCCCCAGGGATGATTGGCTTGCCCGCCGCTGAAGTCAAGCGGCCCCAGAAACAGGTCGGTCGCAGGGCGGCAAAAACCTCCGAACTGGTATGATCTCCGACCATGAGACGCTCTTTCCAGATCGCCGCGATCGTCGCCTTCCTCGTCACTCTCGTTGCCGGTGGCCTTTGGGGCGATCGGCTGCTCGCCCTCTCGGACGATGCCCGCGCCGGCCTGCGCCTCTACACCGAACTGGTCACCCTCGCCCACGACCGCTACGGCTCCGACGTGACCTACAAGGATCTGGTCTTCTCCTCGGTCGAGGGGATGCTCCGAACGTTGGATCCGCACACCAATTTCTTGCCGCCCGAGGCCTACACAGGCATGCGCGAGAAGCAGCAGGCGAGCTTTTACGGTCTGGGCATCCTGGTCGGCTCGCGCAACAGCCAGCTGACCGTGATCTCGCCGATCGAAGGAACGCCGGCCTCCCGCCTAGGCGTTCAGGCGGGCGACGTGATCTCGACCATCGAAGGCGAGCCGACCTCGAAGATGACGATCGACGAAGCGGTCTCGAAGCTCAAGGGGCCGAAAGGTACCCAGGTGAAGATCACCCTGGTCCGGCGCGGTCTCCCCGATCCGCTCGAGATGTCGATCACCCGCGCCGAGATCCCGCAGACCACCGTGCGACAGGCGTACATGCTGACCCCGGAGACCGGCTACATCCAGCTCAGCGAGTTCTCCCGCTCGACCGGCAAGGAGATGGCCGAGGCGATCCAGAAACTCCAGAGTCTCGGCATGAAGCAGCTCTTGATCGATCTACGGAACAACGGCGGCGGCCTGCTCGACCAGGCGATCGAGGCGGCCGAGCAGTTCTTGCCCGAAGGGGCGTCGATCGTCGAGACCCGTGGCCGCACCCGCGACTCGTTCCAGACCTACGAGGCGACCGGGCGCCATAGCGCGCTCGGCAAGCCGGTCGTCGTCCTGGTCAACGAAGGGACGGCCTCGGCCTCCGAGATCCTCTCCGGCGCGATCCAGGATCATGACGTCGGCCTCGTCGTCGGCACTCCCAGCTGGGGCAAGGGCCTCGTCCAGACGGTCTATGGCCTGTCGTACGGCGCGGGGCTCGCGCTCACCACGGCGAAGTACTACACGCCGTCCGGCCGGTTGATCCAACGGGACTACAGCTCGTTTTACGATTACTACGCCCACGTCGAGCCGCCCGCCCCGGGAACCGCTCCAACGCCTGGAGACAAGGAGGCGAAACCGCGCGAGGTCTTCCGTACCGACCTCGGCCGCGAGGTCTTCGGCGAAGGGGGCATCACGCCCGACGTCATCGCCGAACCGGAGAAGCTCGGCTCGTTCGAGCAGTTCCTGCTGGCGAGGAACGCCTACGTCAACTTCGCGCTCGACTACCACCTGCGCCATAAGGCGACCTCGATCGACTGGAAACCGGCCGAAGACGTGGTCGAGCCGTTCAAGCGTTGGCTGATCGAAGAGAAGATCGCCACCGCCAAGGAGGTCGCGGAAGGGATCGCCACGGGCGACGCCGCCGATTTCGCCCGCCTGCAGATTCGCGCCGAAGTGTTGAACATCGATTTCGGCCAGGAAGCCCGTTCGCGCGCCCTAGCCCAGGCCGACAAGCAGATCGCCGAAGCGCTCGCGCAGTTCCCGAAGGCGGCGTCGCTGCTCGCCCAGCGGCGTACCTTGGACGACAAGAGCAAGCGGGCGGTGGCGACGACGAAGCTGTAGGGGTTCCAGAGGCCGACAGCCGGCAAAGCCGGCGTCGGCCGCCGGAAGGTTGATCCAGGGGTTGCACCACGAACGCTCGGCAAAACCCGCCGTAGAGTAAGATCGGCGCCCTCATGACCGTCGACATCAGCGAGGAGACTCGCCGGGGCCTTGGTGCCCTCGGTGATCTGGTGCGCGCCGGAGGCGCCTCCGGGCGCTGGCTGGTGCTCACTCACGACAACCCGGACCCCGACGCACTCGCTTCGGCCCTGCTGCTCTCCCGGCTGCTGCGCATCACCTTCAAGCAACGGGTCACGGCCGCCTACGGCGGCCTCGTGGGGCGCGCCGAAAACCGCGAGATGATGCATGTATTGAAGATGCGGTTCAGCCACATCCGTCATCTCAACCTACGGAAGTACGGCCACTTCGCCCTCGTGGACACCCAGCCTCGAACCGGCAACAACCAACTGCCCGCCGGGGTCCAGCCCGACATCGTGATCGACCACCATCCGCTACGCAAAGCGACGACCAGCGTACCCTTCCACGACATCCGCCCGAGCCGGGGCGCCACCGCGACGATTCTCGCCGAATACCTGCTCGCCGCGGGGCTTCGCACCTCTCACGCCCTGTCGACCGCCCTGGTGTACGCGATCCGCTCCGAGACGCAGGACTTCGCCCGCGAGTTCGTCGGTCACGACAAGGCGATCTACGATCATTTCTTCCCGCTCGCCGACCATCGGCTGTTGGCCAAGATCCAGACCCCCCGCCTGCCGCTCTCCTACTTCGGCAACCTCCATGAGGCACTGGAGAAGCTGGAACAGGTCGATTCGCTGATCGTTTCGCATCTCGGCCGGGTCGAGCAGCCCGACATCGTGCCCGAGCTCGCCGATCTCCTGCTCCGCCTGGAGGGCAAGACCTGGTCGCTCGCCTCCGGCTTGTTCGAGGAGCGCATCTATCTCTCCATTCGCACCACCAACCCGCGCGCCGACGCCGGCACCCTCATGCGCCGCCTGATCGGCCGACGCGGCAAAGGGGGCGGACACGGCCGCACGGCGGGCGGATGGCTCGACGTCAGCAAGCTCGGCGACGAAGACCGAGCCCGTACCCAGCGCGATCTCGGCCTTCGCCTCGCCCGCGAGCTGAAGAAAAACCCCGAGAAGTTCGCCCGGGTGGTGCTGCGGCCACCTGGGAAAGCAACCACCGGGCAGCCGTAACCTCCCCTAGGCACCTCGCGCTGTGTCATCGATTGTTTACTATTGACAGAGATGCGCCATTCGATCGACGATCCTAGAAGGAGTAACTCTTCTAAAGGAGCGAAGATGAAGAAGATCGTTCTGGTGCTCGCCCTTGGACTCTTGGTTTCGGCCGCGGCGTCGTTCGCCGCATCCGCCCCGGCGGACGGCTCGTATGAGGCTCGCTTGGCCGAGTACTGGGCAACGACCCCGCTTTCGGCGGCGCTGGAAACGCCCGCCCCCATCTCCAAAGCCTGCGGAGCCTACTGCGACTCCCCCGGCTGCTACAACACGGCCATCGCGAGCGCCATCGGATCGACCTGCGCCATCGCCCAGACGAACCTTCAGACCCAGTTGAAGGGCGTGGCCAACGCGTTCTGCGGCACGCTGATTTGCCAGTTCGTGACCACCTACACCCAGGCGTGTACTCTGATTTCTCCCGGAACCTACCAGGTGAAGGGTTTCGGAACGCACGGCTGTCGCGATTCCACCTGTTGAGGCGGAGCCGCGTTTCCGGGGCGTCCTCTCCCGGGAACGCGGCTGGTGGCCCAATCGCCGGGAGCAAAGCCGCCGGTCCGCGTCTGCGGGCGATCCGCCAAAGTTCGGTCCCGATCTGCTAGAGTTCGCGGACAAGAAATTCCTGGCTTGGATTTGGGATGGGAGGATGGCCATGCATCGCGCGTTCTCGCTGCTGGTTGGGATGCTCCTCGCGCCGCAGGCGTACGCGATTCCGGAAATCTCGATCGACCCCAACGTTGGCGCCGACAACTGCTCCACCACGGTCAATCTCTCGTGCGTTCAGGGTGGAACGATCGATTTCGGCACCACGGCGGGCGCCGAAAACACGGTCACTCAGCTCGTCGGCGGTTGTCAGGGCTTGACTTCGGTACCCGGTCCCGACGTGATTTATCGGCTCTCGAACGAAATAGGATTTTCCTCCGCCTTGGCGGTCCGCGTCGTGCCTGCCCCCGGCTATGACGTCGCGATCTATCTGCTCCGGAGCACCGACCCGGGTTGCCCGGCAGGCTCGTCGAACAGCGTCGCCAACTGCGTGGCCGCCGCCAATGCGGGCGGCCCGGGGGTCGCGGAGGTCATTCCTTTTGAATCGATCTTCAGCTTGCCCACGGGCAAGTACTTCCTTTTCATCGATTCCCCCAATGCCTCCGGCTCGGCGAGCGCCGGGACGTACACCGTCCAGCTCTTGTCCATCTGCCCGGTCGAGCTGTTCGATTATTCCGTAGAGTGAAGTCGACGGGCTCGTTTTCAATCGGAGCCGAGCAGATTCGAAATAAGAAGCAGCCCGCAGGCAGCTCTGCAGGCGAATGCGCTTGATTTTCGGCGACCGTTTCGCCGAAAATCGAGGAGAAATGGCGACGCGAGAGAGATTTTTCCAAGATCCGGGTTCGTCCTACTTCCTGTTCGGACCGCGCGGGACCGGCAAGTCCACCTGGCTTCGCGCCAAGTATCCGGACGCCCTTTGGCTCGATCTCCTCTCGCCCGAGGTCCACCGCGAAATGATCGCCCGTCCCGAACGCCTGCGTGAGCGCGTCGATGGCGCCCCGGATCGTACGGTGATCGTGATCGACGAGGTCCAAAAAGCTCCCGCGTTGCTCGACGTCGTCCATCAGCTCATCGAGCGGAAAGACGGGCGGCGTTTTGTCCTCACCGGCTCGAGTTCGCGCAAGCTGAAGAGGGAAGGGGTCGATCTGCTTGCCGGCCGTGCCGTGGTCCGCGCTCTCCATCCGTTCCTTGCCGCCGAACTGGGAACGCGGTTCTCCCTCAAGGCGGCACTTTCGAATGGGCTGGTTCCTCTGATCTGGGACTCCCCCCACCCGGCCGATGCTCTCCGCGCTTACGTCGGCCTCTACCTTCGCGAGGAGGTGCAGTACGAGGGGTTGGTGCGGCGGATCGGCGACTTTTCACGCTTCCTCGAAGCGATCAGCTTTTCGCACGCCGCGGTGCTGAATATGGCCGAGGTCGCCCGCGAATGCCGGGTGAGCCGCAAGACGGTCGAGGGGTATCTCGAAATACTAGAAGACCTGCTGCTGGCGTTTCAGGTTCGGGTCTTTTCGCGGCGCGCCCAGCGGGCGCTCACGGCACATCCCAAGTTCTTCTGGTTCGATGCTGGAGTTTTCACCGTGCTCCGCCCCACCGGGCCGCTGGACCGTCCTGAGGAGATCGCGGGCGCCGCCCTCGAAGGGCTGGTGGCCCAGCACCTGCGGGCCTGGATCGACTACTCCGGCGCCGATCTCGGACTCTGGTTCTGGCGTACCAAGGCGGGAACCGAGGTCGATTTCGTGCTCTACGGCGGCGATGGCTTCCACGCGATCGAAGTGAAGAGTTCAGGTTCCGTCCGCTCGAAGGACTTGCGCGGGCTCAAAGCCTTCCGCGAGGACTACCCGGAAGCCGATCTTCGCCTCCTGTACCGAGGCGAGGAAGCGCTGGTGATCGACGGCATTCGATGTCTGCCCTGCGGCGATTTCCTGCGCGGACTCGTGCCGGGCCAGCCGTTGCCGTAAACAGCCCGCGCCCCGAAATGGCGCGGCAGAGCACTCCTTAGAAGAGAGGTCCAACCGATCGATCGATAAGGAGCCCCACTTCATGCGCCGGATGTTTGCTCCGCTTTCCGCCCTCCTTCTGCTTCTCCTCGCCCTGCCGGCACAAGCGACACCGCCGGCCGACACCATCCTCTACCACGGCAAAGTGTTCACCGCCGATGCCGATCACCCTTGGGCGCAAGCCGTGGCGATTCGGGGCGCGCGAATCCTTGCGGTGGGCAACGACGGCCCGGTGCGGGCTCTCGCCGGGCCGCACACGCGATCCATCGATCTCGGCGGTCGGGTTCTGATGCCGGGGATGAACGACGCCCACATCCATTTGGGGGTCGGGTTTCCCCGTTTGACGCTGCCGCCGATCGACATACCCGGACCGGGGCCGAGCCTCGCGGTGGCGGTGGACCAAGTGGCGCAGGCGGTGGCCGTGGCGCAGCCAGGTGAGTGGATTCTCGTGCTGGTGGGCGAGCAGCTGATTCTCGACCCCGCGGCCACCCGGCTCGCGCTCGATCCCATCGCCCCGAACAATCCCGTCCTGCTGCTCACCTGGTCCTCGCACAGCGGGGTGATCAACGGCGCGGCGATGGCGGCGGCGGGGATCGCACCGAACGCCGCCGACCCGTTCGGGGGCTCCTACGGCCGGTTCCCCGACGGCACGGTGAATGGCGTGGTGAACGAATATGCGCTGTTCCGAGTGATCGGCGCGGCCCGGGCGATCGTCCCGGACGACGTGCTGCGCGCGCAGTTCGAGGCGCTCACCGCGGCGGCGGCCCAAGTCGGGGTGACGTCGGTGCAAGAGATGACGATCGGCGTGAGCCGCGAGCGGAGCGCTCGAGTGCTGCTCGGCGCCGACCTCTCGATTCGGGTTCGCTCAATGTGCGTGCCTTTGACTCTGAACGAACCGTGCACCGCTCCCCCCTTCGACCCCACCGACCGGCTGACGTTCTCGGGTATCAAGTGGCTGCTAGACGGCACGCCGATCGAGCGTAGCGCCTATCTTCGCGAGCCGTACGTCGACTTTCCCGGCAATGGCCATTTCAACCTGACCTCCAACCAGCTCAACCAGGCCATCCACCGGAGTCTTTTCGGTCTGCCGGTTCGCGACCAGCTGCTGTTCCACACTGTGGGCGATCGCGGCCTCGACAACGTCCTCGGCGCACTCGACGCCGCGGCCCCGCCGTTCGTCTGGCGGCTGCTCCGGCCGCGCATCGAGCACGGCGATTTTCTCCATCCCGAGCAGATCGAAAAAGTCGAGCGGATGGGCGCGATCGTGGTCCAGAACCCAACCCACCTGGCGCTCGATTTCTCTCCCGCGATCGGCGCCGCGCGAGCGGCGGAGATTCAACCGCTCCAGACGCTGCTCGCTTCCGGAGTCCGCCTCGCGTTCGGTTCGGACGGCAGCCAGGCGAATCCGTTCCTCGACTTGTTCCTCGCCGTGCTCCATCCGTTCCATCCGGGCGAAGCCCTATCGATGGAGCAGGCGGTCACCGCCTATACCCGCGGCTCGGCGGCGGCCGAGTTCCAAGACTGGCAGAAGGGCTCGATCCGGCCCGGCTACCTCGCGGACCTTGCCGTCCTGTCACAGGACATCTTTACCGTTCCGCCCCCGGCGGTACCGGGCACGACGAGCCTGCTGACCCTGGTCGGCGGCGAGGTCGTTTGGGATGCCGGCGTACTGCACTGAGAATCGGTGAAGACGACCCGGACCGCCGTTCTTAGTGGAGCCAAACCTCCACGCGGCGGTTGCGGTGCCTTCCCTCCTCCGTCTCGTTCGAGGCGACCGGAAGCGCGGAACCGAATCCGGTCGCCACTTCCGCCTCGACTCCTTCGGAGCGCAGCTCCGCCGCGACCGCGCCCGCACGGGCGATCGACAGCCGCCGATTCGCCTCGGCGCCACCGAGCGAGTCGGCAAAGCCGAACAGCAGCACCCGGCGTTTGCGATTCTCCGCTCGGCTCAGGTTTTCAAGCAGTCTTCCAATATCGCGCAAAGCCTTGTTGTCGAGATGATCGCTGGCGACTTCGAATCGAAAGTCGAGCGGTAGCCGGGCGGCTCCCCGGGTTAGACGCGTGTATTCCGGCGGCACGTCTGCGCCCGTGACAGGGGATTCCAAACCCAAATCTCCGCCGAGCGACTGGCCGACGAAGCCGATCGCGTCGACCACCGCCTGCCCTTCGTCCGAGAGCGCGAACTGGACGAACTTGCCGACCCACGGATTCGCCGAGGTCGGCGAGGCATAAAGATAGAGGCGGCGGGACAGCCGGTAGTCCTCCGTGCGAACCGTGAAGACGGTCGGCCGGTAGGCGACCGAGCCCCCTTCCGAAACTTTCACCGCCCGCGCATCGCCGACGTAAGCAAGGCCGACGAAACCGATGCCGCGCGGATCGGCCGCCACGTCGGCCGCGAGCTTCCGGTTGTCCTCGTAGCGGCGAGCGCCGGCCGCCAAGTGGAGCCCCCGCAGCACCAGGCTCTCGAACGTGTCGTAAGTTCCCGAGCGATCGTCGCGGGCGTAGACCTGCACGGGCCCCGCCGTCCCACCCAGCGCGGACCAGTCCGTGGTGCGGCCGGAGAACAGATCGCGAATCTGGTCGAGGGTGAGCGCATCGGCCGCCGAGTTGCCGCGCGACACGATCACCGCGATGCCGTCGAGCCCGAGAACATGCTCGGCGGCGGGCGAGGTCATGTCGCCGAGCGCCGCGAGCTTCAACTTCTCTTCCGTCTTGATTCGTCGCGACGCCATCCCGATATCCGTCGTACCGGCGGCCAACCCCTCGAACGCGGTCCCCGAGCCGTGAGCGGCGATCGAGATCGCGACCGGTTCCTTTTCACCTGGAACGTTCCCCTCGACCACGACCTCGTCCTCCGCGACGGGGACGCGGTGAATACCCGTCGCCCCTTCGTGCGCGAGAAGCTTCTCGGCGAGGGCCGGCGCGAGGTCGCGGCCGATCGTGTTCGAACCTTGAAGCGAGAGGCGCGGCGCAACGCCCGAGGCCCGCGCCGAGGTTTCGCCCGCGGGAGCCGCACCACCATCGGACTCCCCCTTCGACGACGTTCCCGGTCCGAGCGCCGCGCCAAGCCGCTGGCGCACCGAGGGGACGAACCGATAGACCGCGAAGCCCACGAGGGAGAGACCGACCAAGAAAACGAGAAGCTTCGCCAGCGGAGTGAGCCGCATCGTGAGAACCCTCCAGAGAGGCCCGCACTCTAATCCGGCCGCGTTACGAAGATGTGACGAGGTCCTAATCCGGCAGGACGATCTCGGTCCGCCGGTTGAGCGATCGATTCTCGGCCGTGGTGTTCGGCGCCATGGGGTAGTCGGCCGCGAACCCTTGCGTCCTCAGGCGCGCCGGGGCGACGCCGTGTTCGGCGAGAAAGTGACTCACCGCCTCGGCGCGGCGCAGCGACAGGATCCGGTTGTGATCGTCCTCGCCGGTCGAGTCGGTATGACCGCAGACGTAGACCTCAATGCCGGCAAACGCGCTGGTGAGTAGCTCCGCCTGGCGGGTGAGGAGAGCTTCGAACGTCGGCTTGATCTCGGAGCGGTTGACCTCGAACGTCGTCGCGTCGCTGTAGTCAAAGACGATCATCCGCGAGAGGCCGAGTGCCTTGGCCAGGGCGGACGGCTCCGAACCGGTGCGAATCAGAACCTCCACCCGATCCGGTCCGATCACCCGAAAACGGCGCTCGGTGGTTTTCGGCTCCGCCTGCACCGCTTGGAACTGAGAGACCTCGGCGAGGCTCGCGATCGACCGTACAAAGGGGGTCTTGCCGGCCGGCTTGCCGCGAAACGAAACGGCGAGCCCGGCGGGCTCCGAAGTGACCTCGGCCACCAACTGGCTTTGGGCTGCACGGTTCGCCGTCGCGCAGCCCACCCCCCCAACGACCAGGAGAAGAACTACGGCCAGCCGCTGAAAGGTTCGCTTCCTCATTGGATGTCTCCGAAAGAAATCGCGATCGTTACGGCGGCGGCCACCGGCCGCTCTTGCCCGTCCTCGGCCGGATCGAAGCGAAACTGGCGGGCCGCCGCTTCGGCCGGCGTCCGACACTCCGCCGGGCTCGTGCCCAGCGAGCGAACCCTGACCGGCCGACCGTCTGGCCCGACCTGGATCGACACAACGACCGAGATCCCGGCGCACAGGGCCACCGCGTCTCCCGAAATCACCGGCTCGACCCGCTCCACCAGCAAAGGCGGCCGGACCGCGCGAGGGGGAACGGCCGATTCAGCCGGCGCCGCAGCTGCAGGAGCCGCGGCCGCTGGCGGCGAAGGTACCCTCGCGAGCGGCCGCACCGGCTCGGCGGAAGACGGTGGCTGCGCCGCCGATAGGGCCTCTTCGGGGCGATTCTTCGTACCCCCGGCCTCTCCCCTCCCGCGGGGAGCGACCGCTTCGGGCTGTTCGGCCACCACCCCTGGCGGCGGCCCTATCGGCTCAGTTCGCCGGCTGAGCCAAGAACCCGCAAGCACCACCGCCAGGATCAGGGAGATCGCCGCAGACTCGCCTCGCCTCAAACGACGCAGACGGCGCAACGCGGGTGCGTTTGAGATCGTCTCGGTCGCACCGCTCGGAGTGGACCGACCTCCCAAACCGCCGAGGACGGGCCGGCTCTCTGGATCGAGCGGCAAGAACTCGAACGTCGGGGCCTGGAGTTCGAACGGCGGCAGCTCGCGATCGTCGCCCAAGAAAGCGCCCAAGTGGCATTCCCACTCGCGGGCGGAGGAAAAGCGGTTGTCGCGATCGCGCTCGAGCACTTTCATCAGGATCGCTTCGAGCGCGGGGTCGATGTCAGGCACGAAACTCGAGAGGCGCGGCGGATCTTCGCGCAGCCGGAGCAGCAGAAGTTGCATCGGTTCCCGCGTATCGAACGGCGAACGACCGGCGAGCATCTGATAGAGCACGAGACCGAGCGAATAGAGATCGGCCCGGCCATCGAGCGGGCGCCCTTCGGCCTGTTCGGGAGCCATGAAGGCGGGAGTTCCAAAGACGCAGCCGGTCATTGTTTTGAGGTGGCTGTCGTCCGCCTTGGCGATGCCGAAGTCCATCAGGTAGGGGCGCCCGTCGCGGCTCAGGATGACGTTGCTCGGCTTGAGATCGCGATGGACGATCCCTCGCCGATGGCTGGTCTCGAGCGCGCCGAGCAACGGGATCGCGATGCGTACCGCGGAGGTGGAATCGAAGCGCCCGCGCGCCAGGATCTCGTCGCGCAGCATCGGTCCCTCGATGTACTGCATCGAGTACCAGATCAGCCCTTCCACCTCGCCGTAGTCGTAGACCTGCACGATGTTCGGATGATCGAGCGAAGCGACCATCGTCGCCTCGGCCAGGAAGCGGGCGGTCGAGTCCGACTCGAAGGTATCGGCGAGGATCTTGAGCGCCTCGCGCCGCTTGAGCTTCAAATTCCGGACGAGATACACCGAGGCGAACGCGCCGCGCCCCAAGAATGCCTGGAACTCGTAGCGACGCCCAAGAACCTGCCGGAAGTGGCGAAGCTGGTAGGTTTCCAAGGCCCCGATTGTATTCCGTTTCTTGCTTCGGCGCGCCCTACTTTAGCCGCGCCTTGCCCGGTTCGGAAATCGCCCGCTTCGGCTCGCGCGTGAGCGACTTGACGAACTCCGTGCGCCGAAAACGGAGCCCCGTCCAGTCCTCGTCGATCGCGACGCTGCGAACGGTCTCGAACCCGGCGGCGCCCAAAACGCCCCAACCCGAATCGCGATTGAACTCGCATTTGTACCGCTTCGACGACTGCTTCGGATAGGCGAACCAGAGGAGAGCATCCCCCTCCGCCTTCGCGGTGAGGACCTTCGCCACCCGATCGAGTTCCGCTTGGGTGATGACGAACGCCACGGCGAAATGAATCGCCTTCGCCTTCTTCGGATCGCGCACGACCGAGACGCCCGAAAGCGCCGCGATCTCCCCCTCGAAGCTTTCCGGAGCGTTCACGACGACGATCTCGCTCTCGGCTTTGAGATTCATCTTTTTCCAGATGTCCGACATCCTTACTCCTCCCCTCTCAGACAATCATTTCGCAAATCGTTGGGCCGAGCGAGCCCGAGCCTTCACCGCCTCTTCCGCTCGGCCCCGAGGCGGCGCGATCGTCGCGAGCGAGAAGAGCAGCCGCCGCGAGACCTCCGAAATCTCATCCACCGCCGACTGAAACGCCACCTCGTTCGCCTTCGAAGGTTTGTTGAAGCCGGTCACCTTCCGCACGAACTGAAGCGCGGCCGCATGGATTTCCTCATCCGTGACGGGAGGATCGAAGTTGAAGAGAGTCTTAATGTTTCTGCACATGGCCCAGGTTTCTCCGCGTTTGCCGATCCATTTTCACTCGTTGCCCCCCCCCTACTCCCGCCGCCACCGAAGCGTAACCTCCTTCTTCCGCCAGTCGATCTCCAAGACGTCGACGTACAGCGAGCCGAGGTGGGTGGAGAAGCGAAGGGTTCCTTCGTGACTGACGGTTTGGGTAAGGATCGGATCGGCATCGGAGATCAAGGAGAGTTCCAGCGCCTTGGCGGGATGTCGGAAGTGGGCTTGGAGCTGACTGCCGAAGGCAGCCAGCTGTAACGTTTGGAGATTCCGGATTTGGAACTTTCGGTCGCTTTTAGGGCGTGATGGGTCCTCCGTCTTCTGGAGGAGCGGCAAAGGCGAGGTGGGCTCGCTCCTTTCGACCCGGGGAGGGCCGGACGTGGAGGGCTCCGAAAAGTGACGCGCAGACGCCGGTTCTTGACGCGGACACGAGAGGGGACCCCAGGTAAAGATCCAGCCGATCAGAAGGGCGGACAACGCTCCGAGAACGAACCAGAGCGGGCGGTTGCGTCGACGCGGCGGCCGGATTTCGAGATTCCGGAGGAACAGCGCCGGGGTCGCCCATTCGAAGGACTGAGGCACCGCGCGGCGCACGGCGAGACGAGCGTCGACCACGGCCGCGTCAACCGAATCACCCGCCGCGAGGCGTTGGTAGACCGCGCGGCTGAAGACCCGGGCGGCGGGGTCGCTGATCTCGAACTGCATGCCGAGAACCGCCGGTACGCCCGCTCGAACCAGAGCGGTCGCCACCCCGGCGAACGGGTTACCGGGCCCCGCCTTGGCCGTCCAGCAGGCATTCAGGAAAACCCCCCGCAAGCCTTCACGATCCGCCACCTGCTCCGCTAGCTCTTCGCCCGTCACTCGGCGAGGCTCTCCCAGATCGTCTTCGAACAGGAGAACCCCTTCGCCCGTGCGCGGGTCATAGTCGCCGTGACCCAGGAAGTGAAGAAGGTTAACGTCCTGCTTGAGCAGAGCCGTGTGCAGCTCGTCGAGGGAGGCGTGGCGCAGAGCATGGACTTCGACC
>JBBRUC010000094.1:0-21865 GCA_038248205.1 Thermoanaerobaculia bacterium
AGGCCAGCTGCGGGAAGCGGCGGACGGCTACGGATCGCCCGAAGAGAAAAAAAAGCCGGCGAGGCCGCCGGCTTTTTTAGTGGATCGTCCGTGCCCCCGCCGGCCTGCTGTCTCGCTTTGAAGGTTTGGCCGCACCCCCAAGGGTGAATGGCGCCACCCCCAAGAGCCTGAGCTACCCACCTTGTCCGATACGTTGTCGAAAGAGTCGTTCAAAGAGGAACGTGTAGGCGGACCGGGGGCGACCGAGGCCACGCGGGCGCCGCTGTCGTTCGGGCAAGAGGCGCTCTGGTTCCTGTCGAAGCTCGCTCCCGAGTCGCGCGCCTATCACTTGTGCGGTGCCGCCCGGGTGCTCGGCGCGTTCGATCCGGAGCGCCTGGCAGACGCCTTCGCGGCGCTTGCCGAGCATCATCCCGCATTGCGCACCACCTTCGGCGAAGGGGCGGACGGCAGGCCGGAGCAGAGGGTGGGAAGCGGCCCAGGTCTGACCTTCTTCCGCGAGTCTGTCGCAACCGAGGAGGATCGGGCCGAACGCCTCGCCCGCCGCCTCGATGCGCCGTTCGATCTCGAACGCGGGCCGCTCGTGCGCGCGGGGGTGATCACGGCCGGCGGAGAAACCGTGCTCTGGCTCGCCGCGCACCATCTGGTGGCCGACTTCTGGTCCCTCGCCGTGATGCTGCGCGACGTGGGGAACGCCTATGCGCAGGGCGGCGACCGGGGCGTGCAGGCGTCACCGGGCGAGGGGGAACCTCAGCTTTCCTACGCCGAATGGGGGCGCTGGCAGCGACAGCGGACCGCGAGCGAAGAGGGAGCGCGCGAGCTGGCGGCGTGGAAGGAGATGTTCGCCGACGAGCTGCCTCGGCTGGAGCTGCCGACCGACCGACCGCGCCGCGCCAAAGCGACGTGGGACGGCGGAGCGGTCGACGTGCGGATCTCTGAAAACGCCACCCGCGCCCTCGGCCGGCTGGCGCGCGGGGCGAAGAGCAACCTGTTCTCCGCTCTGCTCACCGGTTTCCAGGCGTTTCTCGCGCGCATCGCGGGGCAAGACGACCTGATCGTTGGTACTCCCACCACCGGCCGTTTCGGAGCGAAGGTAGCGGACCAGGTCGGCTATTTCGTCAACCCGGTACCGGTACGCGCCGATCTCTCGGGCAATCCGCCGTTCGCCGAACTGCTCGCACGGCAGCGGCCGACGATCCAAACCGCGCTCGCGCTTCAGTCGTACCCGTTCTCGCGCCTGGCCGAAGAGGTTCAGGCGGAGCGCGAGCCGGGGCGCTCGCCGATCTTCGACGCCGTCCTCGCCTACGAAAAGGCGCGCGGCGGCGAAGGGTTTTGGGGCTTCGCGCTCGGCCAGGCGGGCACCCGGGTGGACCTGGGCGGCCTTACGCTCGAATCGCTGCGGGTCGCGCCCTCCGGCTCTCCGTTCGATCTGTCGCTCGCGGTGGCGGAAGTGGGGGGCGGCCTCGCGGGATCGCTGCGCTACGCGAGCGAGCTGTTCGACCGCGCGACGATCGAGCGCTGGGCGGTTTGGCTCGTGCGCCTGCTCGAAGGGGCCGCCGAGGAGCCCGGGCGGCGGCTCTCCGAGCTGCCGCTGCTCTCATCCTCGGAGAGGGCCGCGCTGATTTCCGCCGGAACCGCCGGTCCCTCGGCGGGAGCCGACGGGCCAGGCGATCGCTTCCTCCTTGATGCCGGTTTCACTCATTGGGAACAGGCGACGCCGAACGCGCTCGCGGTGGCGGGCGGCACCGTTCGGTGGAGCTATCGCGAAGTGGGGGAGCGGGCCAACCGGTGGACGCACCGCCTGCGGGCGCTGGGGATCGCCGAAGAGTCGCGAGTCGCCGTTTGCCTCGACCGTTCGGCGGAGCTGATCGCCGCGATGCTCGGGATTTTGCGCGCCGGGGCGGCGTTCGTGCCGATCGATCCGGCGTACCCCGAAGAGCGGCGCGCGTTGATGGTCGCCGCCTCGGGTGCTGCCGCGGTGGTCACCCGGGGAGAGTTCTCCGGCCTCTGGTGTGGCTCCGCGCCGGTTGTTCTCGCGGAGAGCCTTGCCGACGAGGCACCGAGCTTCGTTCGCCGGAGCCCCGGTCGCCGGAGCCACCCCGATCAACTGGCCTACGTGATTTTCACCTCCGGCTCGACCGGAATCCCCAAAGGGGTGGCGATCAGCCATCGCGCGGCGCACCACCTGGTCGCCTGGTATGGCCAGCGCTTCGGCTGGTCGCCGGCCGATCGCGGCTCTCAAGTGGCAGGCCCCGGCTTCGACGCCACGGTGTTCGAAATCTGGCCGGCGCTCGCCGCGGGAGCGAGCCTGCACATCCCTCCCGAAGAGGTGCGCCTGGCGCCCGCCGCGCTTCTAACCTGGTTCGCGGCCGAGCGGGTGACGATCGCGTTTCTACCCACCCCGCTCGCCGAAGCGGCGTTCGCTGAGCCGAGGCCGGAAAACCTCGCGCTTCGCTATCTGAATGTCGGCGGCGATCGCCTCCACCGGGGTGCGCCTAAAAGGTTTACCGAGGGAGACCACGGCCTCCGTCTGGTCAACCTGTACGGTCCGGCCGAAAACGCGGTGGTTTCAACGGCGGGCGAGGTGCCGGCGGAAGAATCGCTGCCCTCGATCGGCTTGCCGATCGACGGTGTTCGGGTCTACCTGCTCGACCGCTGGCGCAGTCTGGCGCCCCCCGGCTCGTCCGGAGAGCTGGCAACCGCCGGCCCCGGGCTCGCCCGTGGCTATCTCGGCGACCCGGCGCAGACCGCAGAGCGCTTTCTTCCCGATCCGTTCGGCGAACCCGGAGCGCGGCTTTACCGAACCGGCGACCTCGCGCGTTTCCGGAAGGATGGCGCGATCGACTTCCTCGGCCGGATCGACACGCAGGTGAAAATCCGCGGCCAGCGAATCGAGTTGGGCGAGATCGAATCCGCCCTCGCGAGCTTGAAGGGAGTGCGCGAGGCGGCGGTGCTGGTCCACGAGCCCGCCCCCGGCGACCGTCGCCTCGTCGCCTTCGTCGTCTTGGTACCGGGCCTGACGGAAGCCGACTTGATCGACCCCCTGCGCCGCCGCCTGTCGGACGCCATGGTGCCGCGGACGTTCGTCCGGCTGGAACGGCTGCCGGCGAACGCCAACGGCAAAGTCGATCGAAAGGCGCTCGCCGCTCTCGCGAAGAGCGCGGACATCGCGGCGAGCCCGGAAGGCGAGGGAACCGCGCCGCGCACCGAGCTGGAAACCCAAGTCGCCGCGATCTGGCAGGAGCTGCTCGGTCGCGAGCGGGTCGGGATGGAGGAGGACTTCTTCGCGCTCGGTGGTCACTCCCTTTTGGTGACCCAGCTTGCCTCACGCCTGCGCCGGAAGTTCGGAGTCGAGTTTCCCCTCGCCGAGCTTTTCGCGCGACCGACCGTGGCCTCGATCGCGGAGCGGGTGGAAGAAAAGCTCAGGGAGGGGAGCGGGGCCGAATCGATCGAGCGCGCCGCGAGACCCCCGGAGATCCCGCTCTCCTTCTCCCAAGAGCGGCTCTGGTTCGTCGATCGGCTGGAGCCCGGGCAGGCGACCTACAACGTCGGCTTCCGGCTGACCCTCGAAGGGCCGCTTTCGGCGGCGGCCCTGGCCTCGGCGCTCGCCGCCGTCGTCGCCCGCCACGCGCCGCTGCGCACCCGCTACGCGCAACCGGGGGACTCCGCGCGCCAGGAGATCGATCCTCCTTCGCCGATGCTGTTTTCCGCGCGCTGGCCGACGATCGACCTCATCGGCACCTTCGGCGAGAGGGCATCCGCAAACGAGGCCGCGCGCATCGCCCGGACGCAAGCTCGCCAGCCGTTCGATCTCGCCCAGGGACCGGTCTGGCGCGCAACGCTGATCTACCGAGGCCCCGAACTCCACGACGCGATCTTCACGTTCCACCACATCGCGATCGACGGCTGGTCGCTGTCGGTTTTCTCGCGCGAAATCGCGGAGCTGTACGGCGCGGCCCTCGTAGGGCGCGCGGCCCATCTTCCCGAGCTACCGATCGACTACGCCGACTGGGCGATCTGGCAGCGAGAGCGGCTCTCGGGCGAGCGCTACACCCAGGAGCTTTCCTGGTGGCGCGATCAGCTCCAAGAAGCGCCGGAGGCGATAAATCTCCCTACCGACCGGCCGCGCCCCACGGCGCCCAAACGCCGAGCCGCCCAGCTGCGGCGCGCCTTGCCGCCGCAACTGACGCAAGCGCTCGCAACCCGCGCACACGCCGAAGCTTCTACTCCTTTCATGATGCTTCTGGCCGCCTGGGCAGGCCTTCTCTCCCGCCTGGGTTCGGGATCCGATCTGGTGATCGGAACGCCGATCGCCAACCGCAACCGGGCCGAGACCGAGGGGCTGATCGGATTCTTCGTCAACTCGCTCGCGATCCGCCTCGCGGCACGGCCGAACTTCACCCTCCGCTCGCTGCTCGCCACCGCGCGCGAAGCGTCGATCGGGGCCTTCGCGCATCAGGACTTTCCGTTCGAGCGCCTGGTCGCCGAGCTGGGCGGCGGGACTAGGGGTGGCAACGTCCCGCCGATCTATCAAGTTTCGTTCGCTTTCCAAAACCTGCCCGCGCCGGTGCTGCTGCCGGGGCTCTCCACCACGGTGGAAGAGCTGGACGGAGGGAGCGCGAAGCTCGATCTTGGGCTCGTCGTGACGCCGGTGGGGGATCGGCTCGTCGCCCAGTTGGAACTGAACCTCGACCTGTTCGATCCGGCGACCGGCGCGCGCCTGCTCGCTGGGTTCGAGCGGATGGTTTCCGAGCTGTCGACGCATCCGGACAAGCCGCTTGCCGAGGCGGTGTTGTTGGGGAGACCGGAACGGCATCAGCTGCTCACCGAATGGAACGACGCGGATTTGATCCTTCCGACGTCCCTCGTGCACGACTGGCTCGCCCCGCACGCCCGCGAGCGGCCGGACGCCCCGGCGCTCGAATCGGAGCACGAGCCGGGGCGGAGGTTGTCCTGGGCCGAGGTCGCGACGCATACGGATCGGCTGGCTCGAAGGCTCGCGGGTCTCGGCGCCGGGCCGGAGCGACCGGTGGGGGTATCGCTCGAACGCTCGGTCGATCGGCCGCTCGCGATGTACGCGATCTGGAAGGCGGGGGCCTGTTACCTGCCGGTCGATCCGGAACTGCCGGCGGACCGACGGGCCTTGCTGCTGGCCGATTCGGGAGCGGCGGTGTTGATCTCTCGCGAGGAATTCGTCGCGGACCTGCCGCCGGACCTCTTTGGGTCGAACGGGGGCGTTGCGCCGCTCCTTCTCGATAAAGAGAACGGGTTGCCCATGCACTCCGGACCCGAGGCGAAGCCGCGAGCGGCATGTCCGGAAAACCTTGCGTACATCATTTACACCTCCGGCTCCACGGGCCTGCCGAAAGGGGTGGGGATCTCGCACCGGGATGCGGCGGGGCATTTCGAGGCCGCAGCGGGCTTTTATCGGATGGACGCAACCGATCGGGTGGTGCAGTTCGCGTCGGCAAGCTTCGACGTGTCGATGGAGCAGGTCGGCGTCGCCCTCGCCTCCGGCGGAACGCTCGTGGTGCGCGGGCCGGAGCTGCCGTCGCCGCTCGCTCTGTCGGCGTGGATGACGCGGCACGGGATCACCAACGCGAACCTGCCGACGGCCGTGTGGACCGAGTGGAGCTGGTCGGAGGTGCCGCTTCCCGGATCATTGCGGGTGCTGGTGACGGGGGGCGAGGCGATGACTCCCGCCGCGGCCGAGCGATTTCGGGCGCGCCTCGCGGAGAGCGAGAATCCGCCGGTCGTCTACAACGGCTATGGACCGACCGAGACCGTGGTGACGGCGACTTGCTACGACCTCCGTTACGGCCGCCTGCCGGAGTCGGGCTCGGTCTCGATCGGCCGGCTGCTGCCCGGGCGCTCCGGGTTCGTCGTTGATCGAGAGGGCCGGCCGCAGCCGCTCGGCGGTGTCGGCGAGTTGGTGCTGGGGGGACTCGTCGCGCGCGGCTATCTCGCTCGGCCGGAGCTGACCGCCGAGCGCTTCCGCCCCGATCCTTTCGGCGGAACAGCCGGCGCGCGGCTCTATTGGACCGGTGATCGCGTGCGGCAGCGGGGCGACGGCTCGTTCGATTATCTCGGCAGGATCGACAGCCAGATCAAGATCCGCGGTTTCCGCATCGAGCCGGGGGAGATCGAGGCGGCGCTCGCTCACCATCCGGGAATTAAAGAAGCGATCGTCCTCGCGCGGGAAGCGACCGGTTCCTCAAAGGTAGGCAAGCATCTGATCGCCTGGTACCGGCCGCGCCCGACCGATTTGGTCGAGCCGGAGCCGATCGAGCCGGTGGATCTTCGCCGGTTCCTTTCCGGCCGGCTGCCGGACTACATGGTGCCGAGGGCCTTCGTCGAAGTTTTGGCCTGGCCGGTCTCTCCTTCCGGCAAGGTCGATCGCCGAGCGCTCCCCGATCCGGTCTTCGAATCCGGAGGTGGCGACCGGGTGGCGCTTCGTACGCCCACCGAAGAGATCGTCGCCGGTCTGTTTGTCGAACTGCTGGGGATTGCCGATCCCATGGCGCTCGGAGGGGACGCCGATTTCTTCGCCCTCGGCGGCCACTCGCTGCTCGCGACGCAATTGGCCTCCCGTCTGCGGCGGACGTTCGGCGTCGAGCTTGCGCTCGCCGAGCTGTTCGCGGGGTCTACCGTGGCGGCCCTCGCCGAGCGGATCGAACAGCTCGCGGGCGGACCGCAGGCGCCGCCTTTGTCTCGGATGGCTCGCCAGGCAACGGATGAACCAACGGATGAACCGGCGGAGAGCGGACTTTCGTTTGCCGAAGAGCGCCTCTGGTTTCTTGATCGGCTAGAGCCGGGCACCGCCGCTTACAACGTCGGCTTTCGGTTGCTCCTCGACGGTCCGCTCGCGACCGAACCGTTTTTCGCCGCGCTTTCGGGCGTGGTCGCCCGCCATGCGCGGCTGCGCACCCGGTTTGGCGAACGGGAGGGTAAACCGTTCGCGGTGGTCGATCCGCCGGGGGCGTTCCCGGTGCCGCGCATCGACCTTTCCGCCCTCGCGGCCACGGCGAGCACCGCTCTCGCCGAGCGGCTCGCTCGGGCCGCGGGGCGGCGACCTTTCGATCTGGCGCGCGGTCCCCTCCTGCGCGTCACGCTGATCCGCCGCGCGCCGGATCGCCACGATGCGCTGTTCGTGTTCCACCACATCGTGACCGACGGCTGGTCGATCGCGGTGTTCTCGCGCGAGGTGGCGGCGCTTTACGCGGCGGGTTTGGCAGGGCGAGATGCGCCGATTCTGCCGCCCCTTCCGATCGAAGTCGCCGACTGGGCGGCCTGGCAGCGCGGCTGGCTTGTGGGCGAGATCTACGATGCCCAGCTCGCCGGCTGGCGCGAACGGCTGGCCGGCGCGCCGGAATCGATCGCCTTGCCGTTCGATCGGCCGCGCCCCGCCGCATCCGAAAACCGCGCCGGTCTGGTGCGCCGGGAGCTGCCCGCGGCGCTTTCCGATGTCGTCGCCGCTCGGGCGCGGGTGGCGGGTGCGACCCCCTACATGCTGCTGCTCGCGGCGTGGGCTGGGCTCCTTTCGCGCCTCGGCGGCGGGAGCGATCTGGTGATCGGCGCGCCGATCGCCAACCGCAACCGGGCCGAGACCGAAGGGTTGATCGGCTTCTTCGTCAACACCCTGGCGTTGCGGATCGCGTGGGGCGGCGATCCCGCTTTGGGCGATCTTTTGGCCCGTGCGCGGGAGGCGGCGCTCTGGGGCTACGCCCACCAGGACTTCCCCGTGGATCGCCTGGTCGCGGAACTCGGTGTCGCCCGGGCCGGCAACGTGCCGCCGATCTTCCAAGTCTCGCTGGTGTTCCAGAACCTTCCCGATCCGGTGCTGCTGCCGGGGCTTGTCACCGCCATCGAGCCGCTCGGCGGCGGGGTGGCGAAGCTCGACTTGGCGCTCGTCGTCTCGCCCGTTCGGAAAGGTGGCACCGAGTACCTATCGGCGCTTTTAGAGCTGAATCTCGAACTGTTCGATCCGGCGACCGGTATGCGCCTTCTCAACCTGTTCGAACGGATGCTGCGGCAGCTTGCGGAACAGCCGGACCGGCGGTTGGCGGACGTGCAGCTGCTGGGCGAGGCGGACCGGCAGCAACTGATCAACGAATGGAACGACGCCGATCCGGTCGTGGCGGAGGGCGAAGCTCTCCGGGTACACGACTTCATCGCCCGGCACGCCCGGGAACGGCCGGGCGCATTGGCGCTCGAATCGGAGCACGAGCCGGAGCGGCGCTACACCTGGGCGGAGGTCGCGGCGCATACGGATCTCTTGGCCCGACGCCTCGCGGGATTGGGCGCGGGACCGGATCGACCGGTGGGCGTTTCGCTCGAACGCTCGGTCGATCGTCCGCTTGCGATGTACGCGATCTGGAAGGCGGGGGCGAGCTACCTGCCGGTCGATCCGGAGTTGCCTGTGGAGCGTCGGGCGCTGCTGCTCAAGGACGCTCGGGCGGTGGCGCTGATCTCTCGCGAAGACTTCGTCGGGGATTTGCCGCCGGGGCTTCTAACTCCGAACGGAGGTGTACTCCCGCTTCTGATCATGAGGGAGAACGGCTTGCCGGCGGATCCCGGTCCGGAGGCGACTCCGCGCGCGGCATACCCGGAAAACCTGGCGTACGTCATCTACACCTCGGGCTCGACGGGGCTGCCGAAAGGTGTCGGAATTCCGCACCGCCAAGCCGCCGGGCATTTCGCGGCGGCGGCGGATTTCTATCGAATGGACCCGACGGACCGCGTTGTGCAGTTCGCTTCGGCGAGCTTCGACGTGTCGATGGAGCAGGTGGGCGTGGTGCTCGCCTCCGGCGGAACCCTGGTTGTGCGCGGTCCCGATCTGCCGCCGCCGCTCGCGCTTTCGGCTTGGCTGACGCGCCACGGGATCACCAACGCCAATCTGCCGACGGCGGTCTGGACCGAGTGGAGCTGGTCGGAGGCGCCGCTGCCAAGATCCTTGCGTGTGTTGGTGACGGGGGGCGAGGCGATGGCGCCCGCGGCGGCGGAACGGTTCCGGCTGCGGCTCACCGAAAGGGCCGATCCGCCGACGGTCTACAACGGCTACGGGCCGACCGAAACGGTGGTGACGGCTACCTGTTACGACATCCGCTACGGGCTCTTGGCGGACTCGGGCTCGGTGTCGATCGGCCGTCTGCTTCCCCGGCGCTCGGGATTCGTCGTCGACGGCCAAGGCCGGCCGCAGCCGCTCGGTGGTATCGGCGAGCTGGTGCTTGGTGGGATCGTCGCGCGCGGCTATCTCGATCGGCCGGAGCTGACCGCCGAGCGCTTCCGTCCCGATCCTTGGAGCGCCACGGCCGGCGCGCGGCTTTATGGGACCGGCGATCGCGTGCGGCAGCGGGGCGACGGCTCGTTCGACTACCTGGGTCGCATCGACCAACAGATCAAGATCCGCGGCTTCCGCATCGAGCCAGGGGAGATCGAGGCGGCGCTCGTCGAGCACCCGGCGGTGAAAGAGGCGATCGTCCTCGCGCGGGAGGCGCCCGCCTCGTCGGGAATCGGCAAGCGGCTGATCGCCTGGTACCGGCCGCGCGAGACGGAAGTCGTCATCGAGCCTGCCGAGCTGCGGCGTTTTCTTTCCGGCCGCCTGCCGGAATACATGGTGCCTTCCGCGTTCGTCGAAGTCCTGGAGTGGCCGGTTTCGCCTTCCGGCAAAGTGGACCGGCGCGCATTGCCGGAGCCGGCTCGCCTTGAGGCGCGCGAACGGACGCCGCCGCGAACGGCGGTGCAGACGGTGATCGCCCAAGTCTGGTGCGAACTGTTGGGGGTCGAGAGCGTGGGGATCGAAGAGAGCTTCTTCGAGCTGGGGGGACACTCGCTACTCGCGGTCCAACTCGCTTCGAAAGTGGGGGCGCGCTTTCAGGTCGATCTGCCGCTCAAGCGGCTGTTCGAGGCGCCGACCGTCGCCGGCTTGGAAGCCACGGTCCTCGCCGTCGAGGCGCGCCCGGGGCAGAGCGAGAAGATCGCCCGCGTACTGCTGCGGCTCCAGAGCCTGTCGCCCGAGGCGAAGGAAAAGATGCTGGCGCGGGGCTGAACGTTCGTCTCAGCCGTGGATCGCCGGAGCGACGCCCAACCCGCGGGCGAGATCGGCCTCGAACTCCCGCCAGCCGAGGAAGCGGTCGGCAAGTTTGCCCTCCTCGACCTCCCGCCCGGCCAGGCGGTAGAACAGCTCCCAATGGCGGCGCTCGGCGGGGCCGAGGTCGGCGAGCAGCCGGATCACCTCGGCGTCCTCGACCACTTCGGCGAGCCGGGTAAAGCGCTCGCAGCTGCGCGCTTCGACCAGGGCGCCGAACAACAGGCGGTCGACCTTGGTCCACGGCTCGCGGCCGACCGCGATCCGTTCGCGCAAACTCTGCGCCCAGCGGTTCTTCCTCCGGCCGCCGAGCGGCCAGCCGCGCCGGGTCAAGATTCCCACCACCCGTCGGAAATGTTGCACCTCTTCGGCCGCTAGCGCCGCCGCGTTCTCCACCAGCTCGGCGTCTTGCGGGTAGTAGGCGCACAGCGACAGCGCGTACATCGCCACCTGCTGTTCGCAGACCGCATGATCAGCGAGCAGCTCGGGCAGGTTCGCGGCGGCCAGCTCCGCCCACGAACGCGGCGTCGCGTGCAGCAGGGGGAGCCCCGCGTACACCTCGTCAAAGTCGATGGGCGAAGGCGCCGGGTCTCGATCGTGGGTCGGTTTCATCGGAGCGGGATTGTACCGCCCGCTACGCTACAATCTCGCACCACCATGGTCCCTGAACTGAGGCGCGCCTATAACGCGCAGTTTTCTCCCGATCGCTACGACCGCATCTGTGCCCGGCTCGACGCGGCGGCCGGTCATCACATTCCGTTCCGCATCTGCGAGACGCCGCTGTTCCTGCCGGCCGAGACCGCCCGGGAGCTGGCCAAGGCGAGCCGCGAGATCCTGGAGCAGGTCTCCACTCCGGAGTACGTCGCGGCGTCGGCTCGCGCGGTACCGGAAGGCTCCTCTGTCCCCGGCTTTTCCGGTCCGCCCGTCTTCCTGCAATTCGATTTTGCGCTCGTCCGTGGGGACGACGGCTCGATCGTGCCGCGCCTGATCGAGCTCCAAGGCTTCCCCTCGCTCTACGGCTTTCAGTCGCTGCTCGCCAAGGTCTATCGCGAGGAGTTGCCGCTGCCGGACGGCTGGGTGCCGTACTTCGGCGGTTTGGACGAGGAACGCTACGCCGCACTGCTCGCGCGCGTCCTGGTCGGCGACGGCGATCCCGCCGAGACGGTGCTGTTGGAGATCGACCCCAAGTCGCAAAAGACGCGGGTCGATTTCGTCTGGACCGAGAAGCTCACCGGGGTGGCAACCGTGGACGTGGCCGACGTGATCGTCCGCGGCGACCGCGCCTACTACCGAGACGCGCGGCAGGGCGGGCGCGAGACGCCGATTCGGCGGATCTACAACCGGGCGATCTTCGACGAGGCGGAACGTCTCGGCCTCGATCTGCCGCCGGTCTTCCGCCAGCCGCTCGACGTCACCTGGGTGGGGCACCCCGACTGGTTCTTCCGTATCAGCAAGTTCTCGCTGCCGTTTCTACGCAGCCAATACTCGCCCCACTGCGGCTTCGTTTCGGACTTCGCCGAGCCGCCCGCCGATCTCGAAAACTACGTGTTGAAACCGCTGCATTCGTTCGCAGGGCTTGGCGTCGAGCTGAACGTCACCCCTGAGCGCTTGGCGCAGCTCGACCGCCCGGAGGATTTCATCCTTCAACGCAAAGTCGAGTACGCGGGCATCGTCGAAACCCCCGACATCCCCGCCCGCTGCGAGGTCCGGATGATGTACCTCTGGCTCCCCGAAGGACCGCGCCTGGTCAACAACCTCGTCCGCATGACTAAAGGCGCCATGGTCGGCGTCGATTTCAACAAGGACAAAACCTGGGTCGGCGCGAGCATCGCGCTCCATCCGCCGGTCGAGTAGGGCGGTTTCAGCGCACGAACGCCAGGACCGAAAGGGGCGATCCGTCCACCCAGGGCGGTACCCATACTTTCGGCACCCGCCAATCCCTACTTTCGACAGGCGCGCTCTCCTGCTCTGCCGTGGAATCTTCTGTGCCGTCGATTCTCAAACGAACTGTAGGAAGAGGGAGAACCCATGCGAAGAAGGCGCTTTGTGTATCCGCTGGCCCTGGTGCTGGCCGAGCTTGCTCTTTTCACCCCGGTGCTTTTGGCGGCCGGCAACGTTCAAATCAAGAACGGCATCATCGTCTTCCGTGCCGGCAACAACGAAGTGAACGACATTGAGATCGATCCGGCGGTTCCGACGGCCGATGACCTCGTCTTGGCGGTCGCGGTAACCGATCGAGCCAACACCTTGATCACCGTCGGCCCCGGCTGCACCGCCAGCGGCAATCGCGCGGTTTGCGAACGACGGAACCTGATCTCGGTCGACCTTGGGGACAAGAACGACCGGGTGAGCCAAAAGCTGACCTCGCAGGCGATCCGGATGTCGGTCCATGGCGGAACCGGCGACGACGTGCTGACTGGCGGTGTGCTGGCCGATACGCTCGACGGCGACTCGGGCAACGACACGATCGACGGCGGCGAGGGTAACGACGTGTTGCGCGGTGGCTTGGGCGACGATCGCCTGACCGGCGGCCTCGGCGTCGATTCGTTCTTCGGCGGCGCCGGCCGCGACGTGATCAACAGCCGGGATGGCGTCGCCGAGATCGTCGATTGCGGCATCGGCATCGACTCGGCGATCACCGATTCGAACGACACCCGCAAACAGTGCAACTAAGCGAACCTATTCGTACACTTGTTCGAGGCGGTCGCCGCGGAGGCGCCAGCCGTCGCCCGTGAGAGAGAGGAACACCTTGCCGCGATAGAGCTGGACGTCCGGCGGTTCGGACGAGCGGTCGATGATTTTCCCTTCGACCTCCAGCTCGGCGCGCTTGCCTTTGGTTCGCCCGGAGAGAAACTTTACTTCTTCGAGCATCGACCCCGGTCCGAGCTCGTAGCGAACGGTGGTGACGAGGTCTTCAAACGTCTGATAGGCGTCGAGATTCACGTTGGCGACCCAAGCGTCGTCCTTGGCAAAGCAGCCGGCCACCACCGCGGTTTTCTCGGCCTTCTCTCGTTGCGTCATCGCCCGGGTGCAGGCGAGAAACCCCTGCCCGGGCTCGCCGCCATTCTTGGGTACCTCGGCGAGACCCTTAACGCGATAGATCGGGACCGAGAGGGTCAGGTCGATGTCCGGGCCGTCGCCGTCTTTCAAGGTCGCTGAGCGTACCTGAATGGTCCCTGCGAGGACGTCTTTCTCGAACTTCGTCTTCGCCATTTCCGCGAGGGAGCTGTCCATACACCAACCGCAGGATGCGTTCGGAATGGAGTAGCCGCCGCCGCCCGACCACGATCCGTCCATCAGGAATTCGAGCGTCACGTTGTCGGCGCCTTCGAGCTGGCGATCGATCTCTCCTTCCAAATCGATTGCCTCGTCGATCGCGGCATGATCGAACTTCGCCGCCGAAAGACGGAGGATCAACGCGGGATCGTCGCCGAAGAAGTCCTTCCCCTCATAGAGCACGGCGTCGACGACCTCGACCGTGACACCTTTCCGCCCGATCTTTCCCGAGACGGTTGCTTGCGATGCGACGGCGGCGAGGAGAAGAAGGACCGAAAGCAGCACGACTTTGCGCATCGGGGTGAGTCTCCCTGAAGTAAAATTTATTGAATCCCCGTCGACTTGCGAGACTAGATGGGAACCTCGATTGTAACCTCAAGGAGCTGCCGAGGGCCCGTGGCGGTGGGCCGGGTTTCTACTCGGAACCCCGAGACCGGCAGGCCGCCGGCCCCGGGAATTGTCTCAACTTCGGATTACGTCGAAACGGTGAGCACCAGGTTATCGAACCAGATGTCCGAAACGCCGCCGGCCGCGGAGTTGCCGAAGCGGACGATCAGCTGCTTGCCGTTGCCGCCTCCGGACGTCGGGCTGGTGTAGGTGACGCCGGCAGTCTGTGCCCAGGCGGTCGCTCCGTCCAGGTTGACGACCGTGGTCTTGAGCGCCACGAACGACGAGAGGTTGCCGTCGGTCGCGGCGTAGCCGATTTGGTAGGGGAGCTTGCCGAGACGGTTTACGCCGCCGTAGGCCCAGCTCTTAAACGTGTAGGTCTTGCCGGGTGCGATGCGCAGCGCCAAGACCTGACCGAACGTCTCGGCGGTTCCCGCCGAGTAGTAGCCGAAGCGGGCGCCGAGGGTGGTGTTGCCGGAGATAGGGTAGCCGGTGTGGAAGGCCCAGGCGCCGTTTGGACCCCAGCCGTTGATCGGGCCGGCCGGCGTGGTCGTGGTTACCTCGACGTCGCCGTTGGTGAGCAGCGCGCCGGGGGGAGGCGACGGCGGCTCACTGCCGCCTGCGATCACCTGCACGTCGTCGAACCAGATGTCGGAAGAGCCGCCCGCGCTCGCGTTGCCGAAGCGGATCGCGATCTTCTTGCCGATCTCCGCGCCGGAGGCGCCGGTGGTGTAGGCAACCCCCGGGGTCGGTTTCCACGAGGTCCAGCCGGTGACGTCGATCACCTGCGTTTTGGACGCGACGAAGGTGGAAAGATCGCCTTCGGTCGAGGTGTAGCCGATTTGGTAAGGCACCCGGCCCGTGAGGTTGCCGCCGCCGATCGCCTGGCTCTTGAAGACGTAGGTGGTGGCGGGGGCGAAGCGGGCGTCGAGCACCTGGCCCACGGTTTCGGTCGTGCCCGCGGAGTAAAAGCCGAAGCGCGCGCCGAGGTTGGTGTTGCCGGGGGTTGGGTTCGACGCGTGCGCGCTCCAGGCGCCGGCCGGACCCCAGCCGTCCATGCGGCCGTACTGCGGGAACGTCTGGACCTCGAAGTCGGGGTTGGCGATGGGCAGGTGGGACAGCGCCACGTCGATCGCCGCGATCACGGCGTCCACCACGTCAGTTGCCGCCGGGGCGTTGAAGTAGGTGCCGCCCGATTGATCGGCGAGCGCGCGGAAGTTGGTCTGGGCCGAGGTGTCGAAGCCGATGTGGATGGCGCTGATCTCGATCGGGCTGGTGGTCGAAGGCGCCGCCTGCGCGGCGAGGCCGGTGCCGCCCGGCAGCGCGATGACCCCTCCGGCCAGCGCAGCTTGGATGACGCTGCTGAGTGTGTAGCCCGAGATCGGCTCGGGGTCGTGAGCCGGGGCATCGCCGAAGAGAAGGATTGCCTTGGCCGCGTTCGAGCGCCAGGGGGTGAGGTCGCCGCCGAAGGTGTCGGCATCGGTCTGAATGGTGTGGACGAGGCCGGAGTAGACCGACTCCGGAAGGTCGCCACCGCTGCCGATCGAGAGCGCCTGCAGCGCGGCGAGGATCGCCGCCCGGTTGTTGGTGAAGTCGCGATCCGCCTTGTAGGGATAGTCTCCGGCGACGCCGTACGGCGAAACGGGGAAATCGCGGAAGTCGGTGAGCGCGAAGCGCGCGCAGGCCGGGCCGGAGAGCACCCGGTCGACGATGTCGCCCGCGGCGGCCTTCACCTGCGCGATGTCGTCGCTCATGCTGCCGGTCGTATCGACGACGAACGCCAGATCGAGGTTCGAGCAGGCGGCGGGAGCCGGCCCCCAGAAGCGGAAGCGGTCGATTTGGCCGTTGAAGCGCGCGGAGTCCGAGACCGTGTCGCGCCCGTCGCTGCCGATACGCATCGTGACGTTGCCCGCTGCCATCTGAAGGCCGGCCCCTGTCTCCGTGACGACCAGCCGGCGGTTGTAGAAGAGCTTGAATCCGGTCGCCGGATCGAACGAGGCACCGACGTAAAAAGCCTGGAGCGGATCGGGGCATTCGGGCAACTCGTAGGCGAGCGTGTGAATGACGCCGTTCGAGGTCTTCGCCAGGAATTGCAGTTCGGGGACGTAGCGTCCGATCGTGGCGTTGGCGGGAACGAGGGTCAAGAGCCAGCGTTGGCGGGCGAGATCGGTCGGATGCCACTGGCCGGCCACGATGTCCTCCTCCGTCGCGGTCGTGCGGGTGACCCGAGCCTCCACCTGAAACGCCCCCGGCCCTTTGATCCGACCGCTATTCGTCACCTCGACGTAGCTGGTCGTACCGTTGAGCAATATTGTCGATTCGGCGGGAGGCGCGGTGATCTGGTAGGTGCCGGCGATCTGGCCGCCGAGGGTCGAATCGCTGCCGCGGTTGCTCACCGCCCGGTTCGACACGTCGTTGATGTCGAACTCGTGCCAGACGAGCGGCGCTCCGGTTGGATCGGTCCATGGAGCCGCGGCTTGGAACGGCTCACCGACCGCGAGGTCGCCGCCGTACCCCCCTTTGGTGAACGCCTTGAAGTAGCCGAAGAAGGAGAGGGTCGAACCGGACGGTGTGTATTTGACCTTGTACCACCAGTCGCAGGCGCCATTCTCGCAATCGGTCGCCTGGCGGCTGGTGCAGAGCGACAGGCGGTCGCTGCGGCAATTATTGACGTTCGCGAAGCAAACCGAGTCGGCCTCGGGATGGGTCGTGCCGCAGACGAAGTCGGTGGAGCGCATGGCCGCCAGAACGGTGAACGCCGTGTTGGCCGGGACCGCCACGCCGCCCGCCACCGGAAGGCCCAACGGACCCGGTTGGGTCAACAGCGCACGGGGCGCGGGGGCGGTCATCGTCACCGGAAACGTCCGGTGGGCGAGCATCCAGCCGACCACGTCGAGATAGCCGGGATCGAGTTCCACGCCCAAAGGGCTCGGCGCCGCGTAGCCCCGGCCGTAGCATTCCTTGGTGGGGTCGAAGCTCGGCTGATCGAGGGACCGGTCCCAGCGCGGAAAGGTCCGGACCTCGAAATGCAGGTGGGAGTTGGTGCCCCAGTCGTAGATTGTGCCGACCGGGTCGCCGCGCCGCAGTACCTTCCCAGTCGCAACGCCGGAGGTGATCGTGGCGAGATGGCCGTACATGGTGTAGACGACGCCGCCGTCCGGCAGGGGATGGCGAACCACGACCACCGAACCAGGGTATTGGGGGCTCGCGGTGCATTCGACAATCCCGTCGGCCGCCGTATAGACCGCGGCATTCGCCGCGTTCGCAGGCGTCGGCAGCGTCAGGTCCGCTCCCGCGTGACCCCGGCCGCAGGTATAGATGTATTCGTCGTCTGTGGTGCAGGTCGTCTCGTTGCAGAGCCGGGGGCCATCCAGGTTGTCGTAGTTCTGCTGCACCCGATAGTTCGATCCGGTGGCGGTGCGCGCTCCCACCGGCCAATCGAAGATCCCGTCGTACGGCGGCGGCGGCGTTTGGGCACCCGCGGAAAGTGCGGCAAACGCGAGCACCCACCCTAACGTCCCACACTTCCAAGCCCTGTTGCTGATCATCTCGTTCCCTTTCGTCGGCGACAGACGACACCCTCCGTCGGCCCGAATTGAGCAGGAGCGCGGACGCCGTGAATAGTTCGCCTATTGGAAAGGGTGCATGAGACGGTGTTTGCGAGCCGGAGCTTCAGGAGGTGCCGGTCGCGGTCTTGCCGCGGGTTCGGGCGCCTTACCTCACTCGTCAAGCGCGCGCAGGATGGCCTGCCAGGCCTCGGCGGGATGGGTTTGGAGCAGCAGGTGCGGGGCATCGAATTCGACCACCGTGTTGCCGGGGATGGACGCCAGGAGTTTGCGGCTCGCCGAGGGGGAGATAAGCCGGTCCGCGGTTCCGAGGAGGGTGAGGATTCGGCCGGAGGCGTGTTCCGGAATGTCATCGCCTTGGGCGCGGGAGCAGGCGGCAAGGCGCGCTTTGAGCGTTTCCGGGGAGAGCGTGCGTACTTCGACGAGGAGAGCTTCCGCGAGATCGCGATCGCCTCCAGACATCAGAAACGCCACGGCGCCCGGGGGGAGGAGCCGGGAATGCATCAAGCCTCTGGCGATCCCGGCGGGGAACGGGACGGGCACGGAGGTGAGCGGATTCGAGAGAACCAGCAGGATCACCCGGTCGGGGAAATGCTCGGCAAGCCGTGTCGCCACCGGGCCGCCGAACGATTCGGCGACGAGGACGAAGCGTTCCGCCGGTGGCAACGTCTCGGCCAGCCGCGCGGCGAGGGTGTCGGGTCTCTGGTCGCCGCCGATGGGCAGGGGAATCGATTGGCAAGCGAATCCCGGCGGGGCCTTCGCGACGAACGGTTCGAAAAGGGCGGCGGTGCCGTGCAGGCCGGGGATCAGGAACACTGGAGTCGACATCAGATTCCGTACCTCCTCAAGGGTGTAGCGTATACCGATAGACGGCCCCAATCGGCCAGCTTCTCCGCACTGGCGCGCGGCTCGCTTAGAGAGGGCGCATGGCGGTGTAGGATGGCTTATCTTCCCCCTTTGGGAATCCCTTTCTGCTGCGGTCCCGTGGCTATCTGGTGACCTCATTTCATGGAGACGGAACTATGACGAGTCAAGCTCGTAAGCGAGTCGCGATGATGTTCGGATCGATATTGGTGCTACTGGCGGCTCTGGCCTTGCCGGGCGCACTGTCCGCGGGAGTCGAATTCACCTCGGACGGATATCTCCGCTGGGATGAAGACAGCGACTGCCTGGTGGTGCGCGAGCATGAAGGGAAAGTGCGGGTGATGGCCGGCGCGGTCGAAGGGCTGGACGAAGGCGACCACGTGCTAATGCTGGGCCACACCGAAAACCGCGGCGCCGAATGTAACGACTACGACGGCCCGGTCTATTACGTCACCGAGGTCTGGGCCCTCTGGGCGGCCGACAACCACAAGCGCACCTACTACGACCACGAGACCGACGGCCTGTTCCGAAACTGGGCTCGCCGCAACCGCGGCGAGTAGGCGCTTCGCATCGATCCCCCCTTTCCCGAAAGACGCTTTTCCGGGAGAGGGTACCCGCTTCCTTCGGTCGCTCCCGCCTTCGGTCGTTCCTAAGGCGCCGCCATCGTGGCCCCCGGCTTTTCGGGCAGCAGGTACCTCCGCAGGAACTCGATCATGGCGAAGAACTGGTAGTCCTGGTTCTCTTTCTTGCGAAAGCCGTGTCCCTCGTTGGTGGCTAGCAGGTACCAGACCGGCACGTCGTTCTTCCGTACGGCCGCGACGATTTGCTCGGCTTCGGTGCGGGGGACGCGCGGGTCGTTGGCGCCTTGGATGACGAAGAGCGGTTTCTTGATCTTGCCGGCGTTCGACAACGGGGCGGTGCGGTCGAAATAGGCGCGCATTTCGGGGTCTCGCTCGTCGCCATATTCGACCCGTCGCAGGTCGCGGCGATAGTCCTCGGTATTCTCTAGAAAGGTGCCGAGGTTGGAGATGCCCACGACGTCGATCGCGCCGCGAAGGCGGTCGGAGAAGTGGGTCGCCGAGGCGAGCGACATGAAGCCGCCGTAGCTGCCGCCATAGACCATGACGCGCGAGGGGTCCAGGTCAGGTTGCCGGCCGATCCAATCGAGCAGCGCGCCGATGTCTTGAATCGCGCCGTCGCGCGCCATGCCGTTATCGAGCTTGACGAAGGTTTTGCCGTAGCCGGTCGAGCCGCGCACGTTGGGCGCGAGGATCGCGATACCGAGCTGATCGAGCAGATAGTTGAAGCGACCCAGAAAGGCGGGTCGAGATTGCCCCTCCGGCCCCCCGTGGATGCTCACCAGGACCGGCCGTTTCCCCGCGAAGTGGGCGGCTGGACGGTAGAGGATGCCGCTGATCTCTCGGTCGTCGAAGCTCTTCCAGCGCACCACCTGCGGTTCGGGCAGGTCGAGGGGCACGCCGCCCGTCTCACTCTCCGTCCAGAGCGTGAGTTCCTCGCCGGGAAGGCCGAGCGAGTAGACATCCCCCGGGGCGTCTGACCGGCCGACCGAAAAGCCCAGGAACTTTCCGTCCCGATGGAACTTCAGCCGGTTGATCACCCCGGTGGGTACTCCGGCGACCTCTCGCTCGGCGCCGGTTGCGGTATCGAGCAGGAAGAGCTTGGAGAGCCCCTCCTGGTTGACCGCCAAGGCGAGGGTTTTGCCGTCGTGCGACAGATCGAATTCCTCGACATCCCACGCGCGCTTCGAACTCACCCGCTCGACCGCGCCGGTTGCGAGGTCGAGCAGGGCCAGGTAGGCAACTTCCGACTCGCGATCGGTGAGCACGTAGGCTCGCTTGCCGTCGGGGTGAAAACGGGTGTCACCCCAGACGGTTGGCTCGCCGCTTTCGGGCGAAACCCGCATCTTGTTCCCGTTCGTGGCGTCGATGCTCCAAAGATGGCTCTCGTTGACCGAGATCCCTTCGATGGCGAGCAGCCGGGAGTCGTCGGGCGACCAATCGGCGACCGCCCAGCCGCCACCCTGATTTTCGACCAGCCGCCGATCGGAGGCGGGAAGCTTCGGATCGATGACGTAAAAGTCGGTGTCGGCACCGTTCCTGCGGGTGGAACCGTAGGCGATCCGGTCGCCCGCGCGGTTCCACAGGACGTTGCGGTTTTGCGACCGGCCGCCGTCCGAAAGCAGCGTCTCCCGGCCATCGGTCAGGTCGTAGCGGTAGATCTGGTTGAACTCGTCGCCCCCCTGGTCGCGCAGGAAGATCAGGTACTTTCCCGCCACCGGCTCGTAGGTCGCGTTGGTCACCGGTTCGGCCGCGAAGGTCAGCTGGGTCCGAATGCTCCCGGGGCTTTGAACCCGGTGGAGCTGCGGGGTGCTGCCGAACCGGGTGGCGATCAGGATCTGGTGCTCGACCGGATGCCAGTCGACGAAATTCGCATTCCGCGACTCGGTATAGCGGGCCACCTCGGCGGCCAGTGCGCGCGACATCGTAGGCATGCCGTCGGCGACCAGCGCGGGCGGGACCGGAACCGGTTTGTCGGCGGGCACCGGTACCCCCTCGGCGCGCGCGAGCACGGAAAACGATGAGGCGAACACCAGGGCGAGCACGATTCGGCGCATAGAGTGGCTCCTTGGGGCAATGAATCCAGGAGCGCATGATGTGCAATCCGGGGCACGCCGGTCAAACCTGAACTCGTTGAAAGCTCGAGGGTCGGGTGCCGCGCGGGAGAGTTTGATCCGCAGCACAACCCTTCCTAGCTCAGATACTGCGAACCGTAGCTGCGCGGTTCGGCGTCTTCCTGATGGTGGATCCGCGTCCTGCCGTTCTGCTCTTTCTTCATCATCACGAAGGCGGTCCCGTGGTAATCGTTGCCGCCATAGGTATGTCCGGGATTGGTGTGGTCGAGGTTGTTCTGGAGAGCGGCGCCGCTTTGGTCGGGGCGCAGATGACGGAGGCACCCTCCTTGATGGGTGATCGAGCAGCCACTCAGCTGGGTCGTCATCGTCACGTCTTCGTGGTCATGGTCGAGGTCCACGTCCCGCACCTGACCGTGGGGGGCCACGGTGTTTGGGGCGTCGGTGTCTTGCGCCATCTGGCGCATCGGCAGGAACGCCGCGCCGAAGTTCGGTCCGCGCGGGTCTCTGACCTCGGTGCCCGCCTGGTGCATCACATATCCCGATGGCCGGTGCTGGTTGCCCCGGTAGCGGGAGAGAAAGAAATTCTGCTGGGTCGCGGAGGGCAGGTTCGCGACGTGGCCGCCGAACTCGACGTCGGATTCGATCGGATGGGAGCGCAGGAACGTCGAGGGGTGCCGCTTGAGCAACTGTTCCGGTGTGTTGTCCTTGCGCCGGAGCGTGTCCTCGCTGTGCCCTCCGAGTGCGGTGGGCAGATGGCGCCGCGGGTTCAACGGCCCGAGCAGGTCGAGCGGTCCCGAGCGCCCCTGGATTTCGCGCTCCGCGAGATGCTGGTGGCTGTGTCCGCCGAGCGAGGTGGGAAGATAGAGCCGCGGGTTCGCCGGACCGAGCATGTCCATGGGGCCGGAGCGGCCCTGCCACTGCCGATCCGCCAAATGCTGCCGGCTGTGCCCGCCCAGCCAGGTGGGGGCATACAGGCGCGGGTTCGCCGGGCCGAGCAGATCGAAGAGGCCGGCCTGCACGGGTGCCGGTCCCGGA
>JBBRUC010000095.1:0-21858 GCA_038248205.1 Thermoanaerobaculia bacterium
CGCCGCCGGCACCGGCATGGTGATGCTCAAGGTCCTGCCCCCCCGGGCGGCGGCCGCCGCCAACCCCGAACGCTTCGAGCACGAAGCGGCGGCGATCATCGCGCTCTCTCACCCGAACGTGCTGACGCTCTATCGCGCCGGGCACGAAGAGGGCACGTTCTACCTCGCCTTCGACTTCGTGAACGGCCGTCCGCTCGAAGCCGTGCTCAAGGAGCGGCGGCTGTCGCTGCAAGAGGCGATCAACGTCTTCAAAGGGATCTGCCGCGGCCTCCAGCATGCCCATTCGCGGGGCGTGCTCCACCGCGATCTAACGCCCCGCAACGTCTTCGTCTCGGACGACCTGCAAACCGTGAAGATCGCCGATTTCGGCCTCGGCCGCACCGAGGCGGGAACGCTTACCGGCACCATCGCGACCAGCGAGATTACGTTTTCCGCCCTCTACTATCAGGCGCCGGAGGCGATGGAAGGCCGGGCCGACGTGCGCTCGGACCTCTACTCGGCCGGCGCGATCTTCCACGAGATGCTCACCGGCCGCGCACCGAGCCATCGCTTCGGCCTACCGAGCGGCGTCAACAGCGAGGTCCCCTCGTCGCTCGACATGCTGGTTCTCCGCTGCGTCGCGCGCAACCCCGACGAACGCCCGCCGACCGTCACCGCCCTGCTCACCGAACTCGGCGGCCTGGAAGAAGACCTCCGCCTCCGCCTGCTCTCGGAGATCCGAGATTTCCAGACCATGCACCTGCCCGCCCAAGGCGGCGGCAAGAAGATGATCTGGATCGTCGTCGCGGTCCTCGTGGTCGCCCTCGCCGTCGTGGCGGCACTGTTGCTGAACTAGCGGGGTAAAATTCGTCCCATGAATGAGATGAACGAGATCGACGACGAATGGCCCAAGGAAGAGCACCTCCGGCCGGAAGAGCGGGTTCCCGACGACCTTCCCTACGAGTCGACCGATCCCGACGACCTCGATCTGATCCGCTGGCTGTTGTCCCACACGCCCGGCGAGCGCCTCCTCATCGCCGAAAGTTGGGCGCAAGGCGCGCTGGCTCTCCGCGATGCCAAGCGATCCCGCTGAATTCTTCTCAAAAGGTCCGGCCCAAGAAGAAGTAATAGTTGTGCCGGCCGCGCTCGCCGAGGCCGAGGGCCAGGTAGATGGGGCCGATGTAGGTGCGGGCTCCGGCGAATAGGCTGCCGGAGAGGCGTAAGGGGCCGGTTCCGAGGTCGCTTCGTTCGGACCAGACTTTTCCGGCTTCAAACGACACCCCGAGATAGAGCTTCTGTCCGAGCGCCGCGGCTTGGCGGTAGGCCTGGAGCCGGCCGGAGACCAGATGGTCGCCGGTAAACTCGTCCGGTCGATAGCCGGAGAGCGAGAACAGCCCGCCGAGCGTGTAGGGCGGAAACACTCCCCCCTCCTCAAACGAGGTGCCGGCCTCGATCCCGCCGACCACCGTGATGGCGCCGAAGGAGTGGGCCGAGAGGGCGGAGAGCCTCCCCGTGCTCGCAGCGGAATCCGCGCCCAGCTCCGGGAACGAACGGGATAGCTCGAACGATCCCGCGAGGCCACGGCGCGGAAAGCTCGGGTCGTCGAGCCGATCGACCACCAGCCGTCCATACGCGCGGCCGTCGCGCGCCTCAATCCGTTCTAGATCCGGATCCCCCACGCGCGGCTCGGCGCGAAGGCGCTCGAAAGCGGTGCCGAACCGCAGGTCCCCCCAGTCGGAAATTTCCCGGCCGACGTCGAGTCCGGCCACCGCGCTGCCGACTCGGAAGGAACCAAGCACCACCTCGCCGTCGGCGATCTCCAAGTTGCGGCGCCGGTAAGAGACTCGCGGCGCGATGAACCAGCGGCCGGGACCGAACGGCTGATAGAACTCGGTCTCGAACCGTTGGTTCTCCCCCAACCGGAGGTCTGTCCGCCACTCGGCGCCGTTCCGATCGATCCCGGTCGCCGTGTACCGGAGGCCCAAATCGAAACCGGTCGAGCCGCGGAAGTCGTCGCGCAGGTTGAGACCCAAGCGGAGAAAGCTCGGCCCCCACTCCTTCGCCTTGGCATCGATTCTCAGGATCGTGTTTCCTGCCACTTCGTCGAGCTTGAAGCCGATCTGATCGAACAACCCTAGACCGTAGAGCCGATCGAGATCGGCGCGCAGGGTTTCGACCTTCAAACGATCCCCGGCTTTGGTGGTCATCCGGCGGCGGATCACTTGCGGCGACACAGCGCCGTCGGCACGAACCTCGATCTGGGCGATCCGCGGCTCGATCCGGGGGAGGGCCCCGTCGCCACGAGCCTGGCCGTGGCCCGCCGCCCACCGCGCGTACTCCCGTTCCGGCAGCGCGAGCACGGCAAGGCGATCGGCTTGATCCTCCGCGGACTTCTTCCCGCCGGCAATCGCCAGCGCCAACCGATCGAACTGAGCCGAGCCTACGTCCATCTCCGGCACCAGCAACAGATCGTCGGGACCCAGCGAACGTTTCCGCTCTTCGGTCGTTTTCTTGATCAGGATCGTGAAGACCTGGTTGGTGATCGAGATCGGCGTCTTGAGACTCGATGCCGGGCCGAGCGGTTCGCTGATATCGACGACGATCAGCCGATCGACCCCCATTCGTCGGGCAACGTCGACCGGCAGGTTATCGGCGACGCTGCCGTCGACCAACTGCCGGCCGTCGATCTCGATCGGTGAAAAAGCCGCCGGAACGGCCATGCTGGCGCGGATCGCCTCGACCAGGTCGCCCGTCCCCAAGACCACCGCCTCGCCGGTCCCAAGGTCGGCGGCCACGGCGCGGAACGGAATGGGCAGCGCGTCAAAATCGCGAATCGTCGCAGAGCGCAACGTCAGCGCGCGCAGGACCAAATTGAACTTCTGCCCCTGGACCAAACCGCGGGGGACCCGCAGGTTCTTGTCGCGCACGCCGACCTGGAAATTGAACAGGAGGCCCTGGTCGTCTTCCTTCCGCCGGAACGAGAGCTTGTCGCGAGAGGTCGAGTCGTCAAACGCAGCGCTCCAATCGAGATCGACGAACGCCTGCTCGATCTCTTCCGGCGTCATACCCGAAGCGTAGAGCCCGCCAACCGCAGCGCCCATGCTGGTACCGGCCACCGCGTCGATCGGCACCCGCCTTTCTGCGAGGACTTTGAGCACACCAATGTGCGCGATCCCCCGCGCCCCGCCACCCGAGAGCACCAGCCCGATCCGCGGCCGCGGGCCGGGAAGGTCCTCGGCGGAGAGGGGAAACCCCAAGCTGAGCGCCAAGACGCACGTCCAAATCTCAATCCTTCGCCTAACGATCACCCGGCGGCGCTCCGATCTCTTGTACCCGATGGATTCCCAGCCAGCCCGAACGCTTGAATTTCAGCTATAATCATACGCAAAATAACCTTCGCCTGCCTTGGCATCGCTCCGGGCATACTTCAGACCGTGCTATGAGGAGACAGTAAATGCGCAACCCTCGCTCTTTGACGACCCTGGCCGTCGTGCTTACGATAGCGGCCTTCCTCCCCACGCTCGCTAACGCCCAGATCTGTACGCTCACGGCGTCCGCCGCCTCGTACGTAATTCCGGCGGCCTCCCATTACGACGCAACGCAGACCTCGAACCTGACCGGAATCGGCACCGGGGATTACGTCTTCGAAGACGGCTGGTGGTTCCGGGTTTCAGGAGACACCCAGGAGTTCTTCTTTCCTGCTCCCACCACGACGACCTGCGCCGCTGCCGCCGGAACGATCACCTGGACGGACGTTAGTGCCCGGGGCCTGTTCAGCGCGACCAATACGCTCGCTCTCACGAGCCCGGGCGCCGGCATGGGCGAGTTGATCTTGACGATGTCGATCACCAACTTGAGTTCCGTCAACCCGCTCGTAATCAGCCTGTTCCATGGCGTGGACTACGACGTGAACGGGACGGCCGCAGGTGACAGCGCAACCCTGTTGAACGCGAACAACTACATGAGGGTCACCGACGCGACCGCGGGAGCCGCCGAATACAGAGCGTTCAACCCGCCGGCCAATGCCTTCCTGGTGCGGCCGTTCGCCACAACGACCGACGTGTTCGGCCTGCTGGCGGATGCGGCGATCACCAACTTTGACAATACGACCCTGCCGCTCGGCCCCGCCGATTTCACCGGCGCGTTTCAGTGGGATCTCAACATCCCGGCGAGCGGCACCGCGTCCGTAAGCGTCGCGCTGAACGGTAACGCCCCCCCGGCCACCCCCGTCGAGTTGATCGACTTCTCGGTCCACTAGGCCCTTTTCACGGAGCGGAAATCTTCCCCGGCATAAAGGGTCTCGCCTTTTATGCCGGGGTCGTTCTTCTTTAGCCGGACCCGGTTCTCCTCCTACCCGCCCGGAAACGCATCCCGGATGAGCGTGTAGATCCAGCCGCCGTTCGGTGCGGCGTCGAGGCCCAGGACGTCGAAGCGGCAGGGGCCGTCCCAGCGGTGGGTGGCGAGATAGAGGGCCGCCGTGCGGGCGAGGCGGCGTTGTTTGGAGCGCGGGACGGCGGCGATGGCCGGGCCGTAGGCGTCGGTGGCCCGGGCTTTGATCTCGACGAAGACCAGGGTTTCGCCTTCTTTGGCCACGAGGTCGATTTCGCCGCAGTGGTTGGTGACGTTGCGCTCGATCGTTGCAAAGCCCTCGGAGGTAAGCCAAGCGACCGCGGCGTCCTCCCCCATCGTGCCGCGACCGCGGTGATGGGGAAGGCGGGAAAAGTCGCTCGGTTCGGTGCCGGCGGATCGTTCCGCGGACAGCTCGCCCGGCGGGTCGCCTTCCGGGTCGGGCTGGGTCACCGGCGCTTCCAGCGGGTGCCGTGAGGCGTGTCTTCGAGCACGATGCCGCGGGCGGCGAGTTCGTCGCGCAGGCGATCCGAGGTGGCGAAATCGCGACCCGCGCGCGCGGCGTCGCGGGCGGCGACGAGGGCGTCGATCTCGGCCTTTTCTGCGTCGTCGGCCGCGGCGTCACGCCAGGCCTCCGCGTCCAGCACGCCAAGGACCGCGTCGACCTCGGCGAGCGCTGTGGCGACGCGTTCCTTGTCGCCCTTCCCAAGCGCGCCGCCGTCGATCGCGACGTTCACCTCGCGGACGAAGCCGAACAGGGCAGCGAGCGCTTCCGAGGCGTTCAGATCGTCGGCGAGCGCGGCGGAAAAGCCTACGCCCAGGCGTTCGGCGGCGGCGGAGATCGCAGTGCTTTCCTCGGCCTTTTCGGGCAGGTGATCGAGCCGGAGCCGCATGTCATCGATTCGGTGCAACGCGGCGGCCGCGGCGTCGAGCGACTCGAACGTGAAGTTCAGCTTCTGCCGGTAGTGAACCGAAAGGAACAGGTAGCGAATCGCCCGCACCGGAAGGCCGCGGGCGATCAGATCGTCGAGGCGGAATTGGTTGCCGAGCGACTTCGACATCTTCTGGCCGTCGACGATCAGGTGCTCGGCGTGGAGCCAGAGGCGCACGAACGGCTGGTCGAACGCCGATTCGCTCTGGGCGATCTCATTCTCATGGTGGGGAAAAATGTTGTCCACCCCGCCGCAATGCATGTCGAAACTCTTGCCCAGGTACTTCATGCTCATCGCGGAGCACTCGATGTGCCAACCCGGGCGCCCGGGTCCCCAAGGAGAATCCCACGACGGCTCGCCCGGCTTGACCGCCTTCCAGAGCACGAAGTCGCGAACGTCTTCTTTGTCGTACTCGTCGTCGGCCACCCGGTCGCCGCGACGCGCCGAGTCGAGGTGGAACCCAGAAAGCTTGCCGTAGTCCGGATCGCTCGCGATGCGGAAGAACACCGAGCCGTCCGCCTCGTAAGCGAATCCCTTGTCGATCAATGTGGTGATGATCTCGATCATCTCGGGTACGTGGTCGGTGGCGCGCGGATAGTGCTCCGCCCGTTCGACGTGCAGGCGATCCAGATCGGCCAGGAACGACTCGACGAACGGCGCCGTGTATTCCACCAGCGGCACGCCCTTGTTGTGGGCGCCGAGGATCGTCTTGTCGTCGACGTCGGTGATGTTCATCACCTGGGTTACGGAATAGCCCAGATACTGCAAGCTCCGGCGCAGGAAGTCCTCGAACAGAAAGGTCCGCAGGTTGCCGATGTGGACGTCGTTGTAGACCGTCGGCCCGCAGGTGTAGAGGCGGACGTGCGGCGGATCCAAGGGGACCAGCGGTTCGAAGTGGCGACCGAGGGTGTTCCAGAAAGTCGGTTGCGGCCGTGGCGGCGAAGGCATCGGCATCAGCGGATGACCTGCACGCTCCCGGCGACGAACGAGAGGCTGGTGAGACGTTGACCGGTGGAATCGAATCCGACGCCGTTGATCAGTTGCAACGTGCCGACGCCCGCCGTGCTGGCGCTGAACTGAAGCGTCATCAAGAGGCCCGAGCCGTCGACGCCCGAGGCGGTGCCGAGCCGCGTGAACCCGATCACCAAAGTACCCGGCGGGTTCTCGATGACCTGAAACGACGTCTGCACCCCACCTGCGGAGAGGAACGCTCCTTGGGTGCGCCCGACGTAGCGGAGCAAGCTTGGCACCACCAGATCGAACGAGACGCCGTACAGGCCCTGCACGGTCTGCGCGCGAACCTCGAGCATCAGGTTGTTCGCGTCGGTCCCGGCGCCGCTTACCAGCGACACCGAGTTCATCGAATTCGGTGCGGCCGAGGTGAAGAGGATTTGCGGCGTCGGCGGCGGCGGGGTGGTCGGGCCTCCTCCGCCTCCTCCCCCGCCGCCGCAAGCGGCGAACAGAAGGAGCGAAACGAGCGCCGTCAAAGGGAGTCGGGCCGTCACCCGAAATTTATGTTCCAGCCAGCTCCTCATACCAAAACCCCCTGCTGCTCCTCGACCAGGCGGCGCAGCGCCCGCTTCGCTTTGTCTTTTTTAAGACCGCTCAAGCGGTCGGTGAACAGAACGCCGTCCAGGTGATCGAGTTCGTGGCAGATCGCCCGTGCCAGCCAATCCTCGGCCTCGACCGAGAACGGCTCGCCGGTCTTGTGGACTGCCTCGACCACGATGCGGGTCGGCCGCTCGACTTTTTCGGTGATGCCGGGGAGCGAAAGGCACCCTTCGACGTCGACCTCGGCGCCCTCGTGCTCGACGATGCACGGATTGATCAACACCAGGAGCGCTTCGAGCGATTCGCCGACCGACAGGTCGACCACGGCGAGGCGCCGGTCGAGGCCTACCTGCGGCGCGGCGAGGCCGATGCCTGGGGCCGCGTACATCGTCTCAACCATATCGGCGACCCATCGGTCGAGCGCGGGGTCGAACTCTTCGACCTCGCGGCACCGCACGCGCAAGACCGGATCGGGATAGAGACGGATCGGCAAAATCGACATCGTGAAATCCTTAGAGCCCTGAGCGGAGTTTGCGCGCCAGGGCGAGCACGGCTCGGTCGGTGCGCTGTTCGCGCAGCGCTTCGAGCAGGCCGCGCGGATCGGGGTTGCCCACCAACGCCTGTTCGAGCCCTTCGCGTTCGAGGCGCAACAGGGTGACCGCTTCTACCGCCACGTACGCCGCCGGCCACTCGCCGTGCTCCAAAAGCACCGACTCGCCGAGGATGTCGCCGGAGGAGAAGCTGCGCAAGGCGGTGTCCTGGCCCGCGACCTTGATCCGCGCCTCGATCACCCCGCGGACGATGATGATCAGGACGGATTCGCGGCTCTTTTCCGCCACCAGAACTTCCCGCGCCGCCAGATGGCCCAGGGTCATGCGCGAGAAGATCCGTTCTAGCTGATCGCCCGGCAAATGTTGCACCAGGGTTGAGTTCACCAGGTGATGCCACAGGCGTTGCAGCTCCAGCGCCGAGGTGGCGGAGCCGCCTTCGGCCTTCTTCAATCCCGCGAGCGCCAGGACGCGCACGCTCTCCAGGCTCTTTTCGCGCTGGATCTTTTCGATCAGCTGGCGCACCGAGGCGTCGTTCGGCGCGAGCTTCGCCGCGCGCGACAGGAGCGCGATCCCTTTGTCGTAAAAGCCGTCCTCGGCATATTCCTCGGCGACGAAGCCGTATTCGACCACCGCCCGTTCGGGCTGCTTGAGCTCGGTATAGACCTCGGCGAGTTTCAAGTGAGAATGGAGATCGTCGGGGTTATTCTTGAGCTTCGCGCGCAATCGCTCGGCGGCCTCTTCATACCGCTCGACGACGATCAGGTCGTCGATCGTCAGCTCTCGTTCGGCTTTCTTCGCCGCCCCGCCTCCGAACCAGCTTTTGAGCGCCACGCGATGCTCCTTCTCCAAGTGACAGAGTCCCCGCCGGACGTCTCCTCCGCCCGCGCCGACCGGTTCGGTCGAACGGAGACGAGGTTGACACCTTCAAGGGACGGCAAACCGGGATGATTATAGACATAGCTGGCGCCCAAGAGATTCCCGGCTGTCCGTTTTTGCCCCCTTGCGGGCGCAATTCGCCCCGCGCGCGATGGGTTTGCTCCCTTGGCACGAAAGCTGCTCTTTCCTCCCGGCGGTGGAGATAGAGTCCTCACCACTCGGGGCCGGCCCTTCCAAGGCTCCCCCTCATGGAGAACGACATGAACCTTCGCATCCGCTTTCGCCGTCGCCCGCTGCCGCTCGGAGCCCTGCTCGGGGTTCTCGGCCTGGCCGGTGCTTCCGCTTTCGCCCCCCTGGCCGCGAGCGCCCAAGAGCGCGACGGCAGCTATTCCTACATCCGTACGCTAGACGGCTCGGCCAGCCTGATCCCCGTAGGCTCACAGATCCGCGAGCCGGCCGAAATCAATCAGCCGATCCTCGAAGGCGACCGGCTGCGGGTGGACCGCGGTTCGCGCGTCGAGCTGATCTTGGCCGATCGCACCCGGGTCCACATCGACGGCCAGAGCGAGGTCGCTTTCGACGCGCTCGCCCTATCACCGGACTCCGAGGCTCGGGCCTCCCGCCTTAACCTGTTCGATGGCGAGATCCGCATCGCGACCGATGACTTCCCCTCGGCCGCCCGCGGCGGTGCCGAGCCGCCCGAGGTGGAGACCGGCAACGCCACCATCTACTTGAGCGAGCACGGTTCGTTCCGGCTCACCGTCGATGGCGACGACTGGAGCGAGGTGACCGTCCGCGAAGGCTCGGCCGAGGTGGAGACCGAGCGCGGTTCGCAACTGGTCCGCGAGCGCGAGCGCGCCGAGATCGAAGGGCCTACCCGCGCCCGGGTGGCGATCGGTCCGGCCGAAGGGGCCGATGCCTTGGAGCGCTGGGCCGAGGCGCTGTTCGACCGTTCCGATTCGTACAGCGGCTACGTGGACGACGATCTGGGCTACGCCTCGGAATCGCTCTCCCGCTACGGTTCCTGGTCAGTGGTCTCGGGCCAGAGGGTTTGGCGTCCGCGGGTCTCTTCGACGTGGCGTCCCTATGCGCTCGGCCGCTGGCGTAACAGCCCGAGCGGCGCGATCTGGGTCTCCTCCGAGCCGTGGGGCTGGGTGCCCTACCACTATGGCACTTGGGATTATTTTCCGAGCTTCGGCTGGGCCTGGGTGCCGGGCCGGGTGTTCGCTCCGAGCTGGACCTATTGGTACTGGGGTCCGGACTACGTCGGCTGGTGCCCGACCGGTTACTACACCCGCTACTACGGCGGCTCCGGCTTCCGCGACGGAACCTACGGCTGGGCGCACGGCAGCGGCAGCTTCTTTGCCGAGTGGAACTTCGTGCCCTTCAACAACTTTGGCGATCGTTCGCTCGGCAACCAAATCCGGCGCGGTCGCGACCTCCCCATCACCCTCGGCCGCGGCATCGTGACCACCGACACCCGGCCGCTCGGCCGGGAGCGCTGGAACGACCCGACCCGGGCGATCGACCTGCTCCGCCGCGGCCGTCCGAACCTGCCCGACGTGAGCGACTTCGTCGCCAGAAAGCGCGACCTGCCGCCGAGCGTCCGGCAGGAGATCGTGATCGATCGCGATCGGCCGAGCGACGCGCTGGTCGGCACGCCGCTGCGCCCCGGCACCCTCGGCCGCGGCGCCGACGACCGGGCGCCCGGCGCCCCGGCCGGTGGCCCGGCGAAGGCTCCGCGCGGACGGACCGACTGGAACCCGAACGACGGCGGCAGGGTGGGTCAGCCGGCCGTCGACACCAGCCGCCCGGGTACGCCGAGAACCGGTGTTGATCGAGGCGAGGATCGCGGCAACAGCGGTGACTCGGGTCGCAGCACCGGAGGCCGCAGCGGCTTGGACACCCCTGCCACCACCGAGCGAGACCGCGGCGGCAGGAGCGGGCTCGACACCCCCGCCCCCCCGGCCACCACCGAGCGCGAAACCGGCCGGGGTGCGGCGGAGCAAGACCGCGGCGGCCGCAGCGGCTTGGATACGCCCGTGACGATCGATCGCGAGACCGGTCGGGACCGTTCACCCCGCGATGGCGGGTCGGTTTCGAACGACCGGACCGGCGGCGACACGCGCGACGATGGCGCGAGAGTCGAGCGGCAACGGCCCGCAGGGCGCGACCCGGCTCCGTCCACCGACCGTCCGGAGGTGGAAGAGCGGCGGCCACCGACCTACGATCGCCCGTCGAGCGGCGATTCCTCCCGCGACAGCGCCCGGGAATCCCGCCCGGAACCGACCCCGGCGCGCGAAGCCCCGGTCGTCCGCGAACGCCCGGCCCCGCCGGCCGACCCGCCGCCCACGGCCGCGCGCCGACGCGACGAGCCGTCCGCACCGCCGCAAGAAGAGGCCAAGCCCCGCGAGCGGGAGGCCCCGAGCAACGACACCGGTCGCACCGCCGCCCCCTCGGACCGCGGCAACTCAGAGCGCCGTCGCCCGCGGGACAACAACAACGACGGCAGCCCGCCGCCGCCGTAGGCTCGAGCTGGTCGGTTGAAACCCAAAGGGGCGCACGGTTCGTGCGCCCCTTTGGGTAGGTGGTCGTGGTCGGCGATCCTGGTCCACAAGTGCGACTTCGACTTGCCCATTTCCCAGGCTGCCAGCCGGGGAAAGCGCGATTGAGCATCCACGCCGTCCCGAACTTCGATCCTACGTGTCGCAAGTTTGTCGCGAGCTTTGTCGCGAGTTTGTCGTGAGTTCAGCGGGATCTCAGGCCGTCGCCTTCGGGCCGAGATTGTATTGCAGGCGATTGCGAGGTTCGCCCGTTGCCGTCCAGAAACGGGTGAATATGGACAAGCTCGAACTGAGCCACGCCGCTGACCAACACCGGATGCACCTGGCCGGGCGCATTAAGCCACGCCACCATTTCCGCCATCAGCACCGAGACATCGTAAGCAGGAGGCGGGGTGTAGACCGGCTGTCCCGTGGCCGAGTTGACGACATAGTTTTGCAGCTTGCGGTACTGCCCCGGCTCGGCCCTGCCACCACGCACACCCTCGACCAGTCGCTTGTGAATCTCTCGGATCAGCCCTTCGGTGATCGGCTCTCCGTTGTCGAGATACTCCGCGACGAGTTCGAAGGCCCGCCGGTAGTTCAGCAGCTCACGGACGTCGTCCGGATCGGCCTCGGGCACAACCTCGCCGGCCAGCAGACGCTCGGCTTGGTCAAACGTCAACTGCGTACCCTCAATGTGCGTGGTGTGGTGCGCTTCGAGCACCAGCGCCCGCTCACCCATCGCCCGGATCCAGTCATCGGACAACGTCGCAGCCTCTAGAAACCCACGAGCGCGTTCGATCCGCGTAAGCGACGCGGTGATTGCGTTGGTGATCGTGAACTTCGGCTGTAGCCCGCGCTCGGCCATCACGTCACCTCCCCCGCGCACACCAGCGAGAGCACCAGGCCAAGTTCGAACCCTGCGCGCTCTCGTGCCCAGCGGCAGGCGTGTTGGCAAAGATTGGTCGGGACGCCGGGATTTGAACCCGGGACCCCCTGAACCCCATTCAGGTACGCTACCAGACTGCGCTACGTCCCGACCGGAACTGCGGGGAAACGACTACGGGGAACTGCTTTCGAGGAGAGCCAGGATCTCACGGGCCTGACCGAGCGCTTGGCGAATCCCCGAACGGAGGGTTTGTATCCGCTCGATGCCCTGGGTGTCAAGCGACGGGGCGAGAATCTCGGTCTTTGGGGCGGTGTCGGCGAGGTCCGCGGCCTCGTCGGCATTTGGCGTCGCTGCCGGCGCCTTGGCGGCGCGCCGTGCGGGGCGTAGGGGGAGATCCCCCTCTTCGGTCGCCGGGGGCGTGGCGTCCCCGTCCGCGGCGGCGGTTCCCTCTTCGTCGAGCGCTCCGCTTTCGAGCTCGGCTTCTAGGCGCTTCTTGGCTCCGGCGATCGTGTACCCCTCGCCGTAGAGGAGTTCTTTGATCCGGCGGATGATCGCCAGTTCCTTCTCGCTGTAGACGCGCTGGCCGGACCGGCTCTTGGAGGGAGAAAGGGCGGGAAACTCGGTTTCCCAATAGCGCAGCACGTAGGGCTGGATGTCGAGCGCCTTACAGGCTTCGCCGATTTTGTAGTAGAGGCGCTTTTGAACGCGGGCCTTCGGAGGCATCGGTTACGACTCTTCGCCGGGTTCGGTGATTTCGTCCTTGAGCCGCCGGGCGGGGCGGAACGCGAGGCCTTTGTGCGGACGGATGAAAATCTTCTCGCCGGAGGTCGGGCTCACGCCCTGGCGCCCGGGGCGCGAGGTGACCTCGAACGTTCCGAAGTTCTTGATTCGGACCGGCCGACCGTCGCCGAGCGTGGATTTCACCGTGGTGAAGATCACCTCGATGATTTCCGCCGCCTCGTCCTTGGTCAAACCGCCATGCCGCTGGTAGACCACATCCACCAGATCGGCCTTGGTCATGCCCAGACGGTCGTGTTTGCTCTTCGTCGCCACGGTTCGAAAGAGACGTCCCCGGAATGTCGTCCAACGGTCAAAAGATTCGAGTCGGGAGTATAGAAGCGGGCCGAACCGGGAGCAAGCCGAAGGGGGGACAAATAGGGTCACTCGTCCGCCTTTTCGGTCCGTTTGCGGATCACCAGACGGATCGGCACGCCCGGAAGGCCCAGCTCTTCGCGGAGGCGGTTTTCCAGATAGCGGCGGTAGGTGTTGGCCCGGGCGAGCGTGCGGTTGGCGAACAGCATGAAAGTCGGCGGCGCGGTGGAGACCTGGGTCGCGTAGTAGAGCTTCCACATCCGGCCATGAGGGGCGGGCGGATGGAAGCGCTCGATCGCCTTCTCAAACAGCCGGTTGACCTCGCCGGTGCCGAGTCGGAGGCTATACGCTTCGATCGTCCGGTCGAGCGCCGGGAAGAGCTTCTCCACCCCGCGCCCGGAGAGCGCCGAGACGTTCACCCGCTCCGGCCCGGCGAGCATTTCGTCAAGACGCTCCCAGGACAGCTCGAGGCGCTTCCGCGACTCTTCGTCCAGAAGATCCCACTTGTTGACCGCGATCACCGCCGCCTTGCCCAGCTCCCAAGCGAGACCGGCGATCGCGAGGTCGCCGCTCGAAATTCCCTGTGCCGCGTCGACTACCAGGATCGCGATCTTGCACCGCTCGATCTGGCGGCGCGCCATCATCACCGCCAGCTCCTCGGCCTCCCCCGTCACCTGGCTCCTCCGGCGCATGCCGGCGGTGTCGATCAACAGGTACGAACGGTCGCCGCGAGTAAGCAGCGTGTCGACCGGATCGCGGGTGGTCCCGGCGACCGGCGAGACGAGCGCCCGCTCGGAGCCGACGATCTTGTTCAGCAGCGAGGATTTGCCGACGTTTGGCCGCCCGACGATGGCGATCGCCGGGGCGTCCGGCGTGGTGAAATCCGGAATCTCAGGCAGCGCGTGACCGATCGCCTCGCGCAGGTCGCCCACCCCGGGGCCGTGCTCGGCCGAGAGCAGGATCATTCGCTCGATCCCCAGGGAGTAGAACTCCGAAAAGCGCCGGTCGGCCTCTTTGGTGTCCCCCTTGTTGACCGCCAGGATCGCCGGCTTGCCGTAGCGGCGAAAGCGCTGCCAAACGGCCTCGTCGGCGGTGGTCAGGCCCTGCTTGCCGTCGACCACCAGGACTAGCAGATCGCTCTCTTCGACCGCCAGGAACACCTGCGCCGACAGGCCGAGCGGATCGTCGCCGAGCATCAGACCGCCGGTATCGACGAGCTGGATCTTCCGGTCGATCAGCTCCCCTTCCGGTCCGATCCGGCTCTCGACGTCGCAGAGGGCGACGATTCGGTCGCGGGTGACGCCCGGCATGTCGTGGACGATCGAATGACGCCTGCCGACCAGCCGATTGAAAAGGGTGGACTTGCCGACGTTCGGGCGGCCGACGATGGCGACTGTGGGAGTGAGAGACATGATGTTCTGCTTTCTGGTGGGCTCGCCCGGATCGCCGAGATTAGCGGGTGGCGAGCAGGCGCAGGTCCAACCCGCGGTGGCGGAGATCGGCGCCGACCAGCTCCACCAATACCGGATCGGCGAGCCGCAGCGACCGTCCGGAGGTTTCGCCGATCAAGCGTAGCGACGACGCATCGTAGCGGAAGCGCTCGTCGCCCGGCTCGCCGAGGGTCTTGACCGGGATCAATCCGTCGACATGGTAGCCGTCGAGGACCACGAACACACCGAACTGCTGGATGCCGGAGATCCGGCCGGTGAATTGATCGCCGATCCGGGAGGCGAGAAAGCGTACCTTCCACCACTGGAGCAACTCGCGCTCCGAGCGCTCGCCCCGCTTGTCGGCTTCGGTCGCGTGTTCGGCGATCGCGGCGTAGCGTTCGAGCGTCTCGGGATCGTCCGGCGCCGCGGCCAGCTCGCCGCGCAGCTTCGCCTTGAGACTCCGATGAACCACCAGGTCGGGATAACGCCGGATCGGCGAGGTGAAATGCGCATACCGCGGGGCGGCGAGCGCCGCGTGTCCTTGGTTCTGCGGACCGTAGCGGGCACCGGGGAGGGCGCGCAGCACGAGCGCCGAGATGAACGCCTCGTCCGGCCGCCCCGCCGCTCGACGCAGCACGGATTGCAGCTCCGCGGTGGGAAGGGCCGCCGCGGCCACTTTGGTCGCCGCGTCCGCCAACGCCGCGGCGGACGGCGGATCGAGCTTCGGATCGGCCGGAGGGTCGAGCAGTACGCCCTCCGGTACTTCGAGCGGCAGCCCGAGCGCTTCGAGCGAGCTGGCCAGCTCGCGCAGCCGCTCGCCGGTCGGGCCGTCGTGGATGCGATAGATCGCCGGGCGTCCCGCCGCGAGCAGTTCGGAGGCGACCGCTTCGTTGGCCGCGATCATGAACTCTTCGACGATCCGATGGCCGACGTGGCGCTCCCCCGCCGCGATCCCCACCAGTGCGCCGGCCGAGTCGAGTTCGACGTCCCCTTCGGGCAGATCGAAGTCGAGCGAGCCGCGCGCGAGCCGGGCGGAGAGCAGCGCCTGCATGGCCGAGCGCGCGATGCGGAGCATTCCCAACACCGAGCCATACTCCGCCTCGTCTCCCGGCGCGGGCTCTTCGAGCAGCCGGCGGACCTCCGCGTAGGTGAGCCGCCGGGCGCTCCGGATCGCGGTTTCGGCGAACCGGGTGGCGACCACCCGGCCGGACGCGTCGACGTCCAGGATCGCCGCCATCGCCAGCCGCAGCTCCTGCGGCGCGAGAGAGCAGAGACCGTTGGAGAGCGACTCCGGCAACATCGGCACCACGCGGCCGGGATAGTAGACGCTGGTCGAGCGGCGGAACGCTTCGAGGTCGAGCGCGCTCCCCTCGGCCACGTAATGGCCGACGTCGGCGACGTGGATCGCGATCCGAAAGCCGCCGCCGGAGAGGGTTTCGGCGGTGATCGCGTCGTCGTAATCCTGGGTGCTCGCGCCATCGATCGTGACGATCGTCCGCGAGGTCCAATCCTCGCGACCGGCGAGATCCTGGTTGCGCGGCGCGGCCGGCATCTGCGCCGCCTCGGCGAGGGCTTCGGCCGGGGCGACCGAGGGGATTCCGAAATGCGCGATCACCGCGCGGATCTCCGCTTGGGGATCGCCCTCTTCTCCCAGCACTTCTATTACCCGGGCGACGGTTTTCTTGGCGGCGGGTTCGGACGATTGGCGCGACTCCGACGCTCCGCCGAACCGATCCAGCCGTTCCGGTCGCTCGATCTCCACCCGGACCCATGTACCGTCGGGCAGATCGTCGGCGCCGAGCACCGCGAAATCGGCCGGCTTCTGCGGATCGAACGGGTCGAGCCGACGCTCGGACGGCGAACTCCCTTCCAGCGTCGAGAGCGCTCCCACCCGCTCGGTCGGCCCATGGGCGAGCACGCGAAGCACCCGCGCCTCGGCCAGGCGCCCGGGGCGCGGCTCGCCGCGTGACGGCATCTCTTCATAGAGGACGACGTCGCCCGAATCGGCCCGGCGCAGCCGTTGGCGCGCCACCCAGAGACGGCCGCGCGGACCGCCCCCTCCCCCCGGCTCGGACGGCGCCAGGCGGCGCAGCATCGCATCTCCCCGCTCCAGCCGATCGATCAGACCGATCGGCGCGGGGGCATGGGCGATCGCGTACCATCGCTCGTCGAGGCGAACGGCGCGCGCATGGCGGGCAAGGTCGGAAAGAACCGAGCGCGGCTCGTCGGCGAGGTCGGCAGCGGCGATTCCGTCCGCCCCGGCGCTGGCGAGCCGTTCGAGCAGCCGGCGCACTTCGGCGCGCTCGGCGCCGGCACGGAGCGCCGAGGGCGCAGGGGAAGCGGAGGCCGGTGACGACGGGGTGCGGGGATCTAGAGGGGAGGCGAGAGGGTCGATTTCGGTCATAAGGTCGGGTGCAGTGTACCGCGTTGGCGTCTGACCCACCCTGCCGACGGGACGCCCGGCTTCCGATTGTGCAGAGCTGGAAGAAATCTGTGCGGTTTGCGGCCTGGATCACCGGTTCAAGGAGCCGGCGATGTGCGGAAACTAGAATACTTTGTGCGAAACGCTCTCCAGGAGCCGCTGTTTCGACCGCGGGAAGGGGTCCGGCAACCCAAAGCCGCACAGATTTCGCTGCGCGCCGCACAATTTTGCGGACCGAAAGGCGGTCCTGACTCCGCGGAGGGGTTTTCTGGTCCAACTTCGCACAAGTTTCTTCCAGCTCTGCACATTCGCGAACCAGAAAAGGGGTCTTCGCAGTCGCGTTCGCACAATCGGCGATGAAAACCGCACAATTCTGTCTCAGAAAAGGGGTTTCCGCAGTCAGGATAGGAGTCTCCCGTGCCGCCTTCGGGAACTACAAAAGCTCGGCCTCCAGATCCACCAGCTCCTCCACCCGCCGCCCATACCCGTGCTTCTCAATCAACCGCCGCGCCTCGGCCAGCGGTTCAGTCTCCCGAAACAGCCGCGCCCGCATCAAGGCGATGTCGGCCAGAAACAGCGGCATCGGCCCGCGCTCCGCGATCTCCTGCGCTTCGTCAAGGTCGGCCCGGGCGGCGGTAGGGTTGCCCTCTTCGTAGAAAAGCCAGGCTCGGGTGAGGAGGCCCTTGGGGAAGTGGTCCATGGTGCCCGCGCGGCGGAGACCGTCCACGGCCGTCTCGATCTCGGCTCTCGCGGGGGCGAGGTCCGTGCCTTCCAGGATCGACCGATAGAGCGCGGAGCGGCCTAGGGTCAGGTGGTCGAGGGCAATATCGAGGATCCAGCCTTCTTGGTTCAAACTCAACATCTGCGCCGACCGCTTCTCGACCTCGAGGATCGCGTCCGCGAGCGTGACCCCGTTCCCTTCCGGCCAGTCCCGCCGCCCCGCCGACCGCTCGGCCTCGGCGAGAAGCAGGTCGCAGTATCGGAAGCCCCAGAGCGAGTAGATCCGCGGGTACTCGGTCTGCCGTTCGGCTTGCATCCGCTCCGCCTCGCGGAAAAGCGCCAGCGCCTCGACCCGGCGACCCGCCTGGTGCAGAGCGTCGCCGTGCGTCGTACGAAACCCCATCCCCAAGAAGGCATCCCCGCTAAGGTCGGCGAAGGTCACCGACTGCTCGGCGTCCGAGACCGCGGCGGGGACGTCTCCCAGTGTCAGCTCCAACTCGCTGAGATTCGAGGCCCGGATGGAGGCGCTCTTCCAGTTCTTCTGCGAAATGCCCATTACCAAGCCCGCCCTCATCGGCTCCAGGGCCTCGGTCAGCCGGCCCAGGGCACGCAGGCGGTAGGCTGCCTCGTTCTGCAACCAGGCCTGGTCGGTTTCGGAAAGCGCGGGCGAGACGAGGCGCCAGGGGGGAGCGAAGAAACAGGCCAAGGCGCCCAGGTCGGCACCGATCGCTCCGAGCTTGTCCGTGCTGTAGAAGCCGCCGTCCTCCGTGCCGCGCAGGATTCTGTCGCGATAGACCCCGGCGCGTGCCTCTTCGTGCCGCCCCGCGTGGCAGCCGTGGGCAACGGCCTGGTAGAGCGGCTGGAGGCCTTCGAGCGTGTCGGGCTGATACTTGGTGCTGGCTCGCAGGTGTTCGAACAGCCGCCCGTGCGCGGCGCGCCAGGCTTCCGGGTTTTTCTCGCGGAGCTGGCGGGCGAAGTAGTCTCGGATGAGCGGGTGGGCGTCGAGGGTGGGGTCGGCCTCCACCGAAATCAGACCGCGTTTAGCGAGAGCAGAGACCGCGAGGTTCCATTGCGCGTCCGAGATCTCCACGAGAGGCTCGGTCAGGCCGGGGATCGGCGGCTCATTGCGCAAGGCGTTTAGGCACCCCTTGTTCGCAGGGCGGTCGAACAGGCCGAGCAGGCGGAGGATGGCAAGCTGCCGGGCGCCTCTCTCGTCTTCCCCACCCAGCCATTTTTCGTAGGCGGCGATCGTTCGGAAGGCATGCCCGCCTTGGATCTCTCGGTCGGCCTCTTCGAAAGGGATTAAGTCGCGCTGCCGAACGTCGCCACCGTGGGCATCGCGGAGATACGCGCCAAGCAACTGAAGCGTCAGTGCGTGTCCATCGACATCCTCGACCAGCTTCTTCAGGTCGTCCCTGCTCCCCCACACCCGGAGCTTTTCGAGCAGCTCGACTCCTGCTCTCAGGCTCAAGCCTTCCAGTTTCCACTCGGGTGCCGTAGTGCCGCGGAACCTTGCCAGATCCCTCACTTCTTCCCGCGTCGTTACAACGCAGAGACCGGGATTCTGCCCAGCCAACCGCTTGAGCAACGCGGCGACGCCTGGGTCTCTCAGCTCACCATGGAGGGGGCTGCTCGGGGGATACTGGAGAGGCTCCATACCGTCCAGGATCAAGAGCGCCCTCCTCCGCGCCACGAAGGCGGCGAGCTTCGCTCCCTTCTCCGCCGCGGGCATGGGGCTAGCGGCAAGACCCGCCCCCTCTTCGCCGCCGAAGAACCGGAGCGCCGCGTTGAGGAACGGCTCGCCCGATGCCGAGACTTCCTCGCGCGTCCCCTGACTGTAGAACGACCAGTCGAACGCGTCCGCGCCGTCGAAATCCCGGGCCGCGAGCCGAGCCGACCACTCGGCGACCAACGCCGTTTTCCCCACCCCTCCCCAGGCGACGAGCGTCACCATGTGCGTCTTGGAATCGCCCCAGGCCGCGTCCAGCTGAGCCAGCCGATCATCGCGGCCAACCAGATCGCCGGAGACGTTCGGAAGCCGGGCAAGGTCGATCTTCTGACCACCTTTGACAGCGAAAATCGTCGGCCAGTACTTCCAGGCGATCCGCCGCAAGAGTTCCGGCAGCTCATCGAGCTTGGCAAGAATGTCCTCCCAGAACCAAACCTCGACGGGAAACGGGCCCGCGTCGGTAAGCTTTCGGGCACAGGTCTGAACCTTCGCATCCCGGGGGCCGGTCGTCGCGACGATGAAAAGTCCTAAACCTGGTTCGAACGTCTGTGCCGCAAGCGCCTCCGCTTTCAGCTCGGAGACTGTGAGCCGCGAACGCACACGAAAGTCTCTCTGCTTGCATTGGACGCCGACCCAAACGTCGCCGGCTTGCCCGAATACATCGACACCCGCCTGGGGCTGGCCCGACCGGCCATTTTTCTGTGCGCCGCAGCCGGAACCCCATAGGTCCGCCCATAGATCCAGGCAGAGCGACTCGAAGGTCGCATCATCGATCGGCGCGGGCCAGCTAAGGATGTCGGAACTCATCGCGGATTCCAGGGAAACAGCGCAAAGGGTAACACTGCAAGGCGCTGGCGCGAGGCGCCGAAGAGTTTGGTGTGCGGCGACGTGTCGCCGCTTTCCGAGTGCCGACGAGTCGGCACTCTCGAAGTGGAAGCGTTGCAGGCACGGAAGCCAACCCGATCGCCTCCGACGCAGGCTGCGGCCTTCCAGCGTTCGTGTGGGCGGCGACATGTCGCCGCGACCAAAGCGCCGACGCGTCGGCGCACTCCAAACGTGGGCTCCCGCGCCCCCCTCCCACCAAATCGGGTTTGACACTCCTCCCCCAGTTACGACTACAATCCCCCCCGTCACGCGAAAGTGGCGGAATTGGTAGACGCGCAAGATTCAGGTTCTTGTGGTCGCAAGGCCGTGGGGGTTCGAGTCCCCCCTTTCGCACCAACCCCCCTCTTCACCCTTCACCGAATCTCCCGGACCCTCGCTTTTCCGTCGTCGTAGACGAGATGGAATCGGCGCGCGAAGCTCTCGTCGCGCGGCAGCGGCGGCTCGCCCACCACCACCGTCAACAGATGGGTGACGCCGCGATGGATCAATTCATTCGCCAGGGCGTCGCCCGTGCGAGTGAACTTCAAGATCTCCCGATACGGGGCCGTCCCCTCCCAGTCGCCCTGAAAACGCCCCGGCGCGTAATAGACATGGTTCTCGGCGTAGAAGGCGTACACCGAGGCGGCCGGGCCTCGTGTGCGGTCGAGGAACCGCAGCGCCGCATAGGCGGGCAGCCTGGCGCTCAAGAACGCCTCGCGTTCGGGCTGCGAAAGCGGAATCGGCCCAAGCCGATACAGCTGATAGAAATTCCAGGCCGCGCTCGGCGCCAGCGCCAGCAGCACGATCGCCGGCAAAAGGCCGCGAAACCGCCCGAGGCGCGGCGCCACGCTCACGGCTCCCGCGACGGCCAGGAGCGGCAGGATCGGCAGCAGGTAGCGACCATCCAGCGGCAGGAAGAAAAACGCGGTGAGATACGCGAGCGACGCCCCGAGCAGGAGCCGCACCCGCCGGTTGCCGCGGAGCGCGAACAGCGCCGCCATGAGAGCGAGCATTAGCACCGGCGACCAGGGGGGCATGCGGCCGAACTCCGGGCGGGCAAACGTCAGCGTCCACGGCAGCCGGATCATCTGGCCCAACTGGCCGAGGCCATGCCCTTGCGACCAGGGCGCCAGCTCGGAAGGACCTCCCCAGGGCGACGGGCCGAACAGGCGGGGAAAGAGCGGAATCACCGGATTGCCGGTCTCGACCGCGTTGCGGACATACCAGGGCAGAGCGAAGAGCAACGTGCCGCCGAGGCTGGAAGCGACGCGGCGCCACCGCTCGCCGCCCGTCGCCGCCCGGGCGAACAGCGCCGCGGCGAGCACGGCTCCGACGGGAAACAGACCGAAGTATTTGACCCCGGCGGCCGATCCCGCCAAGACCCCGGCGAGGAGCCACCTGGCGCGGTCTTCCGCGCCCCGATCGATCTGCTCGAACGCCGCGGCGGAAAACAGCACCAGGATCGGTTCGCAATAGCCGGAGCCGGAGAGATAGGCGACCACCGGCCCGCCGAGGAAAAGCGATGCCGCAAGGGCGCCCGTTCCGGCGGTAGAGACCTCCTTCCGCGCCGTCCGCCGCGCCCAACCGAAGAGGATCGCCGCGGTCGCGAGCGTCGCGAGCAGCGAGACGAGCTGCGCCGCGCGATCGCCGTCGAGCAGCATCGCCTCGGCGAACAGCACTTCGCTCGCTTGCGGGAAGACCGGGAAACGGAGGTCGGGCAAGAACGGCAGGCCGCCGGTCGCGACGAACGCCTTAGCGAACGGCAGGTGGTACATCGTGGCGTCGAAGCCCGTCGGCGGGTAGAGCGCGAGGGCGACGAGCGGCAGCAGGAGGAAGAGAGCGACGGCCACACGCGGAGCCGAGAGCCGTAGGGGCGGGGCGTTACGCCCCCCCCGGGCGGCGCCGGGGGCGGCGCAGGCCCCCCCCGACCCCC
>JBBRUC010000096.1:0-21736 GCA_038248205.1 Thermoanaerobaculia bacterium
CGTTCAACGCGTTGCTTCCGAACAGGATGCGATCCTCTTGGGCGTAGGCGTAGAGTACGCTCGGCCCCTGGCCCAGGAACGACCGCAGCGGATTGGCCTGCTGCGTGTCGAGCGCCTTTTGCGGGATGAATTTCGCCCCTTGCTTGGCGAGCGCTCCGAGATCCTGGAACACCAGGGCCGAAACGTTCACCTGGCCGTCCGTGCCGAGGAGGTTCTTGAGCCGATCGGAGCGACCGAGTGTCGCCCCCGAGTCACGACCCGCGAACGCCCGTTCGATCAACGTCCGGGAGGGTGCCGCGACCAGGAATCCCCCTTCGAACGCGTAGTGGATCGACATGCCGAGATCTTCGGAAGTGATCGTGTGCCAGGTGCGGCCGCCGGAGGTCTCGGTGGTTAGAACGACCCCGGGCTTGCCGTTGGCCGTCAGTTCCCGGTTGAGCCGCTCGATCGTCAACTCGATTGTGTGCTGAAGCGTGTTTGGATCGTAGACCTCGGCCACGAATTTCCACGACGGTTTGGGCAAGACCGGCCCGTCGAGCGCCAGAGCGAACTCGCCGCCCAACGGCGCCACCACGTCGTCGCGCAGGCGGAAGCCTTCTTTGGCTTCGGCCTGGGCCAACTCCGTGGCGAACTTCGGATTGGCGGCGAGCAACTCGTCGAGCAACGTCGCCGGATTCTTGACCACGAACGCGGCGGCGGCGTTCGCGTCGGGCGAGACGAAGTCGAGCGCCCGCATGGGAGCCGGCTCTGCCAGCCAGGCCGCGATACCGCGCCGGGCCTGCTTGAAGGTCAAGGTGGCCCGGGTCTCGGCCCGGCCGCCCAAGTCGCGCCGTTCGACGATGAACTGGTCGAGGTCGAGAATGCCGAGCGATTCGGCGATGTGGTGTTCTTCTCCGTTCTCCGTCCCGCCGGTCGGAACCCCCTCGCCGATCAGAGAGGCGAGGTCGGCCGAGAAGAGCCAGCCCGCACCGTCCTGATAAGAGGCTGCTACCCGATTGCGGAACGGCGAGCCGACGAACGGATTGGCGCCGGAAGCGTTGGCCACCACCCGGTTGATCAGATCGGCGTTAGGGGTCGCGACGAACAGGTCGGAGCCGACGAAGAGCAGCAGCTCGTGGTCCTCGCCCGCGGTCGCGGTGGCCGGCAGGCTTTCGACCAGGCGGATCTTCGCGTGATCGCTCTCGGCGTTGATCCGATCGATCTCGGCGACGAGCGCGGCACGGAACGCCGCTTGATTTTCGATCTCGGCCATCAGCACCGGCTCGGGCTCGGCATGCGCAGAGGGCGAGCCGGTCCCGATCTTGCCCACGGCGATCGCGATCTCGGGGCCGAGATTGCTTCCCACCTCGGAGATCCGGTCGATCAGATCGTGGACTTTCCGGCGCTCGGCGTCGGACGAGAAGTTGTCCTGCCACCACTGGCGCAGAGTCTCGCTTTCGGCGAGCTTCTGGTCGAGCAGCGCTTGCGTTTCGCCCAGGTTCCGGGCGAGGTTGGGCAGCGCGATGAACACCTTCGTCCCTTCGGGTGAAAGGTCGAGCAGGCGGGTGGAGTAGCGCAAACCCGGGCGCTCGATCTGGGCGTCAATGTCGGCGCTCGCCGCGGTCAGTTCGGCCAGCAGCTGGTCGTATTGCGCGGCGTTCTTGCTCCAGCCGATCTCTTGGGAGACCGGCACGGTCGACAGGCTGGCGGCGGTCACCACCTGGCCGCCCGGATGCAGGACGTTCTCGCGCCCGGACTGGTTGACATGGACTTCGCCTTCGACCACCGCGACGCGCGAGCCCTTGGTGCCGTGGTTGACCGAGAAAATGGTGCCGGTGACGGCGACCAGGCAATCGTCGGTTTCTACATAGAGGTGGTGCGGGCGCTGCTTGGCGGCCTGAACGATGATCTTGCCGCGCTCCAGCTCGATCGTGTTGCCCTTCCTACCGGCGTCGAGCGACAGGCCGGCGCGCTCGCTCATCTCGATCACCGAACCGTCGGTCATCCGCACGAAGGCGTGCGAGCCTTTGGCGGTGCGAATCTCGTCTCCTTCGTGAATCGCGGCACCGGCGCCGAGCGGAGCGGTCGACTCCCCATCGATCCGATAGAGGCTCCCCTCGATCGCCTCGACCCGCGCCATCTGGCCTCCCGCGACGAAGAAGTCCTGCATCAGGAAGATGCCGGAAGCGAGCGCCGCGACCAACACGGCGGCCAGGGCGTAAAGCGTGCGGCGATTCGACCGTGGGGCGAGAGTCCGGGCCGGGACCGCGGCGACCGGCGGCTTGCCCTCGCGGGCGGTGCGCAGGGCGCGGCGGCAGGGAACGCAGCTCCGCGTGTGGTCTTCGACCAGCAGGGCGCGGGCGGCGGGCAGCTCGCCAGCCAGATAGGCGGGAATTTCCGCCTGGAAGTCCGCGCAGTTGCGCAGCGGCGTGTGGATCGCGGGGATGGCGTGAATCGACGGGGAAGGAGCGCTCGAAGCGATCACTTCCGCGGGGGCGACGCCGGTCGCGGCGTACTGCGCGAGCTTGCTCCGCACCCGAGAGGCGGCGGCGGCCATTTCGTGCTCGTCGACAGGGGTGGAAGCGATCTCGGAGATCGCCTCATCGAGCCGAGCTTCATCAATGCGGTTGGAAAACAGGCTCATGACTGACCTCCTTGGTGGGACGAAAGCTCTTTCTGCAGCCGATGGCGAGCACGATGCAGGATGACGGCTACAGCGGTCTGGGAGCAGGCGAGCATCCGGGCGATGTCCAGGTTGCTCTGCCCTTCAAAATAGCGAAGCGAGAAGATCTCCGCCTGGCGCGGCGAGAGTTGGCCGACCGCGGCGCGCAGCGCCTGGGCCAACTCGCGGTTGCCGCGGTGGCGCTCGGGGCTGTTGCCTGGCTCGTCGGCGAGGCTTTCGGCGACGTCGTCGAGCGCCACGGCCCGGGCGCGTTTCCGGCTCCGGGCGAGATCGAGCGCGGCGTTGACCGCAGCCCGATGGAGGTAGCTGCCCACCTGTTCGGTGAGGTCCAACTCTTCCCGGCGGGCGAGGCGAAAGAATACGGTCTGCATCACGTCCTCGGCGTCGGAAGAGTTGCCGGTGATGCGGTACGCGGACCGGTAGACTCCCTGGTGGTGCAGCTCGAACAATCGTTCGAGGGTCGCCGGAACCGGCCGGCCGATGGGTTGGCTGCCGGATCGGGCGTTCGGTGCTCCCCCAGGGGGGGCGGTGGATGCGATTGGAGCGGTTGCCGATTGCACGGTGTCGTTCCTCCTCATGTCTTCACTCATGGAACGCACCTCCCGGGCGAATGTTACGCCCGGCTCGGAAAGTTCGCCCAAAGAGGGGAGATCTGGGACCGAGTGGGACAAAATGGCTCTCTCGCGTCCGTCAGACAATCCAGGGTTCCGGGTAGACATTCGACCCAGGAGGAGGAGGTTCTTGCTCAATTTCCTCGATTCGGCCATCGGTTTCATCGTCGTCATCCTGATGTTCAGCTTGCTGATCACGGTCTTGGTCCAGATGGTGAGCGTTTTTCTCCAGCTGCGCGGTAAGAGCCTGCTGCGGGGGGTCGAGCTGGTGCTCAAGGAGGTCGATCCGAACTTCAAGGGCCAGGCCAAGGAACTGGCGGGCAAGGTTCTCAACCATCCGGCGATCGCCGAGGGCGAAAAGCGACTGGCCTCGGCGCTCCGGGCCAACGAACTCAAGCTGGTCCTCGAATCGCTGGCCGCTGACGACCCGCAGATCCAAGCGACGCTCGACGAGCGCAAAGAAGAACTCTTCGCCCAGATCGACGCCTGGTACGGGACGGTGATGGCCCGCGCGGGCGAACGCTACAAGATGAACACCCGCTGGGCGACCACGGTCTTCGCGGTGCTCCTGGCCTTCGCGCTTCAGCTCGATTCGATCAGCCTGTTCCAGCAGATCTCAACCAACGCAGAGCTGCGCGGCCGGCTGGTCGCGATGAGCGATTCCGTCCTCGTCACCAGCCAGAAGGTGCTCGAAGCGCCGCCGGCTCCGGGAACGGAAGAGGGCCTTGAAGACCTCAAGACCCGGGCGGACGAGGTCAAGGCGGAGATCGAGAAGTCCGAGCTGCAACTGGTGCCGAAGCCCTGGCGCCTCTCGGCCTTCGACAGCGTCCGGAGCCTTCTCGGCCTGATCGTCTCGATGTTCCTGCTCGGCCTGGGCGCCCCGTTCTGGTTCAAAGCCCTTCAAAACCTGGTCGGCCTACGCCATGCGGTGGATAAGAAGGAAGAGGAGGGGCAAGAGGCCGAGCAGGCCGCAGCGGCGAAGAAATAGGGGCTGCGAAGGCGACCTGTCGAACCGATTTCCAACAGGGGTGGAACAAACTACGCTCCCTGCGGCCTGCCCCTCGTCTGCTCAGCGCATCAACACCACGGGTTGACCCCCGGGAGAGCCTGCCAGCGAGCCCGTCGTCGTCAGAAGCTCGACCACTCGCCTCTGCGCATCGCCTTCCGAAGCGAGAAGCTCGCCCGTTGGGACGAAGGCGTCCGCCAGGGGATTCTCAGAGGCTTCAGGGAGAAGGGTGACGCCAATCTTTCCGTCGCGGCGGTATTCCACGACGATGTGACGCTCGCCGTCCCGGAAATCGAGCCACGCCGAGGCGGCGCCGCCGTTGACCGGAACTTCGAGGTGGCACTGCGAGCTAGGGAATTCGCGATGGAGGGAGGATGCTAGATTCTCGATTGGATGCATCGTTCCAAACCTCCTGACCATCCGCTCCTCGCTTGAGGAGCAGGACTCTACCTGCTTTTACGGTCACCAGCTCAAACGCGCCTTTGGGTGCGATGAACGTCAAGTGGCCGGTGGGGAAATCCCAAAGAGCGCCCGTAAGAGAGCAGAATAGCGTAAAGAATAGCGTTCGGCTGACTGGCGCGAGGGGGGCCGGGTCCGCTTCGTACCGGCGGCCAAAGATCCGACGCGATCCTCAGAGATCGAAGGCGCGCCGGATCTGATCGTCGAGATCGTCAGTGACTCCTCCGAGAGGAAGGATACCGCCCGCCTGCCGCGCCTCTACGCCAAGGCGGGTGTACCCGAGTTCTGGACGATCGACGCCCGCGGGCCGAGAGTACGCTTCTCAATCGATCGGCTCGCCGGAGCCCTCTACCGGCGCCAGGAGTCCGACGCCGAGGGTTGGATTGATTCGCCCCTCCTCAGGCTTCGCTGTCGCCTGACACGCGAGCGCACCGCGTGGGGAATTTGGCGGTATCGGTTCGAGACGGCCGGGCGGAGCTAAGCTCGATCCGGGAATCCGGCCCGCACCCAGTCCTGGAATTTGTACGGCAACGATCTCCAGTCAATCTCTGAGTGGCTTTCGCGCAGCCTGAGGGCGAGCGCGTCGGCATCAGGAGCGACAAGCTTTACAATCTTGCCGTGCAGCCGGCACAGCAACGGGCCATACGAACTCACATCGTTGGGGTTGAAGCTGTAGCCGATGGCGGTGACATCTTTTGCGTCAGTGAGAATGCGGTCAGCGTGGAGGTAGGTTTCCTTGATAAACGGCTCATTGAGCCCTTCGGCCTTGTCAGGGACGGGCGCAATGACTCGCTCATGCGGAAAGACAACGCGAGGCCCAAAAGCGCCGGGGGGCTGCTGAAACGGTAAGAAGCAAGGCACCGTGGCTGTGTGGGGGTCAAAAAAGAACTTGGTTCCACCGGATCGAGTAACGGCCATTATGTACAAGCTTCCATGAAGATGAAGGATTTCCCGGCTTGAGATCTTCGTTAGGTTAGCGAGGTGCTCAGCCGGAGTGTTTGGGAAAGGGATTCCTCCACCTCGAGTCCAAAGCCATCCCGGGGCCTCCACTGCCGAAGGTGGAGGGCAATAGTCTCGGCGAGCCCGTCATAATTGAAGGTCAAGATAGGGCTTGGCGAGGACCACCTGAAGAATTCTGAGTAGCGGCTAGATGTTTTGATGGCAGGCGCACAAGACATGTCTGCTTCGAGGATCAGATCGAGGAGTTTTTCGATCGGCGCGCGATTCCCTTTTTCGATTTCGGCCTGAAATCGCGATTCGATGGAAGGAGAACCTTCGAGGGGCGATATGGTGATGGGATCTTGGAAGCAGAGTTCCCCAAGATCCTTAACCAAAGGGTATGAAGCCGACAATTTGGAGGGAACATCTGCGTTGAAACCCGCTCCGAGTATGAAAACTGTTCGGCTCACCGAGAGCCTCCTGGAATCTAGCGTTCCCGCTGTGTAAATTATCGGTATTCGGCCTGGTCAGTCAGCCACAACTTCGACGACCTTGCCAGGGCGTCCGTCGTCGCGGAAGAGCCGTGAGGGCGCTGTTTCTCCTCGCAGGATCGCCCCTCCCTCCCGCACGCTCTCGAGTAGTTCCTCGAAAAGATCTGGCCTCATCCTAGGCCGCTTATGAGATTGTCTCGTTGGCAATGCGTTCAAAGTGCCATCTTTCTCGAGTCCTCAATGCTTTGATCGTACATCGGCTCCTTGGGAACTTTACCAAATCCGGACTCGATCGGACCATTCTCATCCACCTAATCGCCAATACGCTCAGAACTCTTCCCGGTGAGCTTCGACTCCCGTAGCTCCCCAAAACCTCAAGAGTTCGGTATCTTCGAGGAATGACGAGGCCACGTGTCTACGTTGAGACCACGATCCCGAGCTTCTACCACGAAGCGCGGACTTCCCCGGAAAGTGCGGTTCGGCGAGAATGGACCCGTCAATGGTGGGACGGTGCCAGTGATCGCTACGAGCTGGTCACCAGTCCCGCTGTGCTGGATGAGCTGGCCGGAGGGCGGCCGGAGCTGGGAGCAAAGCGGGTTGCCCTCGTCCGTGATCTGCCCCTGCTGCCGATTGAGCCGGTCATCATCGAGATTGTGGAGACGTACATCCGGTACAAACTGATGCCGGCCGATCCAGGGGGCGATGCGGTGCATTTGGCGCTCGCCTCCTACAATAAGTGCGATTTCCTGGTGACCTGGAATTGCAGGCACCTGGCAAACGCGAACAAGTTCGGGCACATCCGCCGGGTGAACACGATGCTCGGGCTGTTCGTCCCGGCCTTGGTGACACCCTTGGAGCTGATGGGAGAAGACGATGGCACAGACGCGGAGTGATCCGACCATCGACGAGATTCGAGAGGTGCGGCACCGGATCTCGGCTCGATTCGACCACGACCCGGCTCGTTTGGTGGCGTACTACATGGAATTGCAGAAGCAGTATCAGGACCGGCTGATCCGGCCGGTGGAAGAAAAGCCGGCTAAGCCCGCGGCAGCTTAAATCGGGGGAGCGCCCCTCACCCCCGCCGCATCTCCTCCAAATACCGCCGGAAGAACGGCAGCCCCGCGAGCGCCGGGACCAGGTAGCGCGAGGTGAACAGCAGCCCGAGCGCCGCGGCGGTTTGGGCGTTCAGATAGGGAGCATAGAGGGCGACCAGTGCCGCGTCTCGGGTGCCCAGGCCGGCGAAGGTGAAGGGGGTCAGGCCGGCGAGGATCGCGAGTGCTGCGAGGCCGATGTGGGCTAGGAACGGCACGTAGGCTCGCAGGGCGAGGATGAAAATCCAAAGCTGGACGAAGTGGAGCAGCCAGAGGCCGATCGAGATGGCCACCACTTGCGCGTGGCGGCTGGGTTCGCGGCGGAAGGTGGTTCGGGTCTCCGCCCAGGCGTCGCGGAGTTTTTCGATCTTGGCTCTTAGTTTGCCTGGCGCGAGGCGCAGGGCGACGCCGAAGACCAAGCGGGCGAAGACTTCGGAGTTCAAGGTGAGGAAGCCGACGACGGTCGCGATCGAGATCCCCGCCGCGGCGAGCCAGAGGAGCGCCCCCTTGCCCGGCAGGAAGAAGAGCCCGATGGCGCACCAAAGGAAGAGAGCCAGCACGTCGTAGGCCTTTTCGAACACGGTGAGCGACAGGGCGAGCGAGCCGGGCAGGTGGCCGCGCGACTTCAAGAAGAAGGATTTGGCGATGTCTCCCATCTTGGACGGGAGCACCATGTTCATGACGTCGGCGACCAGAATCAGGCGCACCGATTCCCCTACGCCAAGCTTCGTGCCGGTGGGCATCAGACGGCGTAGGCGCCAACCTTGAACCGCTTTGATCAGGACGAGGGCTAGCTGGCCGACGAGCATCCACCCCCAATTCGATTGGGCGAGCACGCCGCCGATGGCGCGAAGATCAATCTTTCGGTAGATCAGGGCGAGGAGCGCGAGGCTGACGGCGATCGAAATCCAGCGATTGCGCCGCGCGGCGGTGGAAGGGCGCGCGAGAGCTTGCGGCGTTTCGGCCGAGGCGGGCGGCTGGTCCACCGCGGCGCCTAGCCTTTGTACGGGAACTGCGGACCGTACCAGCTCTCGCGGATCAGCTTCTGCGCTTTCGGCCGCGCGACGAACGGGTACCAGAGGAGCGAGTTGTAAACCAGCGCCCCTTTGGCGAGCACCTGCACGAGGGGGGTGTCGAACAACAGCGGCTTTAGAAACGATGCCCGCAGCCGCTTGTGGATGCCGCCGAGCAGGTTCGATTTCGGCGTCGCGAACTGCTCGGAGCCCACGTCGTCGCCCACCATTTCGCCTTCGATCGAGCCCAACCCGCGCGCCTCGGCGTTGGTGAGAAAGCCGATCGCCCGAGGATCGAACCCCATGTAGCGCGCCGCCGCCGCATCCGCCGCGACCAGATCGGGAGAGGCGATCACGAGATCGGCGATCCGCACGTCTCCCGTGCGCGGTCCCTTCCCCTCCTGGCAGACGGTGCCGTCGATCACCGTAAACCGCGGCGCGAGCGCCTGGTTGATGTCGACGATGACCTGGTGGAGGACGGGATGGAAGTTGTGCCGAAAGGTGGGCAGGCACCCCCACTGATTTTTGAGCGAGGCGGTGATCGTCGAGAGATGGTGGCACTTCATAACCGGCAAGGTCACCAGGCAATCCGCTTCGAGCAATGTCCGGGGAAAGACCAGCTTTTTGACGTGCATGCCGTCTACCGCAATCTCCTCCAGCGGATCGCGCGACAGATCGACGTACTCGACCCCATACTTCGCCGCCAGCCGGTCGTACCCCCAGATCTTCTCCGCCCGCCGGACGTTGTCCGCCCCGACGATCTGCGAATCCCCCATCTGGAGCCGGACATCCGGCAGCGCCTCGCGAATCGTCTGGAGCACCCCTTCGAGTACCCAGGGGGAGGTGTTCGTACCCGGCACCAGAGGGAACGACAGGGTGTTGATCTTCAGAAAGATCCGCGAGCCGTGGATGTGATCCCGCCAGGAGGCGAGTTCCATCGCCCGCCGCACGGCGGCTTGGACGCCTTCGGCTTGGGTGACGCGGACCCGGGCGACGGGTGCGGGAGAAGAGGGTGTGGGCATGGATTTGGAGGGCCCTGAAAGAGGCGGTGGCGGGGCCAGATGGTAGCAGACCGATGAAGCCTGTCGGCTATGCGGCTCCTGGAATCACGATCTCAAACTCTTCCGTCACGATCCGCTCGAAATGAGAACGGTTGAAGGTGAGGATGCGGCGTGCACCGCCCTTGCGCGCACTGGCCAAGATCAGCGCGTCGTAGCTTGCTCCCCCCGAAATCGGACGGCGGCTGAGGTCCTGGATCAGCTCCCAGGCTTCATCTCCTTCAAGGCCGATGAGTGTGCACCGACGGCGCAGCGAATGGTCCAGGATCTCGAACGCGTCCTTTGCGCTCAGCCGGTGCGGAGGCGGCAACCGGGTCATGACCGAATAGGCTTCCACCAGTGCATGGACAGGAAGGACCAATTTGGCCTCACCCTCCACCAACTCGGAGAGCGCGGCTGCAGCCACTTCGTGATGTTCATGCCAAGAAAGGAGGGCCGCGACGAGGACGCTGGTGTCGAGCGCGGTGACAGGGGGAACCCGACTACGCCTCACGCGCCCGAATCTCCCGGCGCACCGCTTGGACGGTCGCTTCCTGAAGTGGAGGCCCCTCTGCGGCCGGCATGGCGATCCGCAGCGGGCCCTTCTGGACGATCCTGACCTCGCGCGGAGCAGGTTCGATCTCGATTTTCCCTTCACGGACGACGAGGCGAAGCATCATTCCGGGCTCGATTCCCACCTCGTCCCGGATCGCCTTGGGCAGCACCAATCGACCGGAGGCGTCGATGGTTGTCTGAATGGCATTTCTCATGGCAACCAGAATACCATGACGGCCGAGCGCCTTGACGACACCCCACGATTCCAGCAGGGCGGCAGGCCCGGTTGTGCTCTTGCGTTCGTCGCGCTCGCGTTCTCCGAGCACAACGACTCGATCCGTTCGAACGCTGGGTCAACGAAGAGCACGGCTATCCTGGTGGCCCGGCGAGGCGAGTTTCATCGCTGGAAAGAACAGCGGAAGGCGAATCCGCCGGAGTGGCCCGTCGACGCAGGGAGCGGGCTCACCGAGCACAAGAAGGAGTGTTGCGACGCAAAGTACAAGTGCACGGACGCCGGGAAGTGGCGCAAAGACGCTACGACCTGGTTCACCGAACACAAGTTGCGCTACGCCGAACGCTACACTCACTTCAGAGAACGCGGGGACCGCTGCAGCGAACACGGGGACCGCTTCGCAGAACGGCGGAAGCGGCTCCGGAGGTTCCGGCTCCGGGTCCGGGCGTTCGCGTTGCGCTCCCTCGCTGTCGCGATCCGGGTCGTTGCGTTCGAAATTCTCTGCCTTGCGTCTGTGCAGAGGTGCATAGCGTTCGGGAACCCGTTCCCCGCGTTCGGCACCCGGGCCGGCGCGTCCGGAAACTGGGTCGGTGCGTTCGGCAACCGGGTCGGTGCGTTCACGAAGCCGGTCGGGGTTTTCAGCCACCGCTTCCGGGTGTCCATGGAGCGGGCCGGTGCAGTCGAGGAGCGGCCCCCGGACGCTCCGCCGCCGATCGCCGCGTTCGCAATCCGCAAGTGCGCGTCGGGGAGCCTTGGTGCCGGGTCTTTACACCGGCCGTAGCTGGTCGGCGAGCGACCGTGTTCTCTCGGTCTTCTCGTCGCCGGTGTGCTGGGTGGTTTTTCTCTCGATGAGCAGGAGATGGCATTCCTCGTCCGCGACCGGGTTGTGGCGCACACCCTTTGGAACCACGAACATGTCGCCCTCGTCCAGCTCGACCGACCCGTTCTCCATTTCGATGCGAAGGTGACCCTTGAGGATCAAGAACAGCTCGTCTTCGTTCTCGTGACTATGCCACGCCAAGGTACCCTGGACCGCCGCGACCTTGACGTACACATCGTCGACCTCGCCGATGATCCGCGGCGACCAGTGCTCGGTAAGGGCGAGAGCAACCTCCTTCGGCGATACGACTTTTAGCATGGCTGACCCCAGAGTCTTCGGTAGGCGAATAGGGTGGTCCCGGAGATGATACGCCCGCGGGGCGAGGCAAGTTTCGATCGCCTCAGTCTGCCAATCCCCGCACCGCCCAGGCGCGCGCCTTGAGTCGAATGCGTCCGTCGGCTCCGGGGGCCAGGCGGTGCCTGAGCCGCTCCCTCAAGAGGTCGCGGCTCGAACCGTCGAGCGATGTCGCGTAATTCGGACCGGTCCCGGTGCCGCGGAGGAAGGGGAGCCAATAGTCGTCGAAGTCGGCAAAGTCGGTCGGGATCTCCAGAGATCCGATCTCGACCCTGGCAAACCCCGAGGATTCGAGCAATGCCGCGAGGGCTTCCGGCCGGCAGAGCGAAAAGCCCAGGCCTTCCGTGCGGGCGATGGCTTGAGGGTCGAGGGCGGTCGCCTCGTCCCAGAAGGCTTTCAGAAACTCCATCCCGTCGTGGTAGCTCCAGATGTAGGCGCCGAAACATCCTCCCGAGCGAAGACGCTCTCGAACGGACAGGGCGAAGCGGGCGGGATCCGGTAGAAAGTTGAGGACCAGGCCCGAGACCACGGCGTCGAATCCACCCTCCCGACCGGGCAGATTCTCGGCTCCCGCGATGACGAACGAGGCACGCGGGTCCGACACCACGCTTCGCGCGTGCTCGACGAACGGTTCCGAAGGGTCGCACGAGAGGACCGAGGCCGGCTCGCCCGCCGCGCAGATCGCAGCGGTGAGCGCTCCGGTGCCGCAACCCACGTCGAGCCAATGCCCCGCGGGGGCCGGCTGCAACCAGTCGACGAACTTCCGCGCCAGCGGTCGGCTCCAGCGGCCCATGAACGCCTCATACGCGTCGGCGGCCAGCCACCTGTCGCTTGTTGGGTAGGTCATGTTGCTCCTTTTGGGCTTTGGGACCTGGGCAGAGTGTATGCCCTCTCCCTGGTTGGTTCGCTCCGCGCCACGTTTCGAAAAAGAAGGCCTGCCTTGACACGCAGGCCGCCGTGGCTACATTGTAAGTTCGCCATGAAAGCACGCCTCGTCCCTATGGGTAACTCTCGCGGGGTTCGACTTCCGAAGCCCTTGATCCAGCAAGCGGGCCTGACCGACGAGGTCGAACTCGAAGTGCGGGGAAATACCATTCTCATCGTGGCCCAAAAGGGTCTGCGGGCCGGCTGGGCGGAAGCGGCTCAAAGGCTGCGCGAGGAAGACGGTGACCGGCTTCTTGATCCTCCAACCCTCACCCGGTTCGACGACGAAGAGTGGAAGTGGTAGGAGCGAGACCGGTCCGGCGCGGAGAGGTTTTTCTCGTCGACTTCGACCCCACGCGCGGCAGCGAGATCCGGAAGACCCGACCCTGCGTCATCGTCTCGCCCGACGAGTTGAACCTTCACCTTCGAACCGTGATCGTTGCGCCGCTCACCTCGGCCAGTCGGCCGTACCCATTCCGCATCGCCTGCCGTTTCAAGGCCAAGCGCGGCCAGGTCGTCCTGGATCAGCTTCGAACCGTAGACCAAGAACGCCTCGTTCGCCATCTTGGGCGCATGCCGGCGCCAACCCTGGCTCAGATCCTGGCGGCGCTCCAGGAGATGTTCGAGACTTGAGGCAGCAAGCCCATGTTGCTGCCGTCTCTGCGTTGGCTCTGTGTAGCTCGCGTTGACTCGCCTCGGCGCCTCAACTATCGTTCAAACTAATCAACTGTGGGGGGAGCCCGGAGCGTGGGTGACGGCTCAGATCGGGAAGGAATGTCGGCTATTATCGAGCGCGAGGACGAGCTTCCTCTCTCCGAGCGGTTGGGAACCTTGGGCGTGGTACACCTTCGGGCGATTGCTGCGGTTGCCGGATACACGGTGGCGGTACCCGAGTCTGATTACGACAGCGTCGACCTGATCGTGAAATCCAGGAGGGGCAGGAGATCGCAGTTGGACTTCCAGGTGAAATGCACCACGCAGATCATTCCCTCCGGCGAGAGCATCAGCTTCGAGCTTTCGCGGAAGAACTATGACGACCTGCGAGCCGACACGATTGCGCCCCGAGTGCTCTTTGTAGTTCTCGTTCCCAAAGACACGGAAGCATGGCTACAACAAAATGAGCGTCGAATGCATCTGCGCCACTGCGGGTACTGGTTCTCGCTTCGCGGTTTCGCCCAACGGCCCAATTTGACTTCCGTGACCGTGCAGATTCCTCGTGGCAACCTGTTGACGCCCGCAGCGCTTCAAGCACTGATGACGCGGAGGGCCATTCGATGATCGTCTCCATCCGGGACAAAGCGACGCTCGCGGCAATTCGACCCGCTAGGGTTGCGGCTTACCTGCAAGCAACGAACTGGAAGCGGGTAGCCCTGGAATCAGGGCGCTATTCGATCTGGGTGAATCCTTCGGTCCGTGAGCCCATCGAGCTCCTTCTGCCGCTCGATTCTAAATTCGACGATTTTGCCGAGAGAATGGCGGAGCTGCTCCACGACCTTCAGAAGCAAGAGGAGCGGTCGCAGCTCGACATTCTCCGCGACATCGAACTCAGCAGCTGCGACGTCTTTCGATTCAGGAAGGATCCCCGCTCCGGCTTCTTGGGCACCATTCAGCTTGAAGATGGCGTCCGGTTTGTTTCTTACGCTCGCGACTTGCTTCTTCTCGCTGCATCCGCCGAGCATGATCCTGAGCGGCCCGGCATTGCGGGACGAAGATCGGATGACGTTACGTCTTTCATGTCTCAGGCGTTGCTGGGCCAGACCGAAATCTCAAGTTTTGTCGTTACGGCTCAGGTACCTATTCCTGCGCGCCTGAATGAGGAGCTGTTCCCTGACGAAATCGCTTCGGCTCCGGAGCCTTTCGAGCGGCGCGCTGGCGTTCGGTTGATGAACCTCCTGAGCCTCACCCGAGACGCGGCGCTCGAAGTGTCTCAAACCAACGATATTCAACCGTTTGTCGATGCCCTCGGCCAGGGGGCAACGGTCAACCTCTACAATACGCTGGTCGATGCGCAGTCGATCGTTCCGGGTCAACCCTTGGAAATCAATTGTACCTGGGCGCCAAGCCGACCGCTGTTCGGAAAAGGCCCGCCGAAATCGGTCCTCTTCGAGCCCGAGATCATCCTTCCCATCAGGGCCGCGGTGGAGGGTCTCCGGACGCGCGCCCCAAAAGAGGGCGAGCGGATCTTTGGCTTCGTCGAGGTGCTACAGCAGTCGGCCCAAGAGGTGCTGGTGGGAGAGCTGGCGGTAGCCACCGTGATTGAAGGAAAGCCGCGGAAGATTTATCTATTCCTGCAGCAGCCGGACTACGGCAAGGCGATCGTCGCGTTCACAGAAAAGCGACCGATCGAGATCACGGGAGACTTGCTCAAGGGTGCTAAGCGTTGGACGCTGCAGAACCCTCGGGACTTGGCGCTCTACCCTGCTGAGAGTGGTTCGGTGGAGGATGAGGAGGATTTGCCGGCTGGGAAGCGATAGCCGAGCCGGGATCGAATCTTGGTTAAGCCGCCTCCGCGTGCAGCTTGACCCCAAGCGCTCGGGCGACCTTCAAAACTGTGGCGAAGCTCGGGTTCCCGTCAGCGCTGAGAGCGCGATAGAGACTCTCGCGACTCAAACCCGCGTCCTTTGCGACTTGGGTCATCCCCTTCGCCCGGGCAATGTCCCCGAGCGCCCTGGCAATCCCCGCCGCGTCATCCGGCGCCTCTTCGAGCCAGGCGTCCAGATAGGCGGCCATTTCCTCGGGAGTCCGAAGGTGCTCAGCGACGTCGTAGGGCGTCGTTCTCGTCTTGGTCGGAGTCTTCGCGGCGGTCTTGGGCATCGGCGGGTCCGTTCATCTCGGAAACACGGACTTGCTGGGCATATGAACTCTTCTAGACGGCAAGATGTTGGGCCAAGGGAAAAATCGTGACGGAGTAGACAGACAGGTGTTTCCGGTTGTGAGTAACCACCTGGCAGTCATCCTCAAGGGTAAAGCAGTCCGCGCCGCAGTTCGTAGTCTGCGATTTCTGGGATTACGATGTCAGCTTCTCGGGAGTCCTCGCTGAGGAAATCAGAAAACCAATCGGCCAGCGGCTTGCCACCTTTGGGATTACAAAGCCCGGTCAGGATACAAGTGTCGAGCGCGAGTCGCATTGGACTCTACGTCTAAAGCTTCACAGGGTTCAGGCGCAGGTGCTGGTTCATTTCGGCCAAGACCAAAATGTCGCTGTCGTCTTCGGCGGCCATCCATTCTTGAATCTGAGCCGCCGCTTGCCGATACCGTTCTTTCTTCATCAGCTCGTGATCGGCTTCCCTCGGCGGATTCGTTGGTCGATGAGGACTTGCGATTGCCATCTGACCCTCGTTTCGGTGGTTCTAGGCCGATATCATCGTGCCCTCCCGGGAGGGCACTTTGCCTGCTGAAAAGAGTATAGCAGGGGCTTGTTCCGTCAAAGGCACGGGCCTCGTTCCGAAGAAAAGGGACCGCTGGCGTGAGTCGATATTGTTGAAGGCCACGCCGGGCCGGGTCCATCCTGCCGGCGGCGCGGGGTTTGACGATAGGCTAGGCGACCGATCGCAGCCCCCGGACACTCATGAAGCTGATCATCCAGATCCCGTGCCTCAACGAGGAGGCTTCTCTGCCGACTACGCTCGCGGCTTTGCCGCGTTCGTTGCCGGGAATCGATTCGATCGAGTGGCTGATCGTGGACGACGGGTCGACCGATCGGACGGTGGAGGTGGCGCGGGCGCATGGGGTGGAACATGTGGTCCGGTTCGGTACGAACCAGGGGCTCGCCCGGGCGTTCATGGCGGGTTTGGAGGGGGCGATCCGGGCGGGGGCTGACATTATCGTCAACACTGACGCCGACAATCAGTACGACGCGGCGGACATCCCGAAGCTGATCGAGCCGATCCTCGCCGGGCGGGCCGAGATGGTGATTGGCGCGCGGCCGATCGACGAGATCACCCATTTCTCTCCGTTCAAAAAGCTGCTCCAGAAGATCGGCAGCTGGGTCGTGCGGAAGGCCTCGGGGACGTCGATTCCCGATAGCCCCAGCGGATTTCGGGCGTTTTCGCGCAATGCCGCCCTGCAGCTGAACGTCTTTTCGCGCTACACCTACACGCTGGAGACGATCATCCAGGCGGGGCAGAAGGGGATTCCGATCACCTGGGTGCCCATCCGGACCAACGCGGACCTGCGCCCTTCGCGGCTGGTCAAAGGGATCGCGGACTACGTGCGCCGCTCGGTCTTCACGATCCTGCGGATCTTCCTGCTCTACCGGCCGCTGCGGTCGTTCTTCTGGGTCGGCACCGTGTTCATCACCCCGGGGTTCTTCCTGCTTGTGCGCTGGCTGGTGTTCTACCTTCAAGGCTCGACGCGGGTGCGCGCGCCGTCTTTGATTTTGGCCGCGATTCTGGTGTTGATCGGCTTTCAGACCTGGATTCTCGGCTTCGTGGCCGACCTGCTCGCCGCGAACCGCCGGCTGCTCGAAGAAAACCAACTCCGCCTTAGGCGCTTGGAGCTGGGCGCGCCGGCCGCCACTCGACCGGACGAGGAACGCCGGCCTTGAGCGGCCCGCCGCTCTGGAATCGGTTCGAGAAGGAAGTGATCGAGCCGGGCAACTGCCTGCATTGTGGCGCATGCGTGGGTCTCGCTCCGGATCTGCTGCGTTTCGAGGAGACGGCGCGCGGACCGTTGCCGCGATGGAGACGGGACGTAGGGGCGGAGCTTGCCTCCGCCCGGGGAGTCCGAGGCCTGCCGAAACGGGCGGAGACAAGCTCCGCCCCTACGGAAGATTCCAGCTCGTCCGGGCTTCTCCTCGCGTGGGCCGTTTGCCCCGGGCGCGGAATTCCGTATCCGGAGCTGTTCGACCACCTCGGCCGGGCGCCGGAGTCTTGGTTGATCGGGCCGTTCGAACGGATCTTCATCGGCCATGCGGCGGAGGAATCGGTGCGTCGGCGCGGTGCGTCGGGCGGCGTCATCTCTAGCGTCTTGATTCACCTGCTGGAGACCGGGCGGATCGAGGGTGCGATCGTCTGCCGTCAGGGATTCCCAACGCCCGACGTCGCGAGCCCGGTAGTCGCCCGCACCCGCGAAGAGGTGCTCGCCGCGGCGCAGAGCGTCTATGCGGTGACGCCGATGCTCTCGATTCTGCCGGAGATGGCGAAGTTCGAAGGGCGGCTCGCGTTCGTCGGCCTGCCCGAGCAGGTGGCCGCCTTGCGGATGCTCCAGGCGGCGGGGCACCCCGCGGCTTTGAAGGTCGTCTTCGTCGCCGGGCCGTACGTCGGCACCAACATGTACCGCGGCGCGGTGCGAGCTTTCCTGCGCGGCCATGGGGTGAAGGACGACGTCGCGATCGCCAAGCTCGAATGGCGGGCGGGTGAGTGGCCCGGGTATTTGCGGGTCGAGACCGCGGACGGCCGGGTGTTTTCGGCCCACAAGTTCTATTACAACTACCTGATCCCCTTCTTCATCTCGCGCAACTGCCAGATCATCCCCGACTTCACCAACGAGGCGACGGATCTCTCGGTGGGCGACGCCTGGAGCCCGGAGCTCGAAACCGCCGGGGGCGGGCACTCCGTCGTTGTGGCGCGGAGTGCGGCGGCGGTTGAGCTGCTGGAGGAGATGAAGACGGCCGGGCGCCTCGCGCTCGAACCCGTCGATTGGCAGCGGGCCGCCACGATGCACGGACACATGATCGACTTTAAGAAGCGCGGCGCGTTTCTGCGGCTCGATGCCCAGGCGCGGCGCGGGCTGCCGGTTCCCGACTACGGCTATCGCCCCGCCTCGATCGCGCGGGAGCGGCGGGTGGTGGAGGCCGTGATCAGCGGCTCGTTCCGCTTCGGAGGGCTCGGGTGGGCGCGCTGGCTCGTCTCGCGCCTGCCGCTCGGGCTCGTCGGTCCGGCGTTCAACGCGCTCAGGAAAGGGTGGAAATCGATCTCCAAGCCGACCAAGCGGAAGGGGCTGGCGGCGGTCGATTTCTCGTTCCGGCCGAACCCGGAGCGATGGGCCGAGATCGTCGGCTTCGCCAGCGGCCCGGGCGCCGAGGATTTCCGATGAGCGAGCTTTCGCGCGCGCTGGCCTCGTATGCCGAGCGGCAGCTGCCGCGGGTGCTGACCCAGATGGATCGCGATCCGGACTCGCCCCGGTTCGGTAATTTCGATCGCAACCACTGGCACTACAAGATCCGCGATTTCTCCTCGGCGATCCTCCAGCAGGGTGCGTTTACCCTGGAGGCCGTGCGGCGCGGCGATCTCGGTCGGTTCGAGGGAGCCGATTCGGAGCGCATCGATTCGTGGTGCGTGGCGGCGGTGAATGCCTTGGCCGCCCAGGTGCGGCGGGACGGCGGGGTGGACGAGTATTTTCCTTTCGAGCGAAGCTATCCGGCGGCGGCGTTCGGGCTCTACGCGGCGACGCGCTTGGCGCTCGATTGGCAAACCTCGCGGCCGGAGATGCTCAATAAGATCGATTGGCGCGGTCTGTCGCGACTGGCCGGCCATCTGGATTCCCGGGAAGAAGCCGAGGCTTCGAACCAGCAGGCGGCGGGGCTCGCGGCGCTGGGGCTCGCGGCCCGCCTGCCGGAGATCTCTCCCCGTCCCACGCGCCTCACGGAGCACGCCGAGCGGTTGTTCGCGAGCCAACATGAGGAAGGATGGTTCCCCGAATACGGCGGTCCGGATTTCGGCTACCTCGCCGTGACGATCGACGCGCTGGTCGACTATCACGACGCGACGCAAGACCCGAGGGCGATCGTGGCGATCGATCGGGCGGTTGAGTTTCTGAGCCTCCTGGTGGGCGCCGACGGGCGGCTTCCTTCGACACTCAACAGCCGCAACACCGATTATGTGGTTCCCTACGGGCTCGTCCGCACCGGGGCGCGCAACGCCCGAGCGGCCTGGCTGGTCGAGACGCTGTTTCGGGATGCCGACCTGCCCGGGCATTTTCTGTGGGCGACCGACGACCGGTACCACAGCCACTACGTCTATGCGAGCGTCGTCCGGGCGCTGCCTCACTTGGGCGCCATGCTGCCGGGCGAGCCGCCGGCCGAACGGAGCGCGGTGACCCTGGATGGCGCGGGCTATCGGATCGTTTGGGGCGCGAATCGGTCCTGGAGCGCGGCGATCGGCCTGCGCAAGGGAGGGTTGGTGCGCATCCACCGGCGCGGTGCGCCTCCCCTGCTCGATCACGGATGGCGGGTCCGCGTCGGCTCGACCCTCTGGACGAGCAACTGGTGGCAGGGGGATGACGCCCGGATCGAGGCGCAAGGCGCCGGGGACGATCACCTGCGAATCGTCGGGACTTGTCGGAGAGCGAGCTTCCTGATTCCCACCCCGTGGAAACACGCCGCCTTGCGGCTCGCCTCGAAGCTACTCGGTGCCCGGCTGCTGAAACCCCTACGCCGGCTGCTGATCTTTAAGCCGCAAGGCGAGAACCCGAACGCCCCGCGATTCGCGCGTGAGATCGAAGCGACGCCTCTTGGGATCGCCGTCCGCGACCGGCTGACCTTTCCGAACGGCGCGGTGGCGGAGCGGAGCCCGCGGCAGAACCTGCGCCACGTGGCGAGCGCCGAGAGCTTTCATCCGGAAGATCTGCTGCCACCGATTCCGGCGCGAATCGAGCGGTCGGCCGCGGGGATCGCCGCCGAGTGGCGCTTCCCGGAAGGGTCGCAAACTTGAACGCAGAGGATTTGGCCGCCGCGCCGAAGCGTGGTGTTCTCCTCGGCGGCAGCCGCAACGAGCGCCTCGCCTGGATCGCCTTGCTCGGTGGGGCGGCGGTACTTTTCGTGCTCGGGATCACCTGGGGCCTGCCGAGCTGGCGCGGCTGGGCGGGGGACGAGATTCGACCGAACCAGGTGGCGTTCGCCATCCGCCGCGCGTTTTCCGGCGGCTGGCACACGAAGTATCCACCGCTTCATTTCTACGTTCTGGCCCTGGCGCAGGCGCCGCTTCGGGCTCTCGCGGGAGTGGGCCCGGTACCCGCCAAAGGGTTCGATCTCAACAGCTGGCTGTTCGTCCTGTCGCGTCTCGTGAGCGTCGCCATGGCGCTCGGTGCAGTGGCCGCGATCGTTGAGGTCGGCCGTTCGGTCTCGAATTCTCGCGCCGGTCTGTTCGCCGGGGCGCTCGTCGCCACCGGGGCGCCGTTCGTCTACTTTGCCAAGACCGCGAACGTCGAGATGCCGTTTCTGTTCTGGTTCGCGCTGTCGCTGGTCTTTTTCGTCCGCCTGCTCGATCACCATCGGCTGCGCAACTACCTGCTGTTCGGGGCCTGTGCGGTGTTCGCGATCACCGCGAAGGATCAGGCCTATGGGCTGTATGTCCTGGTGCCGCTCGCCGTGCTCCCCTCGCTGATGCGGGCACGGAAAAAGGAAGGCGCGCGGGGCGGTTGGCTCCCGGCGTTGTTCGATCGACGGATTCTTGCGGTGCTCGGCCTCGGGCTGGGCATCGCCATCGTGATCTACAACTGGCCGTTCAATTGGGGCGGATTCCTCGCCCACGTCCGCACCCTGCTCGGCCCGCAATCGGAAGAGGCGAAGGCGTTCGCCAACACCCCGGCCGGGCATTTCGGCAACTTGGTCGAGAACCTTTCGCACCTGCGATTCTGCCTGGGCTGGCCGGCCTTTGTAGCCGGTGTGCTCGGCGCGGTGGGGGCGGTTTGGACGGCCCGAGGTCGGGAAGGCCGCCGGCTCGGCGCGCTCGCGCTCCTCGGGGCATCGTACTACCTGACGTTCTTGGCCCCGATCCTCTTCAGCCGCGACCGCTACGTGCTGCCACTCGCCCTCCTGCTTGCTCTCTTCGGCGGCCGCTTCTTGGCCGCACTCACGCTGTCCCGCCGGACCTGGGTCCGCGGGTTTGGCGTCTTGGCGGCGATTTTCGTTCTCGGCTATGGCGTGCTGTACGCCCTGTCGGTCGATCGGCGCATGCGGCACGACGCGCGCTATGAGGCCGAGGCCTTCGTTCGCGAAAACGGCGGGGTGCGGCAAGCCCTGGCGCTCGGCCGGGCGAAGCATGCGCCCCGGCTGCCGCACGCCACTTGGGGCACGTTTCCCGGCATCCTGACCCGGCGCGCCCCGGCGCTCGTGGCGGTCAACGTCACCGATCTACGATCCCCCTCCGAATTTGCCGCCTACGAAAGACTGCGGTCAGGAGAGGTCGGCTACTTCCTCGCCAAAAGTTTTCACTGGCGCTCACCCTGGGACATCCTGGATACTCGCGGTACGTTTTCGAGTCTCATCTTCGTGAATCCACAGGTCGACGTGTTCCGGCGCGATCCGGCGCTTCCCCGCGGGCCGCCTCCCACGTCGCAGGCCGGCGGCAATCGCAGCAGCAGCGACATCGGTGGTCGAGGCGATGATCGGCGTTCCCGGGTGAAGCCCCGTCGCGCCTGCCGCCTCGTGGGGGACCTCGCCGATCCTCGACCCGAGTTGTGCGACCTCGGGAAGCAGCCGCTCGACGCCCAGCTCGCCGGCAACCCGCCCGTCCCAGGCCCGATCGCGGCGATTCCAAGAGAGCCAGGAGCCGGCGTCCCCCTCGTTCAACGCCAACTCCGCGCCTAGCCGGACCGATACC
>JBBRUC010000097.1:0-21711 GCA_038248205.1 Thermoanaerobaculia bacterium
GAGGACTACGCCGACGAGGTGCTCGGCACGCTCGAGGTGAACCTCGGCAAGTTCCTGCAGGCGGTGCAGCGCGGCCGGGAGCGGCTCCAGGGCCGGTCGGAGGAGCCGCTGGACGGGGACGTGCTCTCGCCCGAGCCGCCGCTTTAGGCGGTGGCCGAGGGGGTCGCCATGGTCGACCTCCGCTCCCTCGACCGCGTCTACCTGCTCGATTGGCAGCCGGTGCCGGATAGCCTCAAGGAGGCCGACTCGGATGACCGCCGTTAAATATCTGGCAGCGCTGGCGGCCGCACTGCTGCTGCATCTGATCGGCGCCCGCATCCACCCCAACCTGCCGCAGGCGATCGATTGGTTCCTGCCGGTGCTGGTGCTGCTCGCGCTCTCCGGCTCGTCGTTTTCCGGGGTGGTCGGCGGCATCGCGGCGGGCCTCTTGCAGGATTCCGTAACCGGCGGCCTGTACGGCCTCCACGGTTTCGCCAACACCGTCGTGGGCTATGCGACCGCCCGGCTCGCGCAGCGCCTGGTGATTCAGCGCGCGGTGGGGGTGTTCGCGATCGCGAGCTTCGCCTCCGCCCTCCAGCAGGTGATGCTGATCGCGCTGTCGCTCTTTCTGCTCCCTCAGGCGAGCGTACCCGAGCCGTTCTGGGTGGTGGTGCGCTCCCTGTCGACCGGATTGGTCGGAATGTTTGCCTATGCCGGTACCGACCGCTTCCGGAAAGCCGCCGAAAGCCATCGCAAACAACGCCTGAGCAGGCTACGGATGGATGCCCGGTCATGAAGGTCGTCCGCGAGCTACGCGAGGATCTGATCGGCCGGATCGGGCTGATGAACGCCCTGGTCACCGGCCTGCTCGTGGCGATCGCCTGCGCCTACTGGTTCGCCCAGATCGTCGAAGGGGAGCACTTCCGCGAGCTGGCGGAAAACAACCGGCTGCGCAAGCTGCCGATCAAGGCGCCGCGTGGCCTGATCTACGACCGCAACGACCAGCTGCTGGTCGAGAACATCCCGAGCTACAACCTGGTCGTCGACCGGAGCCGCAGCGAAGACTTGAAGGCGGCGATCACCTTCGTCTCCGGGGTGCTCGGCCGGCCGGTCGCCGATCTACAGGCGATTCTCGATCGCGTCCGCTCGACACCGAACTTCAAACCGGTCCTTCTGGCCGAGCATCTGACGCTCGAACAGGTGGCGGCGGTCTCCGTCCGCGGGCGCGAGTTTCCGGAGTTCGAGGTCGAGATCCAGAACCTCCGGCTGTATCGCCACGGACCCCAGACCGCCAACGTCCTCGGCTATCTGGGCGAGGTGACGCAATCGGAGGTCGATCGCTCGGACGGCACCTACGCGGTCGGCGACCTGGTCGGCAAGCGCGGGATCGAGCAGGTGTTCGATCAAACGCTGCGCGGGCGGGACGGCGAGCGCGTGGTGGTCGTCGACAGCCGCGGCAAGCTGCTCGAAGAGTACGGCCGCAGCCCCGCGGAAGCCGGCCGGCCGCTGCACCTGACGCTCGACTTGGAGTTGCAGCAAGAGGCGATCCGCCAGTTCGACGGGGTCGATTCGGTCGGCTCGGTGGTGGCGCTCGATCCGCGAAACGGCGAAATCTTGGCCCTCGTATCGGCCCCCTCCTACGACCCGAACCTGTTCGCCCGCCGGCTGGGCCAACAGGAGTGGGACGCACTGATCGGCGCGCCGCACGATCCGATGCGCGACCGCGCGATCCAGAACACCTATTCCCCCGGCTCGGTGTTCAAGATCATGATGGCCGCGGCCGGTCTCGCGGAAGGCGTAGTCAACGAGAGCGATTCGGTCTGGTGCAACGGCTCGACGAGCATCTACGGACACCGCTTTCGCTGTTGGAAGCCCGGAGGGCACGGCCGGGTCGATCTGCACTCCGCCTTGCAGAACTCCTGCGACGTGTATTTTTACCATCTAGGCCAGCGGCTGGGCATCGAACGGATCGCCCGCTACTCCCGAATGTTTGGTCTCGGCGCCAAGACCGGCATCGAGCTACGTGGCGAAAACGCCGGGCTGGTGCCCGATCCGGCCTGGAGCCTCGCTCACCGCAAACACCCCTGGTATCCCGGCGAGACGATCTCGGTCGCGATCGGCCAGGGCCCCGTCCTGACCTCGCCGATCCAGATCGCCGCGGTGACCGCGTTGATCGCCAACGGCGGCCGGCCGATTCGCCCCCACTTGATCCAAGGGGAGCAGTTCGAGGCCCCGGTGACGGCGGCCCCGGCGATCCCTCCCCGCGCTTTAGAGGCGGTACGCGAGGGGATGGACGCGGTGGTCAACGCTCCCGGCGGAACGGGAGCCCGGGCCAAGCTCCCCAACGTCCGCGTCGCGGGCAAGACCGGCACGGTCCAGGTCATCGCCCAGGCTTCGCGGACCAATCCCAACTCCATGCCGTTCCACTTGCGGGACCACGGCTGGTTCACCTCGTTCGCCCCGGTTGAGAATCCCGAGATCGTGGTCGTCGCGTTCGTCGAACACGGCGGCTCGGGCTCGAAGGCGGCGGCACCGATCGCGAAGGCTGTCCTTGCGAAATATTTCTCGTCCTCTCGGCAGCGCCGCTAGCCCCGAAGAGCGGCCGCCGCGCGCCCAGCTCGCGGCGATCGACGGCGGCCTGGCGCTCGCGGCGCTACTGATCGCGGCGGTGGGTCTGGCGACGGTCCACAGCGCCAGCTCCGAGCTGACGATCGACTATCTGCCGCGCCAGGCGATCTGGGTCGGCCTAGGCCTGTTCTTGCTGCTCGCCGCCATGAGCATCGACTACCGCGTGCTGCTCGATTTGTCGCCGACGCTCTACGCCGCGAGCCTCCTCCTGCTCGCACTGGTCCTCGTGTTCGGCGAGGTCCGAGGCGGCGCGAGAAGCTGGTTCGTGGTCGGCGCCTGGCAGTTTCAGCCTTCGGAGCTGGCCAAGCTCGCGACCACTCTGTTCGTCGCCCGCTATCTATCCGAAATCGACCAATCGACCCTCACCCTGCGGCAGATCCTCACGGCCGGCGCGATCGTCGCGGCCCCGATGCTGTTGATCGTCGTCGAACCCGACATGGGGGGCGCCGCGATGTTCGTGCCGCTGCTCGCCGGAATGCTGTTGATCGCCGGAGTCAAGCTCCGCTATCTGATGATCGCGGCGGTGGTGGCGGCGAGCGTCGGTTTCGGGCTCTGGACGTTCGGCATGCAGGAGTACCAGCGCGAACGGGTGATCACCTTCCTCCAGCCGGAGCGCGACCCGCTCGGCTCCGGCTACCACGTCCGGCAGAGCAAGATCGCGGTCGGTTCGGGGCAGCTGGTCGGCAAGGGGTACATGCAGGGCACCCAGAGCCAGCTGCGCTTCCTGCCGGCGCGCCATACCGACTTCATTCTCGCCGTGCTCGCCGAGGAGTGGGGGTTCTTGGGGGTGGCGACCGTTCTGGGCCTTTTCGCCCTCTACATCCGCAGCGGAGCGCGCATCGCCATGCGCGCCCGAGACCGTTCCGGTATCCTGGTGGTGGTAGGCCTGCTTTCGGTGTTCTGCTTCCACGTTTTGTACAACTCGGCGATGGTGGTGGGATTTTTGCCCATCACCGGCATTCCACTTCCGTTCCTGTCCTATGGCGGTACCTTCATGCTCTACAACTTCACCGCCACCGGAATCATCCTCGGCGTCGACCTGCGACGCTACGTAAATCGGTGAGGCGACCCGCGCGGCGCGGATCGATCCCTCCCTTTCTCTTTGGAAATGCGCATTTTGCCGTTCGTCCCTCATAATTCCCACTCCATGGCCAACAAGCTGCTGGTCGAGAGCGACCCTCACCAGACCCGCATCGCGGTGCTCGAAGACGATCGGTTGACCGAGATCTTCGTCGAGCGCCATCGCCATCGGGGTCTCGTGGGCAACATCTACAAGGGGCGCGTGACCCGGGTTCTGCCGGGTATGCAGGCGGCGTTCGTCGACATCGGCCTCGAACGCGATGCGTTTCTCTACGTGAGCGACGTGGCGCCCGACGTCGAGGCGATCGAGGAATCCGACCCGATCGAGATCGAAATCGAAGAGCCGCGCGCGGACGATCCGGCCAACGGGGCCGGCGGCCACCCGATGCCCTCGATCGACGAGCTTCTCAAGGCCGGCCAGGAGATCATCGTCCAGGTGGTCAAAGATCCTCTGCCGAGCAAGGGCGCGCGGATTTCCACCCACGTGACGCTGCCCGGCCGCTACCTGGTGCTACTCCCCACGGTGCGCCATTTCGGCGTCTCGCGCCGGATCGAGGACGAAGCGGAGCGCGAGCGGCTGCTCGGCGTCTTGGGCGAGCTTCCCCTGTCGGGCGACGGCTTGATCGTCCGCACGGTGGGGGAAGGCAAGGGGCACGAGGAGTTCGAGACCGATCTGGCCTATCTGTCGAAGCTGTGGGAGAAGACGCGCCATCGGTCTGGCCGGGTGGCGGCGCCGACCCTGCTGCACCAAGATCTCGACCTGGCCCTGCGGATCGTGCGCGATCTGTTGACCTCCGACTACAGCGTGCTCTGGGTGGACGGCGAGGAGACCTACACCCGGATCGTCGAGTTCCTCGATCAGGTGCAGCCGAACCTGGTGGGCAAGGTGCGCCTGTTCCGCCAGAACAACACGCTGTTCGAGCAGTTCGGCATCGAGGAGCAGATCGAAGGTGCGCTCAAAAGCAAGGTCTGGCTGAAGTCGGGCGGTTACATCGTGATCAACCCGACCGAGGCGCTGGTCGCGATCGACGTCAACACGGGTCGGTTCGTCGGCGAGATCAACCTCGAAGACACGGTTCTTCAGACCAACCTCGAAGCGGTGGGCGAAATCGTCCGCCAGATCCGGCTGCGCGACCTGGGCGGCATCATCGTGATCGATCTGATCGACATGGTCGAGCACGGCAATCGCGAGCAGGTCTTCGCGCGCCTGGAGGCGGAGATCCGCAAGGACCGGGCGAAGACCAAGGTGCTCAACATTTCGGAGTTCGGCCTGGTCGAGGTGACGAGGAAGCGCAGCCGCTCCAACCTCGAACGGTTGCTCACCCAGACCTGTCCCTACTGCGCCGGCCGCGGCCGGATCCGGTCGATCGCCACGATCTGCCTGAACATCCGCAAGGAGCTGCTGCGGCTGCGCGATCGCACCCATCCTTCCGAGATCCTCCTGCGCGTCCATCCGGAGGTCTCGCGCGCGCTCCAGCAGGAGGAGCGCTCGATCCATGAAGAGGTGGAGCGCTCGCTCGGCGCGAAGATCCTGATCCAAAGCGACCCCGAGTTGCACCACGAGCGATTCGCCATCCTGGAGGTCTAGGCATGGCGAACGCCGCCGTGCCGCCTCTCGGCCCCCTGGCGCCGATCGACCTTCCCGCCTGGCGCGGCGAAATCGCCGTCGAGTACGTACCCGAATCCGCCGCCGACCTGGATTCCCTCCTCACCCATCTGAGCGATCCTGGCGCCGCGACGCAGACGCTCCACTGGGGGCGTAACTATCTCTACGCCACCCGCCTTCCCGGCTCGAACGCGGGCTCTGGCTCGGGCGAGGTGGTGGTGAAGCAGTTCCGGGAGGAGAGCTGGGCGGCCCGCCGCTCGATGGCGCGGCGCGGTTCGAAAGCGGAGCGCAGCTTCAAGGCGGCGCGCGCGGTCCTCGGAGCGCGAGTGCCGACCCCGGAGCCGATCCTCTGGCTCGACGCCCGACAACGGCAGGGGGTCTCCTTCTACGTCTGCCGGCGCATCGAGGGGACGGAGGTCCGCCTTCTATTCCGCGCCGCGGCGGCCGGCCGCGAGCGCGAGGAGTTTCCCGATCTCGACTTGCCCCAAGTGCTCGCCGGAATCGGCCGCCTCGCCCGGCGCCTGCACGATGCGGGCATTCGCCATCGCGATTTTTCGGTCGGCAACCTTCTGGTCCGGCCCGGCGCCCCGGGCGAGCCACCCGCGCTATCGCTGCTCGATCTGAACCGTTCCCGGCTCGGGGTAACTCTCGGTCTGCCGGACCGGATGCGCGAGTTTTCCCGCCTCGCGCTGTTTCGGCCGAAGCATCGTGATCTGCTGCTCGAAGGCTATTTCGGCCGCACCCCGACCGCCCGGGAGCGGCGGCTGCTCGCCTTCTACCAAAACGCCTTCGAGGCGAAGAACCGGTCGAAGCGGGCGCTCCGCGGCGTGCGCACCGCCGTCCGCAGCGCCCTTTCCGCCCTTCGTCCCCGCCGTGCGCATCCGCACATCCCGCCGGCCCCGGAGGGGGCCGCGGCGCGGGACAAGGTGGTGTGGGACCATCTGTCGGACCAGCCGCACCAACACGCCGGTCGATTCGAAAAGCTCACCGCCCGCCTGGCCGACGCGCCCGCGCACTGGAGTGCCGCGTCCGCCGCCCTGCTCGCCGCGCCGCGCATTCGCCGCCGCTTCAAACAGCTGGAGTCGGAGCTGTTCCAAGGCCCGCGTCCGTTCAACGGCATCGGCATCGGCCTACGCCCCGAGCCGGATGATCCGGAAGGATTGCTCGCCCTGGTGGACGAGTTGGGCTGCAAGAACATCCTCCTGCGCCTCCACCCCTGGCAAGAAGACCACCAAGCGGAGGAAGACTTGGCCAAGGCGCTGGCCGCCCGAGGCTGCGATCTCCTCTTCGCCCTCCCCCAAAATCGCGATCTCGTCCGAGATCCCGCCCGCTGGCGGAGAAGCCTCGAAAAGATCGCCGAAACCTTCCTCCCCTACGGCCACCGCTTCCAGATCGGCCAGGCGATCAACCGCAGCAAATGGGGCATCTGGACGCTAGGCGAATATCTAGATCTCGCGACGATCGCCGCCGACGTGCTCCGGGCAAAGCCCGCAGGCAACGGCCAACCGGTAGAACTTCTCGGCCCCGCGGTCATCGACTTCGAGCTGTACGCCACCGCCTCGGCCCTAAACGCAAAAGCCCCCGGCCTCCAATTCGACGCCGTCGCGAGCCTCCTCTACGTCGACCGCCGAGGAGCCCCCGAAAACACCCAGATGGGCCTGGACACCGTGGGCAAGCTCCGCCTGCTGCGAGCGATCGCCGACACGGCCAAAAACGTCCAACCCGCCGAAGGCCGCCGCCGCTCCTGGGTCACCGAGGTCAACTGGCCCCTCCAGGAAGGCCCCCACTCTCCAGCAGGCAAGTCCGTCTCTGTCGACGAGCAGACGCAGGCCGACTACCTATCGCGGTACTACCTGCTCGCTTTGGCCTCCGGCATGGCGGAGAGGGTTTACTGGTGGCAAATGATCGCGCGGGGGTATGGGTTGGTGGATCGGGAGGACGGGGGGACGCTGAGGCGCCGGCCGAGCTTTTTCGCACTGAAAGAGCTGATCGCGGAGGTGGATGGGGCGACGTTCGAGCGTCGGTTAGAGAGTCCGGCGGGGACGTATTTGTTGGAGTTTCGGCGGGGGGATGGGGTGGGGGTTTTGGTGGGGTGGGGGGGCGGGGGGGCGGTCGAAGTGGAGCTGCCACGGGGCATGGTGGAGGTTGCGGATCGGGACGGGCGGGAGGTGGGGGTTGGGGGGGCGGGGCGGTTGGCGGTGGGTGGTTCGGTCAGGTATGGGCGGGTGGGTGTGGTAAGGGGGCAAGCCGCTTGCGTTAACTCACCGTGTTGACGCAAGCGGCGGTGAGGTTTAAGGTTGGAGCACAGATCGAGGCCATTGCATCGTCGCCTTGGGGGACTTTCTGATGAAGAAAGCAGTTAGCTTTAGAGCCCTCCTGGCTATTGGCGTATTTCTGCTCCATTGCCAAAAGAACAGCAATCAGGCGCCAGAAGATGCGTACCTCGTCCATTGCCGTGCGCTATTGGAAGAGACTTTGATTGCCCCGAGTACTATCAAAGTTCTGAGTAGCGACCATTATCAGGTTGATGGCGACGAGACGGTCATGATGGAGTTTGACTCAGAGAATCGTATGGGAGTTCCCATACGAGATAAAGCCTTTTGCACGTTTTCACGAGAGAGCTGGAAAGAGTCTGGCTTGGTGTTAGAGCCAGGAGAAGGACCCAAGCCCGAATTTCTTCGTGCGAAGAGACTAGTGATGTCCAGTCAGCTATTAGAGGGCGATGACCTAAATCTACCGGAGCTAAGAGTTACGATGAAGATGATTGAGAAAAGCCGCGCTGCGCGACGCCAATAAGGGGAGACCTTCGCCACGCCGGGGATGCGCGAGTCAAATCTTAACGAGGGTGATCGTCACCCGATTGATCCAGGTAGATCCGAGAGTCGCGGTTATTGTAAATCAAACATATCACACATCCGAGGTAAATTGGGGGAACATGCTCGACCAGAGCCAGAAGGACCCCGGCAGTCCCGCCCATAAGACGCTTGTTCCGATACTCTCGAGAGATGAAATCGAAAAAATAGCCGAGCAGGTGATCATGCGTTATGACGCGCACGCTCTGAAGATGCCTACTCGGACGCCGGTTCTTGAGCTTGTTGAACAGGCTGTTCGTGACCAGGGGTTGCACTTTGACGGCTCAGATGATCTTGGGCTAACGCAAGACGGTCAAAAGATACTAGGAATGTTCCAACAACAACCTCTAGCGATCAGGATAGACTCCTCGTTGGCTCACAACGATACAAAGTTTCGATTCACTATCGCCCATGAGTTCGGTCACTTCACGTTGCATCGTGATCTGTTGATTGGAGATGATGTTGCGCTAAAGAGAACTCTACGGGACGTAGATTCTCATTTCGGTCTGGGGCATAAGGAACTTGATACTCCAAGGGACTGGCTTGAGTGGCAAGCAAACTACTTCGCAGCGGCACTCCTGATTCCACGCGCAACAATCAGGGGAGCCGTCGTGAAGGTTCAAAAAGACCTAGACATTACCAATAATCTCGGAAAAATATGGTTGACGAAGGAGGCATATAGTTGCAAATTGCTCAATCGTCAACTCGGATATCTCGGACTGATCTATGTTGTTTCGAATTCAGCGATGCGAAACCGACTCGATGGTCTCGGCATCTTGGTGGATCGCAGAGATAAAAACACTTCGGCTCTCTCTCAGGCTATCAAGCGAAGGTAAGTCGATTGCATTTCCGATGGCCGACTACCGGTCAGGCCGCGATCGTCTCGAATCGCGGACCGAACCGGCGCGCATACGCCGATCCGGCTTGGCGCATCCAAACTTCGGCCTCGGGGTGGCGGGCGAGCAGGCGATCCGATCGCTGCCAGCTCGTCCCGATCCACCTCATAGTCCGAGGTCCGAACGTCGATCAGGACGAACTTACCCTGATCCTCTGCGCCGAGGCGAGGCAGGATCTCGCGCTCGTAGATCTCGTCTCCCCGGCGGGCGAGGTCTTCACGAGCGGATCGGGCGACGAGTGGCATGGATGATTCCTCGCGATGGATTTTGGCAGCGACATTGCCTGCAGGGGTCACATCGCGCAATGCCGCAGAACGCACCATTCCCGCCAGCGCCAACGGCGCGTTCCTATTCTAGCCTTGGGCATCGCCCAAGGACCGAACCGATTGGAAAACCAGCAAGGGCTGAAAGCCCGATCCAACCGGCCATGCCACAGCGCATAGGTCGGGCCTTCAGCCCTTGGGTTCTGGGGTTCGAACGGAAACCTAGGGCTTCGCCCTAGGCTATGATTGACCGGGCCTTCGGCCCTCAACCCCCTCCAATTCCTCTTCCGCGTTTCAGCCCCTGGCGGCTGGCGATCCGCGCGCGGACTAAGGCGCGGGCGTTCTCGCTTCTCCCCGGGTCCTCCCCTTCGATCAAACCGGCGCACTTCAACGCTGCGGCACGAACCCGCTCTTCCTGCGCTTCGAGGCTTCCGTCTGCCGCGACCGCTCTAATCACTGCCGGGCGATCTGCTCGAGCAGCAGGTCGCCGGGCGTTCACCTGTGCGGACTCTTTCATGGCCTTGGCTTCCTGCCGAACAGCGTAGTCCGTTCCCTGTGCCGCGACAAGATCTTAGATTGGCCCCATCGCGAAGAGTCCTGCCGATCTATCCTTGACGAAGCCGAGACACGTGGTTACGCTCGGCGGGTGAAATCCGGGCGGGACTCTCGCGGATTAGGCACTGACTTTGCTCGACTCGATGCGATGACCGACGAGGAGATCGACACGAGCGAGATTCCCGAGTTGAGCCCGGAGTTCTTCGCCCGCGCGATCGTTCGGCGAGGCCTTCAGCAGGTCGAATCCAAGGCGCGGGAAGCGGGTACCAGACGAGGATCAACGCGCTGATGCGTGCCTATATGGAGGCGCACAAGAAGAGTGCCGCCTGAAGCCGAACCGGGGGGCATGGTTCGGGTATCCGATGTCGATCCGGCGGATTGGGGCGGAGTCCTGTTCGAGTAGTCAGGCGATGTCGTCCATCGGCGCGGGCACTTCCGGATAGGGATCGAGCTTTTCGCCGAGGGCGCCCATGGCGGCCAGGAAGAGATGCGGAAACGCGAGCGGAACGGTGCGGCAGATGTGTACGATGCGCCGCCGCAGGGCGACCGCCTTTTCATCGGGACCGGACGCCAGACGATAGATCTCCCGCCAGGCTTCGAGTTCGCCCCGGTCGAGGATCTGCGCCAGAACCTCGTCGCTTTCGAGGTTGAGGCCGTTTCGATTCCAAAGCGCTTGCGAGCGCGACAGGTCGAAGCTCATTACGAAGCTGCCTCGGGCCGTAGAAACAGGTCGGCGAGCTTTTTCGCCCACACCCGGCCCCGTTCGGTCAGATAGAGCCAATCGTTCCACGGCGGAGCGAGGCCGCGATAGCCGGCGAGGTCGACCTGAGCGGCATCGACCGGTCGGGCGGCGCCGAGACGCTCGACGACCTCGGCGAGCACCGAGGCCCCATTCGGCTGCGGGTAGATCGCATCGAGATCGAGGAGTGCCTGGCGCGTGCCTTCCTCGCCGAGGCGCTCGAAGAGCACCACTGTGTCGAGATAGTCGCGGGTGGTACTGTGGATGACGAGCAGCCAGGACTTGATTCGCGCCATCTCGGCGAGCGTTGGAACCCGCAGACCCGAAATCTCCTCAGTTTCCAAGGGGCGGACACGACGCAGCTGGCGGATCCCGGTAAGGACGCCGTCCAGGCTGCCGAGGATGAGAACAGGGCGGCGTACTCGCGCGGTTCGCCAGCCGGCGACAGCTTCGACGTCCGCCAGCACCTGTTCGAAGCGGTCACCCAAGTCGGCCAATACGTGGTCGCCGTCGAGGCTTACCCGATGGCCAACGTGAAGAGCAGCAGCCGTACCTCCCACCAAGACAGTCTCGGGCACGAGGGCTTGGAGGTGGCGCTCCGCCGCCAGCAGTCGCTCCCAGGCGGGAATCTCTTCGCTCATCGCACTTGCAGATTACCGCAGAGTGCGTCCTTTGCCCGCCCAAAGCCGTTTAGGCGGCAACCCCGGCCCACGGCCTGATCTTCGCCAGCTCCTCGGCGAGAGCCTCTTCCGCCACTTCGGTGTCGTAAGCCGCCTGGGCTCGCAGCCAGTAGCCGTTGGACAGGGCGAAGAACCGACACAAGCGAAGGTCCGAATCGGCCGAGACGGCACGCTTGCCGGCGACGATTTCGCTGATCCGCTGCGCGGGAACACCGATCTCTTTGGCGAGACGGTACTGAGAAAGCCCCATCGGAACGAGAAACTCTTCGAGGAGCAACTCGCCAGGCGTCACAGGCGCAAGTTTCTTCATGGCTTTCGCTCCCTAGTGGTAGTCAACGATCTCGACCTCTTCGGCACCGGCGGCCGTCCAGCGGAAGCAAACGCGGAACTGGCCGTTGACCCGAATACTGTATCGTCCGGCGCGGTCACCTTTGAGCGCCTCGAGCCGATTTCCCGGCGGAACGCGTAGGTCTTCCAAACGGCTGGCGATCTGCAATTGGCGAATTTTCCGGCGAGCCACAGATTCGAAGCCTCCGAATCGTCGGACCCGCAGACCGTTCGCCAGGGCCTCGGTTTCCGAGCACTTAAACGAGACGATCACCTTGGCATATTAACGCGACGCGTGATTAGCGGCAAGGTCTTGGATGGTTGGCGACGCATCGCCGCTTTTTTCCGGAGTCGCTACTTCACCACGCTGCCCCAAAGCGCCGACGCGTCGGCGGACTCTCAATAGGTCGTGTCGGATGGACTGGCGAAGCCTGGCTGGGGAAGAAAGCCCCAGCCACGACGAAAAGGAACTCCGGGGTAGTAGTCCATGGCGAGCTGGCAAGAGGGGAGACGCAGGAGCGTCTTGTGCCGGCCCAGCTCGGAGCGGAGACGCTCCAACTCGGCGGCGTGCTGGCCCAGCTTGGAGGGAAAATGCGCCAGCTCGGGGACGTGCCGGCCCAGCTCGGACCGGAAACGCTCCAGCTCGGGGACGTGCCGGCCCAGCTCGGACCGGAAACGCTCCAGCTCGAGGGCGTGCCGGCCCAGCTCGGACCGGAAACGCGCCAGCTCGGGGGTGTGCTGGCCCAGCTCGGACCGAAAACGCTCCAGCTCGAGGGCGTGCTGGCCCAGCTCGGACCGGAAACGCGCCAGCTCGGGGGTGTGCCGGCCCAGCTCGGAGGGGAAACGCTTCAGCTCGGGGGCGAGCTGGCCCAGCTCGGAGGGGAAACGCTCCAGCTCAGGGTCGAGCTGGTTCACCTCAGGAGCGGGCTGGTTCCTCTCGTGGGTGGGCTGCCATCCGGCGGAGGTGGCGGCGGTGATCGCGATGTTCCAATCCATTTCGGAGCCCGCATGCGCGGCCAAGTCGTCGGTTCGCCAAAACATGGCGACGGGGCGGCGCTTCCGCTCAGATCACCCCGCGGGCCGCGAGGTCGGTTAGCTCGGCGTCGCTGAGCCCCAACCGGCCGCCGAGGATCTCTCGGTTGTGGGCGCCGAGCGCCGGGCCGGCCCAGTCGGTGCGGCCGGGGGTATCGGTCAGCTTGGGCAGAATCGCCGGAACTTTGAGCGGGCCGCTGGGGGTCTCCACCGTTTCAAATAGCTGTCGGGCCTGAAACTGCGGATCGGCGAACATGTCGGCGACGCTGTAGATCGACCCGGCCGGCACGTCGGCCGCGCGCATTTGGGCGATCACCTCGTCGGCCGTGCGCTCTTTCGTCCAGTCGACGATCGCGCCGTCGATCTCCGCCTGATGGGTGATTCGGCCGGCGTTGGTGCGTAGGCGCAGGTCGAGTCCCAGATCGTCGCGGCCGATCGCGCGCATCAGCCGCTTGTAGTTCGATTCGCCGTTGGCGCCCAGAATCACGTGCTTGCCGTCGCGGGTCGGATAGGCGTTGCTCGGCACGATGCCGGTGATCGTCGAGCCCGAAGGAGCGCGGATCAGGCCGAAGCGGTCGAACTCGGGCACCACGGCTTCGAGGCAATTGAACACGGATTCGGTGATCGCCACGTCCACCGTTTGGCCGACGGCCGGTTTCCGCCGTTCGCGATCGAGCAGGGCAAGCGCAATGCCCAACGCGGTGTGAAGCCCGGCGAGCGTGTCGCCGAGCGACAGGTTGGGCCGCATCGGCACCTCGCCCGGAAGGCCGTTGACGTAGCGCAGGCCGCCCACCCCTTCGCAGACCGAAGCGTAGCCCGGCAGGTGCGCGTACGGCCCGGTCTGGCCGTAGCCCGAAACCCGCGCCACCAGCAGCTGGGGATGGGAGCGGCGCAGCGCGTCGGGCGCAAGATCCCATTTTTCGAGCGTTCCCGGCTTGAAGTTTTCGATCAGCACGTCGACACCTCCCGCCAGGCGGCGCGCAAGGTCTCGCCCCTCCTCGCGCCGCAGGTCGAGCGTGATGCATTTCTTGTTGCGGCCGAGCGAATACCACCAGAGCGAGGTTCCCTGGTCGAGCACCCGCCAGGTGCGGATCGGGTCGCCTTCGCCCGGCGGCTCGATCTTAATCACCTCGGCGCCGAAATAGGCGAGCACCGTGCCGGCGAACGGCCCGGCCATCAACTGCCCCATTTCGAGCACGCGAATGCCGTCGAGCGGCCGGGGGGTGGCGGCGGCTGGCGGTGGGGGCGAATCGTCGGGGTTCACGTCCGGCTTCCTGGCGCGCACCGGGCGGCCCGAGCGAGCAGAAGCTCGCGCTCTTTAACGTTTTTGGCGAGCGCCGCAGCCCGCTCGAATTCCCGTTGCGCCTCGGCGAGGCGGCCAAGCTTGGCGAGCAGGTCGCCCCGCACGCTCGGCAGCAGGTGATAGTCGCGAAGCGTGGGCTCGGCGGTGAGCGGCTCGACGAGCGCGAGCCCGGCGGCGGGGCCGAATGCCATGCCGACGGCGACCGCCCGGTTCAACTCGACCACGGGGGAAGGCAATCGCTCGCCGAGGGCGACGTACAGGCTCGCGATGCGAGGCCAATCGGTATCGGCCGCGGCGCGGGCGCGGGCATGGCAGGCGGCGATGGCGGCCTGGAGCACATACGGCCCGGCGAGAAGGCCCAGCGCCCGGAGCCGCAGCTCCGCCCGGTGGAGCGCCGCAACTCCGCGGCGGATGAGTAGCTGGTCCCAGCGCGACCGGTTCTGATCGAGTAGCAGAATCGGCTCCCCCGCGGGGCCGGTTCGCGCCCGCATTCGCGAGGCTTGGATCTCCATCAGGGCGACGAGGCCATGAACCTCCGGCTCGGCGGGAACGAGCCCAGCGAGAATGCGGCCGAGACGCAGGGCCTCCTCGCATAGCTGGGGCCGCATCCAATCGTCGCCCGCAGTGGCCGCGTATCCCTCATTGAAGATGAGGTAGATCACTTCGAGTACGGAGGAGAGGCGACCGGTCAGCTCGTCGCCGCGGGGTACCTCGAACGGAACATGGGATTCGGAGAGGCTGCGTTTGGCACGGACAATCCGCTGCGCGATAGTCGGCTCCGGCACCAGGAACGCCCGCGCGATCTCCGCGGTCGTGAGACCTCCCAGCAGTCGCAGGGTAAGCGCGGCGCGCGCCCCGCGCGAAAGGACCGGATGGCAGGAGATGAAGACCAACCGCAGCAGGTCGTCGCCGATCGGATCGTCGAGAGAAGACTCCAGGGCGGCGACGGAGGCATCCCTCTCGGCGTCGAGATCGCGCCCCAGCTCCTCGTGCTTTCGTTCCGCCATCTGGTCGCGGCGGAGGCGGTCGATGGCGCGAAACTTGGCCGCCGTCATCAGCCAGGCCCCCGGTTTTTGCGGCACGCCGGACGCCGGCCACTGTTCGAGCGCGGCGACCAGGGCGTCCTGGGCCAGCTCTTCGGCCAACCCGACGTCGCGCACGATCCGCGCGAGTCCGGCGATCAGTCGGGCCGATTCGATGCGAAAAACAGCCTCGATCGCAGTGTGGGTGTCGGTGGCCCCCATGGCTACCGATCACACCACCCTCGACCCATGAGCGCAAGCAGACCAGGCTAGCGGGCGAGCGAGGAGAACGCCTCGAACGCGTACCAACAGCCGAACAGCACGCCGGCCAAGCCGACCGCCGGCACGAAGCGTTCGAGCCGGAGCGGCGCCGGGCTGTGGACCAGCGCGAAGCCGAACGCGGTCGAAACCAGGGCCATCGAGAGCGCGGTGGCACCGGCGAAGAGCAACAGCGCCAAAACTCCCGCCGCGCGGCCCGACACGGCGCCCACCAGCAGAACCCCCACGGCGGCCGATCCTCCCGCGCCGTGGAGCAGACCGATGCCGAAGGCGGCGAGCGGCGAACGCCCCAGGCTTTCGGCGTGCTCGTGCTGGTGCGCCCTGCCGTGCGTCTCGGCGGGCCGCAGCTCGTGGACATGGGGGTGGGCATGCTCTCCCGCTGGATGGGCATGGCTATGGGAGTGAAACGTCCCCCGCCGCCAACGCAAGAGCAGGCGCGCGGCGAGAAAGACGATCACTACGCCGATCAACATTTCGGCCAAGCCGGTGGCCCAAGGCGGCAGGTGACGCCCCAACAGGATGACCGGCAAGCCGAAAAGGAACAGCGTCGCCGCATGCCCCAGGCCCCAAGCGAAACCGAGCACCCCGGCCCGCTTCGGCCCCTCGCCCCGAGCTTCTCCCCGGTCGCCACGGTCGCTCAAAACCAGCGTCGAAACCGCCGTCAGATGATCCGGATCCGTGGCATGCCGAAGGCCGAGGAGCAGCGCCAGAACCAACGCCATCCAACCGCTGCCGCCGTGGGCCAAAAGCCATTCGTCGAGACCGAACATGGGAGCTGGAGCTTACTCTCCCCGGGGAGCGAAGTGCGAGGCCTATTTCCGCGCTTCGATCGCCGCCCGCTGGCGCTCCTCCTGCTCGCGCAGCTCGGGGGTGAATTCCGCCCCGAAATCCTCCGCCTCGAACACCGGCCGGAGCTCGATCTCGGACTCTCCCGGCATCGGGTTCGGGCAGCGCTTCAGCCACTCGATCGCTTCGTCCATCGACCGCACCTGCCAGAGCCAGAAACCGGCGATCAGCTCCTTGGTCTCGGCGAACGGCCCGTCGATGACCGTCCGCTGGTCGCCCGAAAACCGCACCCGGGCACCCTTCGAACTCGGGTGAAGCCCCTCACCCGCGAGCATTATGCCCGCCTTGACCAACTCGTCGTTGTACGCGCCCATCTCGGTGAGTAACTGCTCGGAGGGCATCACGCCCGCCTCGGAATCGTCTGTCGCTTTGACCACCACCATTACGCGCATCGTTCTATCTCCAAGATCTCGGTAGTTGGGAGCCGGGGTCAGATCCCCGCCTCTACTGGGACATCGAACGAAACGGGGCGAAATCGACACGAGTAGCGAAGGAAACCAGTTTCTGTCCCAACCTCAGCGACCCAGGTGCTATCTGGGCGGCTTGGCGCCCGTGCTAGGGTTGCGGACCTCCCCAAACCACAGGACTTTGACCATGCGCACGTTCCTCGTTGTCCTCCTCGCCCTGGCCTCTCCGGTCGCCGCCCAGGCCGCCGACTCCCCGCTCACCAAGATCGCCTCCAATTTGCCCTTCCGGAGTCTTGGCCCCGGGTTCATGAGCGGGCGGATTTCCGATATCGCCGTCCATCCGGCCGTGCAGGGGATCTGGTACGTGGCGGCGGGTTCGGGCGGGGTTTGGAAGACCACGAACGCCGGGGTCACCTGGAAGCCGATCTTTGACGATCAGCCGTCTTACTCGATCGGCGAGATCACGCTCGACCCTACCAACCCGGATGTCGTGTGGGTCGGGACGGGCGAGAACGTCAGCGGTCGCCATGTCGGCTGGGGCGATGGGGTCTGTCGAAGCCGCGACGCCGGCCGTACGTGGCAGCGCATGGGGCTCGCCGCTTCGCAGCACATCGGCCGAATTTTGGTCGACCCGCGCGACGGCAAGGTCGTCCTGGTGGCCGCCGAGGGGCCGCTCTGGTCGGCAGGGGGCGACCGGGGGGTCTACCGGAGCGCCGACGGGGGCGCCACCTGGGCGCCGGTTCTTCAAATCGACGAGAACACCGGTGCGACCGACTTGGAATTCGATCCGGGCAATCCGGATGTCGTCTACGCCGCGGCGTACGAGCGGCGGCGCCACGTTTGGGGGTTCTTGGGCGGCGGAGCGAAATCCGGCATCTGGAAATCGACCGACAACGGCAAGAGCTGGCGCCAGGTAAAGACCGGCCTGCCGAAAGGGGAGATGGGGAAGATCGGTCTGGCCACCACGCCGGCCGACCCTTCGCTCGTCTACGCCACGATCGAGGCGAACCAAGAGGAGCGCGGCTTTTATCGCTCGCGCGATCGGGGAGAGAGCTGGGAAAAGCGGACCGACTACATCTCGGGCGGCACCGGCCCGCACTACTACCAGGAGATCGAGGCCTCGCCGGTCAATGCCGATCTGATCTACCAGATGGACGTCTTTCTCCACGTCACCCGCGATGGCGGGCAGGCCTTTGGCTACCTGGAGTCCGGCAACGACAAGCACAGCGACAACCACGCGCTCTGGATCGATCCGAGCAACGGCCGCCACCTGCTGGTCGGCACGGACGCCGGGCTCTACGAGAGCTTCGACGAGGGAGAGACCTGGCGGCATTTTCCCAACCTGCCGGTCTCTCAGTTCTACAAAATCGCGCTCAACAACCGCGAGCCGTTCTACGACCTCCTGGTCGGCGCCCAGGACCTCGGTACCCTTTTCGGTCCCTCCCGCACGCTCAACCGCGACGGCATCCGCAACCAGGATTGGTACGTGCCGTTCGGCGCCGACGGCTACGGCGTCGCGTTCGACCCCCAAGATCCGAACCTGATGTACCTGATGTCGCAGGAAGGGAACCTCTTCCGGAAAGACCGGCGGAACGACGAAGGGTTGATGATCCAGCCCCAGCCCGAGGAAGGTGAGGCGCCTGAGCGGTGGGGGTGGGACTCGCCGCTCCTGGTGAGCCCGCACCATCCGAACCGGATCTATTTCGGCTCGCAGAGGGTGTGGCGAAGCGACAACCAGGGCAATAGCTGGACCGCGATCAGCGGCGACCTCACCCAGGGGCGCAACCGCTACGAGCAGAAGTTCATGGGGCGGGTCTGGAGTGTCGATTCCCTGTTCGACAACAGCGCGATGTCCAAATACGCCACCACCACGTCGATCTCCGAGTCGCCGGTCAAAGACGGGGTACTGGCGGTCGGCACCGACGACGGGCTGGTGCAGGTGAGCACGAACGGCGGCGAGAGCTGGAGCCGCGCGACGAACCCGCCGGGGCTGCCGGAGTTCTCGTTCATCAACCGCGTCGAGATGTCGGTAACCGACGCCTCCACCCTGTACGTGGTGGCCGACAACCACAAGACCGGCGACTTTTCGCCCTACGTTTTCGAGAGCACCGATCTCGGCCGCTCGTGGCATTCGATGGCGGGCGACCTGCCGAAAGGCACGATCGCCTGGGCGATCCAGCAGGACCAAGCCCGAGACGATCTTTTCTTTCTTGGCACCGAATTCGGCCTCTACTTCACGATCGACCACGGCGCCCACTGGACCAAGATGGGCGGCCTGCCGACGATTCCCTTTCGCGACGTGAAGCTGGATCGGCGCGACGGCGATCTGGTCGGCGCGACCTTCGGCCGGGGCATTTACGTGCTCGACGACTACACGCCGCTCCGGCAGTTGACCCCTTCTGCTACCGCGGGATTCGAAGGGGAGGGCGAACTCTTCCCCATCCGCAACGCCTGGTGGTACGTGCCCTACCAACCCGGCCAGGCACCCGGACGTCCGGAGCAGGGAACGGACGACTTCACCGCCCCGAACCCGCCCGAGGGCGCCCTCTTTACCTACTACCTTCGCGAGGCGCCCACCTCCGCCCACGAGGCGCGGGAGGCAAGCGAAAAGAAGCTCTCCGCAAAGGGCGTCGACGTGCCGTTCCCCGGGTTCGACCGGCTCCGCTCCGAAGAGCTGGAAGAGAAACCGAAGGTTCTGCTGGTGGTTTCGGACTCGACCGGCCGGAGGGTCCGGTCGATCGAGGGACCGGCAAAAGAGGGCCTGAGCCGGGTGAATTGGGATCTGCGGGGCGCCGATCCCGAGCCGGTCGTGCTCACCCCCCCGGCTTTCCGGTCGCCCTGGGACCAGCCCTCGAAGGGGCCTCTGGTCGCCCCCGGACGCTACACGGCCGAGCTGATGATCGTCTCGGCCCAGGGCGTACGCTCGCTCTCCAAACCTCAATCCTTCGAGGTGAAGCCGGTCGCGAACCTCGCCCCGGGCACCGACCCGCAAGCGGTGGCCGCCTTCCAACAGCAGACGGCGGAAGCCGCACGGCGGGTGGCTTTCGCCGCCTCGGAACTCGATCAACTAAAAGACCAGCTCAAACTGATGCGGGCAACCCTGGCAGAGACCCCCAAGGCGGAGCCGACCCTCTACGCCAACCTCGATTCGGTAAGCCGTGCCGTAGCGGGCCTAAAGCTGCGGCTCCAGGGCGACCCGGCGCGGCAGAAGCTGTCCGAGTCCGGCACCCCGTCGATCGGCGACCGCGTATCGAACGTGCGAGGGGGAACTTGGGAAACGCGCCAGATGCCGACGGCGACGCAAAGGCGCGACCTCGCGATCGCTGAGGCCGGACTAGAAGCCCTGGAGCGCGATTTAAAGGTGTTGATCACCGGCGACCTGGCGCGGCTGGAAGTAGCGTTCACGGCGGCAGGGGCGCCTTGGACTCCCGGGCGGCGGGAGATCCAATAGACCGTTGCCGAACAGCGGGCTTGAGGCAATCAAGAGACCCGAGTGATAGCAACAGCCCCGCCCGCGAAATCGGCATCCTGACAGGGAAAAATGACTCCGCTTCGCGAACGGCGCAGCTCGCACTTCGACAGGTCCAACCACTCCCGACGCCGCGAGCATCGCAGGGAAAGTGTCGGGCGTTCGTTTTGCCCGGTATACTTCGGAGAGTGAGATTCGAATGGGATCCAGAGAAGGAGGCCCGCAACCTTCGGAAGCACGGGGTCTCGTTCGAGGAGGCGAGCACCACGTTCGGCGATGCGTTGGCGTCGACCATCCGGGACGCCAAGCATTTCGAATCAGCGCGAGAACGGCAACCGCGCAGGATAGAAGGCGCTATGAGTCAGGAACCTGAAGACGACGACCTCGAACCGGAGTACGACTTCTCGGGAGCGGTGCGCGGCAACTACTACCAGCGCTACCAGCAGGGCACGAATGTGGTCCTGCTCGATCCTGACGTGGCTCCAGCTTTCAAGGATTCAGCTTCGGTCAACCGGGCTCTCCGCCTACTTCTCGATCTCGCCAGGCACGAACTTCCTCAGAACCGTTGATCCTGCCATCGCGATTCGATCGATCGCATCGAAGACCTCGCTTCGGAAGGCATTCGCCGCGAGAGGATTGCGCTCGTGGTACCAAAGGTAGGTGTCGCCGATCTCGTCCTCTGCGGCGGGGGCGATTTCGACGAAAACCTCACTCCCAGGGCGTTCAGCCGGGCGCGGGCTTGATCCCAAGCCACTGCCGACACTGCGCCGGAGCGCAGCTCACTCTTGCGCTTGCGGATCTCGGCCGCCCAAGCCTCGGTCACCGAGTCTTCACCGTCGAGACTGTCCATCAACAAAAGGACGACCGCGGACCTCTCGTCTGGTGCCAGCGCGAGAGCTTCGTCGACGAGACGATCAACATGTGCGTTCATATCGTCAAGGTTAGCAGTCTTCGCCAAGGAGCGGCGGGTGACCAGATCCGCCACGCGCGCCAACTCCGCGAGCATCGATCCAGATCTTTGAACCAGGAACCCAGGCCGGAGAAGAAGCCGTCATTTCGGACGGAGGGAGTGGTGCAGCCAGGAGGAGTCGAACCCCCAACCTACAGATCCGTAGTCTGTCGCTCTATCCAGTTGAGCTATGGCTGCGTAGGCAAGGCCACTGCGGGGGCGAAAGGATAGACGAAAACGGCCCCGGGGGGCAAGGTGTTAACGGTCACCCGAATCCGTAGGAATCTGGACACTCAGCTCGGCAGCATCATCCCGCGCGTAGCGCGGTGGGGGTGCAGGGGGTAGAGTGAAGTCCATGCCAAAAGAGCGGAACCAAGTCTCCGAAGAGGACTGCCAGAGGATTTTCTCCTGTCGGCGCTGCGAGGCGAATGTTGTCATCTGTTCGCGCTGTGATCGTGACAACAAGTACTGCAGCACCGGATGTGCAAAAGAAGCCCGGAAGGTGAGTCAGAGGGAAGCGAACCGAAGGTATCAGGCGACAGCGCAAGGTCGGTCGCTTCATGCGGCTCGGCAAGCCCGCTACCGCCAGCGCCGAAAGGCCAGTGAGGCGAAAGTGACGGAGCACCGTAGACAAAGCAGCCCTGCTGGTGTACCCGACCGTGATACGACCTATCTCCTCTGTCGGACCTGCGGTGCGCCGCGAACTCCATTTATTCGCTTCGAGCTTAAATCAAGGCCCAACAGGCCTTCTCGTCGACCTAAACGTCCAAATTCCTGCGGGTCTGGGTGACCGTTAACA
>JBBRUC010000098.1:0-21342 GCA_038248205.1 Thermoanaerobaculia bacterium
CCGTTGTAGGTCTCGCGGGTGGCGGGCCGGCAGACGGCGCCCGAGCCGCCCGGCCCTGCCGATTCCGGCGATTCCGGCGATTTCAGCGATTTCAGCCAGGGCTCGGGCCAGAGGCCGGGATCGCCCGCTTCGCCGAGCAGCTTGTGAATCCACCGCTCGGTCTCTTCGTACCCGCCCTCGCCGAACGCCTCGTACCGCAGATAACCGCGGGCATCGATCAGGTATTTGGCCGGCCAGACCTTGTTGGCGAAACGGTCCCAGGTCGCGCGGCCGGGATCGGACAACACGGCGTACGGAAGGTTTTCCGCCGCGACCGCCCGCGCCACATGCTCTGGGTCGGCGGTGAATTCGAACTCGGGGGTGTGAACGCCCACCAGGCGCAAACCCCGCCCGGCGTAGCGCTCGTGCCAGGCGCTCAGGTACGGCAGCGTTCGCAGGCAGTTGACGCAGGTAGATTCCCAAAAATCGACCAGCACCACCCGGCCGCGGGCGGCGGGCATCGATAGCGCCGGGCCTTGCACCCAAACGCCGGGCGCGAAGTCCGGCGCGCGCAGGGGATGGGTGATCGCAGGCATGAGGCAAGAAACTCTACCGCGAACGCCCATATGATCCGCCGATGCCGGCGCGCGCCCCGTTGTCTCAGACCGCCCGGGCGCTGGTCCTCGCTGCGCTCGCCGGGGTCGGCTTCGGCGTGATGGCGTTTTCGGCCAAGCTCGCCTCGGCGCGCCTGTCCGGTTCGGAGGTGGCCTTCCTCCGCTTCTGCCTGATGCTGACGCCTCTCCTCTGGCCCAAGATCCTGCGCCGGGCGTTGGTCGTTCAGCGGCTCGACCTGCTGCTCTACCGCGGCCTATTCGGCGGTCTCGCGGTGCTCTGCTATTTCCTCGCGATCGAGCACGTTTCGGTGGGGCTTGCCACGCTGCTCAACTTTTCGGCGCCGATCTGGAGCGTCCTGTTCGCCGCCCGCTTTCTCAACGAACGGATCGACCGCCGGTTCCTCGTCCCGCTGGCGGTCGCGGCGATCGGGCTGGTACTCGTGGTACGCGGGCAGACGCCCTCCGGCCTGGCGCTGTCCTTCGGTCTGTGGGAAGGGATCGGCCTGATCTCGGCGGTTTTTGCCGGCGCGGCCGTCGCCTCGCTCCGCGCCGCCCGACGCAGCGAAGGCTCGTGGTCGATCTACGCGAGCTTTTCCCTCTGCGGCCTGCTGGTGACCCTACCCTTCGCCCTCGCCACCTGGCGCACCCCGGAGCCCAAAGACCTCCTGGCCCTCGGCGCTGTAGGAGTCACCTCGATCGGCGCCCAACTCGGCATGACCCACGCCTACCGCTGGGTCACCAACCTCCAAATGGGCGTCTGCACCCAACTCGCCGTAGTGGTCGCCATGACCCTAGGAATAACCCTCCTCGGCGAGCCCGCCACCCCGCTCGGGCTGGCCGGCAGCGCGCTCACGATCGGCAGTATCCTCGCCGTCGTCGCGATCCAGGCGACGCCTCGGGCGGTGGAGTGAGGGGGGCCTTCGCAAGAGTACCACTCGCACATTGACCCTCCCCGATCGGCGGCATACGCTCGAACCCTTCATTGCGCAGCCGTGCAGATCCCGAATCATTTGCCTGGGAGGTCAACTGTAGGTGGCCGAATCTTTCGATCTCATCGTAGCGCCGAACTCCGACAACACCGGAATTAATCTCCAACTGATACGAACCGGGGGCGACTTCGTCGCATGCCGCTCGGTTGATTTTTCGCCTCTCCCCCTCTCAAAAAAGCAAGCGCTATTCGACCTGCGGAGCTTCCTTCGCCTGTATGTAGAGAAGGGGCACGAGGAAGAGAGCGTCGCCCGGACGGGCGTTTTTCTCGCCGAGGACATTCTAGGGCGCGAGATCTTCCTCAAGCTCTGGGAGCCACAATCTCAGCGCAGCCTGCGGGTTCTGCTCCCCCGCGCCAAGGAGGAAGGTAACCCCCTGGGCGCCGCCCTCACCCGCATCCCGTGGGAGATCGCACGTCCATCTCCGAACCACGAAACTCTTGGCGAGCGCAACCTCTTGGTCCGCGTCGTTCACGACATGGAGGAACCGGCGACGAAACCAATGGACCTCGGCAAGGACGGCTCCCTTCGAGTGCTGTTCGTCTTCGCCGAAGCGCGCCGCTCCCGGCCGCTTTCCGCGCGTCGGGAACGACGGGAAATCGAGCGACTGTTCGACAGCGAGATCTTCTCGGAGCGCAAAATCGTCGTCGATTTCCTCACCCACGGTGTCACCCGAGAAAGACTTCGCGAGCAGATCAAGAACCGGAGCGGCTACCACGTCGTCCATTGGAGCGGCCATGGGCACCAAAACCTCCTGGAGCTGTCGGGGGTGCGCGGAACCGCCGACCGCCTCTCGGGCGAGGAGCTGGTCTCTCTGTTCGCCGAGGCGGGTGGCTTCCTGCCTCAGCTTGTCTTCTTGAGCGCCTGCCAGTCGGGCGATGTGCAACAGGTCAAGAATTGGCAGAGCTTTCTCTCCGCCGTACGCGGCGAGGAGACGGGCACCCGAGGCGTTGCCTTGTGGGACGATCACCCAGGCAGGGACATCGACATCGAAGTTCGGCCCGGCTACACCGGCGTAGCGCATGCGCTGCTCCAGGGGGGAGTCCCCTCTGTCATCGCGATGCGCTACGCGGTAGGCGACGAATACGCGCGGAACCTGGCGATCGAGCTGTACCGCGCTCTCTTCGCCCATACCGACCCGAAGAGCGTACCGGCGGCCCTGTCGCTGGCGCGCAAGGAGCTACTCCAACGCCAAAGGCCTGACGCCGCCCGCTTCGACGCGGCCGACCACGCAACGCCCGTCCTCTATGGCGCGGAAGATCCCGGCCTCGCCTGGGTGAACGAGCGGAGCCCTTCGCTCGACATCCGCGATCCTCGCCTCCACCGAATCGCCGAGTTGACGATCACGGAGCATCCGAATTTCGTCGGCCGCGGCTGGGAATTGGCGGAGCTCGGCTCTCGTTTCATCGGCGCGGCGCGAAGCTACGAGGCAAGGCCCTTGGCGCTGGTCACGGGATTGGGAGGAATGGGAAAAACGGCACTCGCCGCGGAAGCGCTCGAGCTGTGGGAGCAGCGTTTCGAGTGGGTGCTGCTCTACCAGGCGAAACCGAACGCGCTCGGTTTCGAGGCGACGCTCCGCGACATCCACTTGAAGCTCTCCTCGGAGTTGGGCCGGTACCACGAGAAAGTGAAGCAGCGCCCCGCCGACGCGATCTATCGCGAGGCGGACGCCCAATTCTGTGGCGCCGAGCGAATCGACCGACTCCTACGGAATCTCGTCCAGGCGCTCCGCGAGGAGTCGATCCTCTTGGTGCTCGACAACTTCGAGTCGAACCTCAAACCACCGGTCGAGACGGACTCCCAGCAGAAAGAGCCGCTCCGGACCTGCCAGGATCCCGATTGGGACTCTTGCCTTGCCCGCCTCGCCAACGAACTGGTCGGATCTCCCTCGCGCATCCTGGTCACCTGCCGCCACCAGCTCGCGGCGCTCGCCGGAGATACTGCCGCATACTGCCTCCGGGTACGGCTCGGACCACTCTCCGCAGGCGAGGCCGCCCTCTTTCTGCGCGAGCACACGGGTTTGAGTCGAATGCTCTTCGGTAGGAATGAGACTGAGAAGATACTCGCCGAACGCCTACTCCAAGCGAGCCGTTTCCATCCGCTGCTGATGGATCGGCTGGCCCGGCTTGCCACGGGCGGCCCGGAGCTTAGGGCGCAGCTAATGGCCGCGCTGGCGGCGATCGAAACGACCCACGATTCCACGCACCTGCCCGAGCTGTTCGCAACGGAACGGGGCGATCCGACCGAGCTGGCCTATTTAGAAGACGCTCTCGGCACTTCGATCGACGAGCTGATCCGCGCCGCGAGCCCAGAGGCACGGCGGTTGCTGTGGATGATCGCGGTGGCTAATGAGCCGCTGGCGGGCGGATTGCTGTGGAGCGTCTGGAGAGGGGAGGACTTCGAGCAAGAGCAGCTTCGACAATTGAAACATCTGATCGAGACCACGTCGTCGCTTCCCACGAAGTTTCAGGCATACCTACAGGCTATGCCACCCGAAGTCCGGGAAAAGGTGGACGCGCTGCAACCGGCTGAAGAACGTCCTGATCCGGTACCACTCCTAGCGCACCTCCTCGCAGTCGGCCTAGTCGGAGAAGAACACGCGACACCGGGCGCAGAGCAGTCCGAATTCACTTGCCACGAGGTGGTTCGCGAGCGAATACGAGCTTGGATGACCAATGCCTCGCAGGACCGTGCTGGACTGACGGAGAATGCGATCCGCCTCGCCTACTCCGAACGCCTGGAAGCCGTGTTTTATAGACTGGTTCATGAGGACATGACGACGGCACTAGAAGCCGGTCGACGAGCACTGGTTTACTGCGTCCAGGCGGAACAATGGGATCGCCTGACGAGTTTCGCGAACGGTGTAGTCACCAGTGCCCAGAACCCTGTATTGATCCAGAACTTGATCTCACATTTTCAAGCTGCCGCTGAGGTGGCCCCTGAAGGCAGACCGCGCTGGACCTGTCTCGCCAATCTTGCGGATGCACTGAGGCTGGCAGGCCACCCTGACAATAGTCTCCCTTTCTATGAGCAAGCTTCAGAACAGGCCCGAACAGCCTCGAAAAGCGGAGATCCTGATGCTCGAGTTGATCGAGAAGCTTTCGCTTCGATCACCAGCAATTGGGCGGTCGCGCTCGCGATGAGTGGCAATCTCGCTGCTTCACAACAGCGCCAAATGGAGAGTGCGAAGGCTTTCCAGCTCGCCGGCAAGCCCGCAATACATACAATCGCCAGGGAATTAGAAGAGCTTAGGATTAAAATCCTTCAGGGCCAAGTCGATGAAGTACTTCCCCAGGTTGACTACCGATTGGCACAAGTAGAATCCTGGTGGAAGCTGCACAGGGCGGGTAGGACGGTTCCAGAAGCACCGGATAAGGAGCTTCTGGCCCGCATCTTGATTGCGACACTCGATGTCGCCCGCCAGGCCCATTTCGCTCAGAACAACCCAGAGGCGGCTCTCCAACGTATTGACTCCATTCTCGAGGTGAAGCAAAGTTTGGGTCGATCGCAAGAGGACATCGCGAATGATCAGATGAATCGAGCTAATATGCTCGTTAGCCTAGGCCGCTTTACCGAAGCGAAGGCCGAGATGGAACAATGCCTCGAAACTTTCCAGGGAGACACGACTCGTAAGGCCGCGACGATCAGCTCGCTCGCAAATGTGTTCGCAATGCAAGGTGACTCCATGCAGGCCATCTCACTGCATCGGCGAGCGCTGGCAGTCCGAGAGCAGCTCCCCGACCCGCGCAGTCGCGCGAACTCGCACGGCAATTTGGCAAGCTGCCTTGCGCAGAGCAACAAGCAAAACCTCCGCACTGAGGCCGGGAGCCATTGGCTCGCCACACTCGTCTATCAGCTTGTCACCAATCTACGACAAGATCTCCAGACGACACAACGGAACTTCTCGACAATTTATCGCCGCGCAGATGGAACTGGGCCGATCGTCCCTCGTCTTAGCGAGCTTTTGGCGGACCCTCTATTTCAACCTCTGGAGGAATGGCTGTTGGAGCGGAGAACGGATCTGGAGGAGGTACAAGCCCGGGCCGACCAGTTCCTAGAATCGGCGCGCGCGGAATCGCTCAAGAATAGTTAAGGCTTACGGGATTCTCTAATCGCAGGCACTTGCCCTTTCCCATTGCGCAGAGGCGAACGCCACCTCAGCGCTGTCCGGCTGCCGCGCGTAGGCATCAGCCGTGACTCGCTCTTCGGCTTCCCAAAGAGCCTTCCAGATCGCCGCCCGGACGAACTCCGATTGATCGAGGGAACGGGCAGGGGCAACCCGCTCCAAATGCTCCGCCAGCTCGTCGTCTATTTCAAGCAGAATTGACTTCATCAGCTGGAGCCTATCCTCACCAGCGCCCGCCAGGGCCAAACCATGAAATCTCTCCGGGGACTCTCCGGAGGCCAAGGCCTTCCACCCCCCGCCCCCGACCGGTATGCTCGCGGCCTCAAAGGCCCTCATGATCGACGAACCCGCTCCCCTTCCGGTTTCGGAACCTTCCCCGGAGGTTTCCGTGGAACCCCCGACACCTCCGAAGCGGGGGTGTGTGCGGCGTTTCTGGATTCCGGCTCTGGTGCTGTTGGTCCTCTATCTTGGCTGGAAGGCGGTGACCTGGCCGGATGTGGCGGCGCTGGTGAAGGAGAACCCGCAATCGACGGCGTTCATCGACGACTATCGCGACCGGTGGTTTCGGGCGGATCGAAAGATCGAGTGGAAGTGGGTGGCGTATTCGAAGATCTCACGCAATCTGCGCCGGGCAGTGTTGGTGGGCGAAGACGCGGCGTTCTTCGGCCACGAGGGATTCGATACGGACGAGATGAAAGACGCGATCACCCAGGCGATCGAGAAGAAGCGGTTGCCGCGGGGCGCCTCGACGATCACCCAGCAGCTGGCGAAAAATCTTTGGCTCTCGCCCTCGCGCAATCCGGCGCGGAAGCTCGAAGAGGTGTTTCTCACCCGGCAGCTCGAAAAGAACCTGACCAAGAAGCGGATCTTGGAGATCTATTTAAACGTCGTCGAATTCGGCCCCGGCATTTACGGTGCCGAGGCCGCTTCGCGCCATTACTTTCACCGCTCCGCCGCCGGGCTCTCCGCCCATCAGGCGGCGCAGCTCGCGGCGAGCCTGCCCGCCCCCAAAACCTGGCATCCGGGCAGCGCCAGCAAGAAGTACCTCTGGCGGGTCCGCTGGATCGAACGCCGCATGGGGCGCGCCGGCTGGGTGAGCGGCCGGGTGTAGCGGCCCGCTCCGGCGGGCCGCGGGGACCGATTGCCCTTAACCCGCGGACCGTTCCGGCGGCCGCCTGGCGCTGCGCGTTCCAGGACGGGCGACCTTGGCGCGGATGGTTTTCTTCTTTTCTTCCGTCGGTTCGACTTCGACGGCGGCGGGAGCCTCTCCTTCGCGCGACACGTGAGCGGAAAAGACATTCCAACTATTCTTACCGGGCGTCCCTTTTACGTCTCCTTCCCCACCTTCCCTGGCTACCGCATCCTGAACGTCGCTTTTTTCTCCCCTGACCGAGCGTAAGGCATTGGGTTCTAGAGACTTCAGAACCTCGGTCTTCGATTCCCGTGAGGAACTGCGCAAGACTTTCGTAGAATGTCGTTCCATTGCTCATACTCCTTTTGGCCTCAAGGTTTGAGCTGAACGCCCGGCTCTGCCTCGTTGGATCCAGCCAGCATGTAGTGAGTTCCCCTATTAGGACACCAACCCGTCGGTTCCGTTGAGCTTTCTTCCGCCTTGGCGGCACCGGTTCTCTTCAAGAACCCTCGACCGGCGGGGCCATCCGCACGGCCGGATCGCCGAAGATGGCGTAATACTTGGCGTCGTGGCAGGCGGCCTCGACTTCCCAGAGGGTTTCGGCCGCAACCGGCACCTGGTCGTGGGTGCGCTGCGTGAGTTCGGCGCGCTCGACCAGCCGAGCCTGATAGCAGGACCGAAAGGGGCTCATCGCCTCTCCGACCGACCTGCCGAGCAGAAGATCCTTCAGGCAAAGGTCGTAGAGCGGCGGCGAGTCGGGGCGTTGCGCCTCTTCGTTCTGTCCTTCTCGGAAGCTGTAGGCGAAGACGAGATCGAGATGACCGATCGCCGCGAGCGCCCCTTGGGCGAGCATGCGCTGGGGCAACCGGGCGACCAGATCCTCGGGCGCCAGCCACTCCGGGATCGGCAGGCCGGCGAGGTGCAGCTCGTTTTGCGCCGGTACGCCCAGGCTGCAAAAGGCGAAGTTGAACGCGATCATGCCGCCGAGATGGACCTCGGAGCCCAGATCTTGGGCCGAGAAATAGTCGGACTCCGAAATCGCCGCGGCCTCCGGCCCTTGCCAATCGGCGCAGACCAGCGCACCTTGGTGAGCCGCCTGCCGTTCGTCGCCGCTGTCAAAGACGGCACCGTGACCGGCGGTGAACAGGATCGAGGGCGGCACGGCTCGCGCGAGCAGGTCGGAGAATCGGTGCTTGGTCGCCTTCTCGCCCAAGATTCGCTCGACGGTCCAGCCGTCGCCCGGCAGGGCGCAGGCGTCGGCGAGCGGCACGGCCAGCCGGCGGGAACTCAATCGCGACAGCGGATCGTCGGAGTGCTCGGGGGCGAAGAAGGCGATGCGCCGCACCGCGGTGGCGGTCTTGGGCGCGGTCGGCGCGGCGGTCGTTCGGGCGCCCGTCCGTCCGGCCCGCCGCTGGGCCTCGACGACTGTTTTGGCATAGCGGAAAAACTCTTCGGGCGAATCGAAATCGATCCGGCCGACCGCGTAGTCCTGCGCCGCGAGCTCGGTTTGAAAGTCGAACGAAATCTCCCGCGGCCCGCCGACCAGAAGCAGGTAGCCCGGGATCCGCGTCGGATCCACGATTCCCGGGGTGCCCCGGTAGCGCCTTCGGAAATCGAACAGCGGCTCGCCCGCCCGGTACTCCAGCTCGTGGAAATGCTCGTCGGAGACCACGCCGGCCTGTTCGCGCCGTAGCTCGAGCAAAGGCTCCAAGGCCTCGCGCAGCTCGGGAACCCGCCGATCGTCGGCCGCGAAAACGACGCCCCAGCCGCGCCGGCCGATCTCCCATTCCGACAGCTCCGGGTGGCGCCTCCGTCCGCCGCGAACGATACTGCCAGGGGCCACTCCGAGAATCCCTTCGAGTTCCGCGCTCTCCCGGTCGGCGAGGCTACATCGAGCATCCGCCACCACTCGCGGCGGCGCCTCGGCACGACGGGCGATCGTCGCCATGTCCTCGCTGGTGAGGCGGGGCAAGGCATAGCGGCCGGTGCGGCCATTGACACCGAAGAGCTGGATCTCCTGCTGTGTATCGCTCATCCCAGAGAACTCAAAGTGATCCTCGGCTGGCGCGCCGGCACGGCTTAGGAGGATTTCTGCTTTGCAGCCGGCGGTGTGATCGAAAAGGCCCCGGAACCGGCCATGATCTGCTTCGGCGGCTTCTTGCTTTCGACCTCGGGGTCTTTGGGTTCCTCCGCCGCGCCGCTCCGACCCTGATGGCTCGCCCGCGACGTTGGGGCTCCCGGCTTACCGGCGAGATGGTCCGGCAATCGATTGGGCATGTCCAGATCCTTTCATCGTAAGCGCCGCGGCACGGGTGCCCGGCTCATTCCAACCTCGAAAGACACCTTGCGGTTCGTTTCGTTGAATACATTTTCCGTTTCGTGCACATCATCCCGCCAATCGCCTTGCAGCACAAAGGCGCCCCAGTAGTAGGGATCGCTCCATTCGGGCCGGGAGCGGACCGCGAGCTGGCTCTGCCGCAACGCGGCCGCGGCGGAGAGTCCGCGCCCTAAAAGCTCGCGATAAAAGCCCACCATCAGCTCTTCGGTCGAAGAGTCGTCCACCCGCCAGAGGCTTACCAGGGCGTTCGCGGCCCCGGCGGCGAGAAAGGCCCGGCCGAGGCTCTCCGGCCCTTCGCCGCGCGTCTCCCGCCCGAGCGCGGTGTCGCAGGCGCTCAACACCACCAAGTCGGCGCGCAGCCGCCGGCCCGCCAGATCGCCCAGGCGGAGGAAGGTATCGCCCGGAACTCTAGCCCCTTCGGGGGTAACCCGGGCGAGCGCCAGCCCCGAGTGGGTCGGCCGCGCTGGATCGACCAGGCCGTGGGTCGCGAAATGCAGGATGCGAAACGATTCGAGAGGCGCTTGAAGCACGGCGCTCCGACTCGCCGCGAAGCCTATTCGCTCGGTCGCCTCCTCAGGTCCGGCCAACCGGGCGATCGCCGCCACTTCCGAGCCGGTGCGCCCGATCCGTAGCAGATCGCCGGCCGTGGCATCGCGCTCGTCCTTGCCCGGCGGGGCAAACCAGGCACCGACCCGGGCTCCGATCCCGCCGAGGAGTGTGGGCGCATCGACCGCCGCCGGCTTGCAGCGAAGCCGATCGTCCGGACAGCCGAAGACCGGATCGCCGACCGCCAACAGCCCCTCCCCCGCCGGCCGGCGCGCCACGGCGTCATGAATCTCCAAGGCGAGCGACGCCGAAGGCAGGGTAATCACCGCCCCTCGATCGATCAGCCGTTCGAGGGTGCCGTCGGTTGCCGAACCCGGGATCGGCAGCGCGGCGAACGGTACGGTGAACAGCTCGCCGTCCGGCACCACGACGAAGCGCGTCCCGGCAAGGCGGCCGGCGATCCCGCCAAGGAGCGTCTGGGCAAGAAAGGCGATCCGCCGCTCGCGCGCGGCGAGCCGGCCCGGCGGCATCCCGAGCGCCCTGGTCGCCAGCCGGCTCCGCGCTTCGATCTCCGCCTGGGCGGGCAAGACGTGGAGCGCTAGCTCCTTGCCGCGCAGAACCCAGACGAAGCTTCGCGTTTCGCCGAGCCAGAAATCGAGCAAGACGGTGCCGGCAGGGAGAGATCTTTCGATCTCGGCGAGGCTGCGGGGCGGGGCCACCTCGCGACCGGAGATCTCGTCCAGCAGCGAGCGTGCCCGCGACCTCTCGCTCGCCTCGAACGCGGCCCGCAGCTCTTTCCGCTCGACCAGCAGATCGACCAACCGGTCGAAAAAGCGGTGGCGCATGGCGAGCAGCTTGGCGCGAAGTTGAGGCTCCAGCCCCGGGCGCAGGGATTCGAGAATGGCGATCGCCTGGTCGAGGTCGGCGCGGGCCTCGGCGAACCGGCCGCCTTGGCGCAAGGCGTCCGAACGGCGCGAAAGAACCCAGGCGCGTTCGTTGTCCATGCCCAAGCGACCATAACCGGCAAGGGAGCTTTCGATCAGCCGCAGAGCGGTCGGCACGTCGCCTCGGCGGGTCGCGATAACGCCGAGCATGACCTCGATATTGGCCAGCGCCGAGGCATTGTCGCCTTCGTGCCGAAGAATCTCCTCCGCCGGCTTCAGATAGCGGAGCGCTTCCGGGGTGCGCCAGAGGTCCAGCTCGACGGCTCCCAACGTCAGCAGGCAGGAAGCTTCCCGGTCGCGGTCGCCCAACCGGCGCGCGGCGGCCAGCGCCTGGTTCAACGTCCGCCGTACGCGATCCCATTGCTCCCTCTCGCGATAGGCCGAAGCGAGTCGTTGGAGCAGATCGATCCGCGGGCCGGGAGCGGGATCGAGAGCGAGCCCCGCCTTGGCCTCGACCACAGCCTGTTCGGGATCCCCGAGTTCCAGAAAAAGGGTCCCCAGCGCGTCCTGTGTTCCGACCTGCTTGCCGCGATCGCCGAGCTGCCGCCAGAGCCTAAGGCCTTGCCGAGAGAAGGAGAGGGCCTGCTCGAATCTCCCTCGGGCTCGGGAGAGAGAGCCAAGGCCATCGAAAGCGTACGCTTGCCGGACCAGATCGGCCGAGCGCAAGCCGATCCGGCGCTCGACGTGGTAGGCGACCGCCGCTTCCTCGAAACGCTGCTGCTCCGCCAACACCATTCCCACCTTGTGCCATTGCGTCGCTTGCAGCTGTGGTTCTTCGGCCAGGGCGGCGGCGGCGCGAAAGTGCGTCAGCGCTACGGCATCATCCTTCGGGAGAAACCGGCGCCCGAGCCGATCGTAAATCCGGGCAGAAAGGTCTCTCGCCTTTGCCTGCTTCGCCCATCCCAGCGCCCGCTCGAGGAGGGGGATCGCCTGCTCCGCCGGCAAGGCCCTCGACGCCTCGAAGGCGGCATACGCCGCGGCGCGGCTCCGTTCGATTCCAGTCGCCCGATGAGGAGAAGAGATCGTTAACTGGTAGCTTGGCGCGGTGCCGATCGCCCGGTCGAGAACCACACGCACTCGTGCCTCTCCAGAGGAGGAGGCGATCAACTCGAAACCATCGACCCCTGAAGCGTAGGTGAGCCCATCGACGACGGTCGGCTCAGCCGCGCCCGGGGCGAGTACTTCGAGTTCAACGTCGCTCGCCCGCTGGTCGGCGGCGATCCGGACGAAATCTCCAGCCCGGAGCGGAACGCGATAGAGGTGGGCGACCTCCCCCTCGCGCCAGGTGCGCAGGACGCTCAGTCCGCGATACGAGTCGGCGGGAGTCCGCGCGGCCAGCGCACCGCCCAGGGCGAGCCCGACGGCAAGCGGCACGAGGAGCGAAAGACGGAACGCTTTCAAAGTGAATCAGAGAATATCAGGGAGCGGCGGCTTCTCCCGCACCGCGCGAAGGCGCGTTCACGACGTAGGTGCCGAGCGTTTGCCACTCCCCCGAGCCGTCGGCACCGCCGCTCCGCATCGAAAGCCGAACCTGGCACCCTTCGCTCCCTTGGAAACGGGCCGGGAGCTTCATGCCGTACTCGCCGTCAACGCTCGCCGGACCGGTACCCGTCCAGGCGACATGGCCCGCTCCGTCGAGAATCTCCACCCGTACGGGTGTTCCCGCCTGTAGCTCCGGGGCGGAGATGAGCAGCGCCACGTCGCGCGCCTCTTCCGGCCCGATCCCCGCCGCCGGAGCGCCGCGCGACGAGCCCAGGGGCACCGCTTCGGCGATCACCAAGCCAAGCTCCGGCCGATGCGCCTGGTGCCAAGTCCACCCCGCTACGGTAAAGGACACGACGGCGGCCACCGTGGAAGCCCAGCTCACCCACTTCGCCGGCCTGGGGAGTTTCGGCGGCACGGCGGCCAGCGCGGTCATTTCGTCGAGCTGCTCGCGCAGTCCGTGCCAGGCCCGCCGCTGCTCCGCATCGGCCATCCTCGTCGCGTCGGGTTCGGCGACGATCGTCGAGACCGTCGAGCCCGCTTGGCGACCGGCGAGCACCAGCTTGCGGCAGGACCGGCAGCTCACCAGGTGGTCGCGGAGCCGCTCGATCTCCGCTTCCGGCAGGTCACCCGCGCGGTACCGTTCCCAGGCCGCCGGGTCCGGGTGCGTGGAGAGGGTGCGCGCCTGCTCGTCGATCCATCCTTTGGCCTCTTCGGCGAGGCGAGATTCGATTTCGATCATTTCAATCTCCTTCCCGCCTTAGTGGTCCGGCCCGGCCGGATCGATCAGGATTTCGCGCAACCGCTTTCGCGCCTGGAACAGATGGGCGCGAACGGTCTCTTCCGAGACCAACAGCAGGGCGGCGATCTCGCCGTAGGTTTGGCCGTCGAGATACAGCAGGACGACGCGGCCCATCTTCTTCGGCAGCGAATCGATCGCCGCGCGGAGCCACCGGGCGCGCTCGTCGTCGAGCAGGTCCGACAGCGGGTCGATCTCCGGGGCGGCTACGTCGAAAAAAGGCCGCTCGTCCTCGTCGATCGAGACCTCGCGCCCTCTTCGCTTGCCCGCGTCGCGGTGCCGAAGATGGTTCTTATAGATGTTCTTCGCGATCTGGTACAACCATCCCTCCTTAGCCTCCAGATCCTCGAGTTGGTGAATCCCCCGCAGGGCTCGGGTGAAGGTTTCTTGCGCGAGATCTTCCGCCTCTGGGGTGGAAAGTCGTCGGACAATGAAGAAGACACGGATGGAGTGCCAATGGTTGAGAAAAAGGTCTTCGAACAGCCGGGGATCATCGCGATCCCGTACGATGGATTTGGTTACCATAGATTTCAATCAACTCTAGTGTAACCGAACGTTTACCCCGGCGGGCGGCCAGCGGGGGCGCGCAGGGCCTCGATCGCAATGGCCACCTTCACCTCGTCGCCCAGCAGGGCACCGGCCCCTTCGAGCACCCGGTTCCAGGTGATTCCGTAGTCCCGGCGATCGAGGGAAAACGCCGTCTCGAAGCCGATTTTCTCCCCTTGCGGCGTCGCCACCAGGCCGAGCAGGGTCACCGGCAGGGTGACGCGCCGAATGACGCCGCGAATCGACAGGTCGCCGGTGACCTCGAACCGGGTCGGTTCGAGCACCCGGACGCTGGTGCTGGCGAAGGTCAGCTCAGGGTATCGGCCGCTGTCAAAGAAGTCGGCCGACCGGAGATGGGTGTCCCGATCGTCGTTGTCGGTGGTGATCGAGGCGGTCCGGACCCGAAACTCGACGCTCGACCGCGCCGGATCGTCCCGGTCGTACCGGATCGTGGCGACGAAATCGCGGAACCGCCCGGGCACCGGCGTCACGAAATGCCGGACCGAAAAGGCGACCGAGCTGTGATCGAGATCCGAGCGGTAGACCGGGGGCGCGGGAGCCTCCGGCGCCTGAGCGAGGAGCCCCGGCGCGCCGAGGAGAAACAGGCCGACCGCGCAAGCCACCCAAACGGCGGCGACGAAGTAGGGGCGAAGACAAGCTCCGCCCCTACGGGGAACCGCCAAGGGTGCCAGCGCCATTCGCTCGCTCTAAACCGTGAGAGCGAACGGTTTTTCCGGATCGATCCCCAGCTCGGAGATCGCCCGGTGTGGCAGATCGGCCGCAACGTCGCCACGCAGGGCGAGCTGGTGGAGGGCCGCCACCGTGACCGATTCGGCGTCAACCTCGAAGAAGCGGCGCAGCGCCTCGCGCGTGTCGCTCCGGCCGAAGCCGTCGGTGCCGAGCGCGAAGAACCGGCCGGGCAGCCAGCGGGCGATTTGATCGGGCACGATCCGCATGTAGTCCGAGACCGCGACGATCGGCCCGGGCTCGTTTTCGAGCAGCGACACGACGTACGGCTTCCGCGCCGGCTGGTCGGGGTGAAGCATGCTCCAGCGCTCGGCCTCGATCGCCTCGCGGCGCAGCTCCTTGTAGCTGGTGGCGCTCCAAACGTCGGCCGCCACACCGAAGCGCTCGGCCAGCAGATCGCGGGCGCGCAACGCCTCGCGCAGGATCGGTCCCGAGCCGAACAGCTGCACCCGCGGCCGGCCGTCGGGCGGCGTGCTCGACACCTTGTAAAGCCCCTTCAAGATCCCTTCGTCGGAACCCTCGGGCTTTTTCGGCATCGGGTAGTTTTCGTTGCACAGGGTGATGTAGTAGAAGACATCCTCGCGGTTGCGATACATCCGCTGCAACCCTTCGCGCACGACCACCGCGATCTCGTAGGCGTAGGCCGGATCGTAGGCGAGCAGGTTCGGCACTGTGCTCGCGTGGACGTGGCTATGGCCGTCTTCGTGCTGCAACCCTTCGCCGTTCAGCGTCGTCCGGCCGGCGGTGGCACCCAGCAGGAAGCCGCGGGTGCGCTGATCGCCCGCCGCCCAGATCGAGTCGCCGATCCGCTGAAACCCGAACATCGAATAGAAGATGAAGAACGGGATCATGTCGACGCCGTGGGTGGCGTACGAAGTGCCGGCCGCGGTAAACGACGCCATCGAGCCCGCTTCGGTGATTCCCTCTTCGAGGATCTGACCGTCGGTCGCCTCGCGGTAGTAGAGGAGCATCGATTTGTCGACCGGCTCGTAAAGCTGGCCGACGTGGGAGTAGATGCCGAACTGGCGGAACATCGACTCCATACCGAAAGTGCGCGCCTCGTCCGGGACGATCGGCACGATCCGCTTGCCGAACTCCTCATGCTTCATCAACTGGGTGAGCATGCGGACGAACGCCATGGTGGTCGAAACATCGCGGTCGACGCCGTCGGAAAACTCCTGCCAGAAGCTCTCCCCCAGGCTCTCGATCGGCTCGCTGCGGGTCTTCCGCGAGGGGATCGGCCCGCCGAGCGCGCTGCGCCGCTCGCGCAGGTATTGCATCTCGGGGCTGTTCTCGGACGGGCGGTAAAACGGTGCCTCGGCCAGCCGGTCGTCCGGAATCGGGATGTTGAACCGGTCGCGGAAGTGGCGCAGCTCGTCCTCGTTGAGCTTCTTTTGCTGGTGGGTGACGTTGCGCCCCTCGCCGGCTTCGCCCAAACCGTACCCTTTGATCGTCTGCGCGAGGATCACCGTCGGCGCCCCCTTGTGCTCGACCGCCGAGCGGTAGGCGGCATAGACCTTGGCCGGATCGTGTCCGCCGCGGTTGAGCTTGCGGAGCTGATCGTCGGAAAGACCGCGCACCAGGTCGAGCAGCTGCGGGTATTTGCCGAAGAAATTCTGCCGGATGTAGTCGCCGGATTCGACGGTGTACTTTTGATATTCGCCGTCTACCACCTCGGCCATCCGCTGCATCAAGAGGCCCGTGTTGTCGCGCTCGATCAACGGGTCCCAGTCGTTTCCCCAGATCACCTTGATGACGTTCCAGCCAGCGCCGCGGAAGGCGGTTTCGAGTTCTTGGATGATCTTGCCGTTGCCGCGCACCGGGCCGTCGAGGCGCTGGAGGTTGCAGTTGACGACGAAGATCAGGTTGTCGAGCTTCTCGCGCGAGGCGAGCGTAATGGCGCCCAGGGATTCCGGCTCGTCGGTCTCGCCGTCGCCCAGGAACGCCCAGACCTTCCGCTCGCTGGTGTCGAGGATGCCGCGGTCGGTGAGGTAGCGGTTGAATTTCGCCTGGTAGATCGCCGACAGCGGCCCGAGCCCCATCGAGACGGTCGGGAACTCCCAAAAATCGGGCATCAGCCAGGGGTGCGGATAGGACGAAAGGCCGCCCGGCACCGAGACCTCGCGGCGGAACGCCTCCATCTGCTCGACCGAGATCCGTCCTTCGAGGAACGCCTGGGCGTAGATGCCCGGCGAGCCGTGCCCCTGAAGGTAGACCAGGTCGCCTTCAAAGCCGCTCTCTCCCCGGCCGCGGAAGAAGTGGTTCATTCCGACCTGATAGAGCGTGGCCGACGAGGCGAACGTCGAGATGTGCCCGCCGAGCCCCGGATAGTGTTTGTTCGCCCGCACCACCATCGCCATCGCGTTCCAGCGGATCAGTCCCTTGATCCGCCGCTCGATGTCGCGGTCACCGGGGTACTCCGGCTGCTCGGCGACCGGAATGGTGTTGACGTACGGCGTGCTGGCGGAAAACGGCAGGATCACGCGGTGCTCGTGCCCTTTGTCGAGCAGTCGCTGCAGCAGAAACCGGGCGCGCTCGGTCCCTTCGATCCGAACGACGTCCTCGAACGCTTCCATCCACTCTTCGGTTTCGCCAAGCGCGGGATCGACAGCCTCGTCGGCAAGCCCGGGCGCTGCCTTGATCTCGGCATCATTCATGCGGATTCAGACCTCCTGGGGGGCTGGACGAACCGTAGCCCCGAGTTGAGAGGCCTAGGTTCTCACGGATCGCACCCGGCCGCCAACGCGACGATCTTTTTCGAATCGTCAAGAAGTAGCCCCCCCTTTGGCGTCTTTAGGAGGGAACGAAGCACCCACCGAAAAGGGAGAACTTGACCATGAGTCCACAAGTGGCTACATTACTCGACATGAGAGACGTTGGAATCCGCGAACTGAAGGCCCAACTGAGCCGTGTCGTTCGCGAAGTCGAGGAGGGAGAAACCGTGATCGTCACCGATCGAGGGCGGCCGATCGCCGAGATCCGCCCTGTCGTAGCACCCCCGGCGGAAGAACATCCCGGCTTGCTCAAAATGGCGCGCGAGGGGCGACTGGTGCTCTCGGAAGTGCGGAACCACCCGGGCCTCTATACGCGGCCCCGCCGGCCGCTCGGCCGTTCGACCCCCACGGTGGCCGATCTGCTGAACGCCGGCCGGGAGGATCGTTAGATGAACGCGCCCACCCTGTACGCCGAGTCGAGCGCAATCTTGAACCTCCTGCTCGGCGAGCCGGGCCGCGACCGGGGGGCGGAGGCGCTCGCCACCGCCGGTCGCGTCGTGGTCTCCGAGCTGACGCTCGCCGAAACCCACCGGACGCTCCTGCGCGCCCGGGCGGTCGGCAAATTGAATGACGAGGAGCTGGAACAGGCGCGCGGCGAGTTGGAACACGCCGGGCTCGGCTGGTCGTACCAGCGGCTGGACGCCGAAAGCTACCTGCGCCTGCGTCGGCCGTTTCCCAAAGAACCGATCCGTACGCTCGACGCCCTCCATCTCGCCGGTGCACTCGCCGCGCGCCGCGAGATCCCGGAAATCCGCCTTCTCTCGCTGGATGCCCGGGTCCGCGACAACGCGCGCGAGTTGGGATTTCCGGTCGAGCCGCCAGGCGCCATCGAACCGGCGTAACAACCCGCGAAGAAACCCAAGATGAGGTGAGCCGGCAGGGCGCGCTGAGGGATAGCATGCGCCGCCATGCCCGTGTCCGCCGATTCTTCCTATCGCCCCGCCACTCGGCCCCGCGCGATCGGCGAGGCGCTCTTTGCCGTCGCGATCTGGGGCGCCACGTTCGTCGCGACCAAACGGGCGCTTGCCGACGCGACGCCGGCTTTCGTGGTTGCTCTCCGTTCCGGGCTGGGCGCCCTGGTCCTCGCTGGAGTGGCGGCTCGGCGGGGCGAGCTGGCGCGGGTTCCCGCCCGGCTGCTCGGCCAGCTCGCGTTTCTCGGCTTTCTCGGCATCGGTTTCCACCAGTGGCTGCAAGCGCAGGCGCTGCTCACCTCGGACGCTTCGACGGCCGCCTGGCTGGTCACGGTCTCCCCCATCTTCACCGCTCTGCTCGGCCGGACGCTGCTCGGCGAAAGGCTTGGAGCGCTCGGCGTGGTGGGAATCGGCATCGCCGCGTTCGGCGTGCTCTGGGTGGTGGCGCGCGGAGATCTCGGCAGCCTGGGAGATTTCAACCACCTGCGCGCCGCCCGGCTGGGCACGACGGGCGATCTGTTGATCCTCCTTTCGGCGCTCAACTGGTCGCTCTACACGGTGCTCTCGCGCCGGGTGCTGCGAACGCAGCCGGCCGGGCGCACGACGTTTTACGTCCTCGCCTTCGGCAGTCTGTTCGCGGCTCTCTGGTGGCTCGCCCTACCCGGGGGAATCGGCGGGATTGGCGGCGCCTCGGGGTCTCTCGGCGGGTCGATCGGCCGGATCGGCACCCAGGCGTGGCTGGCGATCGCGTTCTTGGGGGTGTTGGGCTCGGCGCTCGCGCCTCTCGCTTGGAACGATGCGCTCCAGACGATTCCCGCGGCGCGGCTTTCGGTTTTCCTCTACCTGGAGCCGCCGATCACCACCGCTTTGGCGGTTGCGATCGGCCAGGAGTCGTGGCGCTGGGCGACGCTGTGGGGAGGATTGCTGATCGTCCTCGGCGTCGTGCTGGTGAACCTGCGCGGGCGGGGACGCCGCCAAACCGATACCATTGCGCCATGATCGAAAGCCGATTGATCGAGTCGCCCATCGCGGTCCTCGCCGTCCTGACCCTCGTCGCCGCGTTTTTTTTCGCCGTCGAGCAAAAGACGCGCTGGCGCATCTTTAACTTTTTCCCGCCGCTGCTATTCATCTACGCGCTGCCGTTGGTCCTCAACAATACGGGAGTGCTGCCGGCGAAATCACCGGCTTACGACATCTTGAGCCAATTCGCGCTGCCGGTTTTCATCACCCTGCTGTTGCTGTCGATCGACGTCGGCTCCGCCGTGCGGGTGATGGGCAAGGGGATCTTCGTCATGCTGTTCGGCACCGTCGGCGTGATCGTCGGCGCGCCGATCGGGCTGTTCGTGGTCCATCGTTGGTTGCCGGCCGACGCGTGGAAGGGGTTCGGCGCTCTGGCGGGAAGCTGGATCGGCGGCACCGGCAACATGGCCGCGGTGGCCGGGGGGCTCAATACGCCGCCCGAGATGTTCGGCCTCGCGGTGCTCGCCGACAATGCGATCTACGTGCTCTGGCTGCCGATTCTGCTCAGCTCCAAGGCGTTCGCCGACCGGTTCAACAAATGGTCGCGGGTGGACGCCGGCCGGGTGGCGGCGATGGACGCCGCGGCGAACGCGGAGGTCTCGACCGTAGCCGAAAAACCGGTCGAGATGCGCCAGCTGCTCTATCTCGGCGCGATCGCGCTCTCGGCCACCGCCGTGGCGGCGTGGCTCGCGCCGTTGCTGCCGGAGATCCCGCCGATCCTGTCGACTTCTACCTGGCGGGTTCTGCTGGTCACCACGATCGGCATCGCGCTCTCCTTTACCCCCGCGCGGCGCCTTCCCCGCTCGCACGAGGTGGCCATGGCGCTGGTGTACATCTTCGTCGCCGGCATGGGCGCGCGGGCATCGCTTGCCGGGCTCGCCGACGCTCCGGCGTTTCTGTTGGGGGCGTTGATCTGGATTCTCGTACACGGCCTGTTTTGCCTGGCGGGAGCCTGGCTGTTCAAGGTTGATCTCCACAGCGCCGCGATCGCCTCGGCGGCCAACGTCGGCGGCGCGGCCTCCGCTCCGGTGGTCGCCGCCTTCCATCGCGAAAGCCTCGTGCCGGTGTCGATTCTGATGGCGTTGATCGGCTACGCCGTCGGCACCTACGGAGCGTTTTTGGCGGCGCGCCTCTGCTATTGGGTGGTGAGCTGAACCCTACACGAGTTCGAACAAGGGGTCGCCCCCTTCGACGGCCTGACCGTTCTGGACGAAGATCGCCTGGATCGTGCCGTCGGCTTCGGCGAGGATCTCGTTCTGCATCTTCATCGCTTCGAGCACGATGATGCCTTGGCCCGCGACGACCTCGGCGCCGACTTCGGCGAGGATCGCCACCACCCGACCCGGCATGTAGGCGGCCACCTTGCGATGGCGGCGGCGGTTGTCGCCCCCTCCGGTGGTCGCCGCGAGGTGGGCGAGCGGTTCAGCGATCTCGACGTCCCAGGTGGCCGAGGCGCCCGCGATCTGTAACCGCTCTTCGCCGTTCGGCCGCACCACCACCTCGTGCTGGACCCCTTCGATGCGCAAGCTGTAGATCCCCCGGCCGAGAGCCGCGGCATCCACTTGATGGACGACGTCACCTACCGTCACCTCATAGGCGTCGCCCGCGCGGCGTACCCGCACCCGCTCTTCGCGCTCCCCCAGTTTGATCCAAAGCTCCATCGTCGTGGTCCTTACGTCAACCCGGGCGCAGCGCATCGCGCCGGCCGGCGGCGCGCCAGGCGGTGCGGCGGCCGCCGGAACGGGGTGCCGCCGAGGCGCGCTGGGCATGCTCGAAATGGTGGATCGCGGCGGCGATCCACGGCAGGTCGCCCACCTCTTCGGCGCCCAGGCCATGGAGTACCCCGTCCGCGAGCTTGCGATCGAGCATGGCGATGTTCAGATTGCCGGAGCGGAAATCGGCGTCGGCCAAGAGGGCGCGAAAGAGCGGCGCGGTGGTGCGAATCCCTTCGATCCGCAGTTCGGCCAACGCCCGGTCGAGACGGTCGAGAGCGTGAGGCCGGCTGTCGGCCCAGACGATCAACTTCGCCAGCATCGGATCGTAATGGATCGACACCTCGGCCCCTTCGTAGACCCCGGCGTCGATCCGGATGCCCGGCCCTTCGGGCCAGCGAAGTAGGTGGATCTTGCCCGGCGAGGGCTGAAATTTCTGGAACGGATCTTCGGCGTAGAGCCGGACTTCGATCGCATGACCGCGCGGCTGCACGTCGTCGAATTCGGAGCCGAGCGGCTCGCCTTCCGCCACCCGGATCTGGGTGCGGACGAGATCCAAGCCGGTCACCAGCTCGGTCACCGGATGCTCCACCTGGAGCCGGGTATTCATCTCCAGGAAATAGAAGTTCTCGTCCGCATCGAGCAGGAACTCGCAGGTTCCGGCGTTGGCGTAGCCCACGGCCGAG
>JBBRUC010000099.1:0-21078 GCA_038248205.1 Thermoanaerobaculia bacterium
ACCCCAAGCCCAACGCCAGATCCTGCTTGGTCCGCGTGTTCTGCACCGGAAACTCGCCCAAGTCGCGCCAGAACGTTTTCTGGTCCTCCGAGTAGCGATCGAACGTCGCGACCGCCGCCCAGGTGACCAGGGCGCGAATCCGGCCGGAGAACTCCGGTCGCGCCGCGGCGAGAATCGCAGCTCCGCCGCCGCGACTATGGCCGACGAGGGAGATCCGCTTAGAATCGGCGCGGCCGGGCGCGATCTCCCCACCCACTGCGGCAACGACCGCCACCAGATCGGCCAACTCCCGACTGTGGGTGTTCGAGCGAAAGGCGTCGAGATCGCTCACCCGATCCTCCCCCGGCACCTGGCCGCTCCCCGAGAGATTGAACCGCACCACGACAAACCCCCGCTCGGAAAGAAGATGGGCGAGATACGGAAAAAACGCCCACTCCATGAAGCCCTTGAACCCATGGCAGATCACCACCGCCGGCCGCAGCCCAGGCTCTTCGGGGAAGTCGATCAAGCCATGAAGCGGGCCGTTGGGGCCGGGGAGGGTGAAGGGGGCGGGGGGAGCACCAGGTTTCGTCAAAGCGGGATCACCTCTGCGTCGATACAGCACGTAAGATTTCCAAAGGATCTCCGGACCAACGCTCGTCGAGATGTACATTGCTGGATAGTTTCCCCAAGCACTTGGCGTGCTGATCCAGCCGAGCCGAGAGCGCAAAGCGGAACTCCCACTGCTCGGTGACGCTATGCAGGCAAGCGGCAACCACGTCGAAATCCTTCGGACTGTAGTAGCGCGAGCAAGGATCGCTCTTGGCCGCTCGCGTCCGCTGGAAATCGAGCCGAGCCTGGCCCTCACGATTCGGTTTGCGAAGAGCATTCTTACACTCGATCGTCACTTCTCGACCATCGAGCAGGCGAGCGCTCAAGTCGGGGCCATCTCCGGGGAGCCGAGAGCAACGAATCCCCGGAAGCTTGCTGAGCTGGCGATAGAGATGTTCTTCGGCGACCGAACCACGAACCGCCACTTTCAGGCGCATCGCATTCTCGATCAGGTCGAACACTTCGCTTTCGGCGAGTTGGAACTCCCGGGCGAGCGCGTGGACCGTCGGCTTTGCCTTGAGATCCCGCTCAGCCAGCAGTTGGCGATGCCCCTGGTCTTCGCCCATCGCCTCGCGTTCGAAGCGAACGTAGGAGAGAAACGACTTCGGGATCCCGCCGACGAGTACCTCGACCGGCTCCTCGGGCGCCCGTTGCCGCTCGCGCTCCCAAGCGTACCAGCCCTTCGCGAGGATCTCCTCGACGTGTCGCTCTTTGAATTCAACGGAGATGAACAAGCGTGTCGGGCTATGCAGGACAGGGTCGGCGCCGACGAAAAATCCCATTTCGGGATTGATCCCTGCGAGTAGAGTCGTGTAAAGGCCGAATGGGTCTTGCCACAGCTCATGGAACAGGCCGTCCTTCGAGCCGTACTTGAGTTGAAATCGATGCTCGTCGGCCGGCCGGTTCTTGGTCTCTCGCGAGTTGGCCAAGAACGCGTAAGCGACGATCCCCAATCGCTCACCCTCCACCGTTTCGAACGTGATGCGGAATGGAGCTTCGGCAGCCGGCGAATGGTAGAGGATGCGACAGCCTTCGCCGCGCAAAGCCTCCAGCATGAAATCGAGGAGCGGCTGGCGGTCTTTTCGGCTGACGCCATACGTTCGGTAGTTTCCGGGAAACACCAGGCTCTCTTGATGATTAGGCGAAGGCGAGTTCAGCTTCGACCCGATCCTCTGATCCGCTCTTTCGCTTGACCGCCGCGTACCCCTGCCCGGTCCCCGGATGGGCCTCGTGGTCACCGATCAAATGCCAATATTTCTGGGGCACCGGACGAACTCTTTCGCGACGCGGCACCGGTCCTCTCGACGCAGGGATGAGCCGGAGATCGAGGGTGACCTCGTCTCCCATCAGTTGCTGGCGAATCGATCGCGCCAAGACCTCCCCCAGGGCGGCGGGGACCGCATTGCCGAGTTGGCGCTGCACGGAACTTAGACTCCCTAACACCGAATAGTCGTCCGGGATGGTCTGAAGGCGGCAAAGCTCCCTGGCGGAGAGCCGCCGGTTCTTCCAGTGGAAGGGCCCGATGGCCGGTCCAGGCTGCGCCTGAATCGTCCAAGAGGGCTGCCCCTTGGCCAGCTTCAGCAGAAAGCTCCAGTAGCGCCGACGCCAGCCGAACAGGCTTTCGCCGCCACCGCGCGCGGTGTGCCACTGATAGTTCGCTCCTTCGGGAATCGAGGGCAAAAGGTCTGCCCAGCGGCCTCGCGCTCGGAGCGATTCCTCGGGATCGGCTTCGAGATCGCCGATCGCATCCCAGGCCGTGGAGTGCGGTTTCAATCCGAGCGGCAACTGGCCGCCGCTTGGCCCAGTATGGGTCGGCGCAGGGAACGAAAAGCCCTTTCCGTCGCGGGAGCCGATCACGAAGACTCGCTCCCGTAGCTGGGGGACACCGTAATCCGCGGCGTTCAACCGCGCGACAGCCAGGTCATAGAGGGTGCCACGGTCCCGATTGATCTTGCGAATCGACTTCTCGATCAGCTCGATCCCTTCGCTCTTGCCCCGGTAGGCGAGCCCCGGCACGTTTTCCAGCAGGAAGGTCTTTGGTAAGGTGTCACGCAACACTCGCAGGTACGCACCCAGCGTTCCGGCCCGCGAATCCTCCAATCGCAGCGTGTCGCCGGAAGCCCAGTATCCAGATTTCGAAAATGGCTGGCAGGGCGGCCCACCGATCAAGGCGTCGGCTTCGCCCTCGATCAGACCGGCCGCCGCGAGCAGCTCAGTGGAGGGAATCGAATGAATGTCCCGGTCCAGCACCGGCCAATCTCGATTGTGCCGCAAAGTAGCGACCGCCTCCGGGTCAATCTCCACGGCGACCGCCGTCTCGAACCCCGCCGCTTCGAACCCGAGGTCGAGCCCGCCCGCACCCGTGTAGAGGCTGATCAGCTTTCGCATCGCTACGCCCTATTTACGCCATCCGCATTCCCGAGTCAAGCTCTGTCAGGGGCGAAGCTTGCCCCCAAGTCGAAAAGCAGCCACCCGCACAACTACGGGTGGCCGCCGATTTCACGGTACCTCTCTCCTACCCGTACTTGATGCAGTTCCAGCAGGTCAGGGACTGGCAAGCGAGGCCCTGGGTGACGGTGCAGATCGAGGTGACCGGAATCGGCGTACCGGCCGAAACCGCGTCGAGGCGAACGACCGTTTCACGGCCGAGAGAGAGCTTGGGAGCCTGCTTTTTCATCTTCGTTCCCTTTCGAGTTCCCTCCTGCGACTCCATGCCGCCGAGGGGGCGCGCCGGGGATCAGCGCGCTTGGTCTTAGGAACGACGGCGACTCCCCGATTCCCTCACTTCTGTTCGACGAACGCCACGATTCGGGCGAACGCGGCCTCTCCTCCCTTGAAGCGGAACGGAAAACAGCCGAGCCAGACGCGCTGGTCGAGCACCTCGTCGATCTGGCCGCCGACGTTCTCGGCGTGGAACACCCCGTGGGGGAAGAGCTTGACGTGCATGCACTGATAGTCCGCGGGCCAGGGGAAGGCCTCTTCGAGCGTCATGCCGAGCGCGGCCTCGACTTCCGGGATGAGGTCGGGGCGGGCCTTGCGCACGTTGGTGTTCCAGGGATGGTCGGCGGCGATGCAATCGACCCCCAGCCAGCGAATTCCGCGATCCAAAATCCACTCGCAAAAGCGCGCCTGCGGCCCCGGGTGTTTGAGGAACATCTTCGGCAGGTCCGGCTTTTCCTGGTTGTGGACCTTGTACCAATCCTCGTTGTAGTAGTGGTGGTAGCCCGTGTGAATGATCAGAATGTCGCCGCGCTCGATCTTGATCCCGGTCTTCTTCTCCCACTCCTCGAAATGCTCCGGACCGTAGATCTGGTAGTCGCCGATTCCGAACTGCGAGATGTCGACAATGCACGCGGGACCGACCAGCGTGTCGAGTGGAATACCCGAGATGTCCGGCCCCGGATCATAAAAGTGATACGGCGAATCGAGGTGGGTCGCAATGTGGTTGGTGGACGAGATGAACTGCGCGTTCACCCCTTCAAACGCCATCCGCTTCACCCACTTGACCGTCGGCCCTTCGTAGAAGGCGAACGACGGGGAATCGACGCTGAAGTTCTGCGACAGATCGAGAACCTTCACTTTGCTCATGTCGTAGGGGACGTACATGGTTTCTCCTCTTGGGGGGACGGAGGGGTTCGAGGGTTCCGCCGATTGTCACACGCGGCGCGGCTTGCGCAAAGTAGGCATCGGCGCTTGACCTTGAAGGAGCGCAAGATCTACATTCGCCACCGCATGCGGTGGATATTGGCAATCGCGCTGCTGAGCGGCAGCTGGGGGATGTGGGCCGCCGAGCCCAGCTTCAAGATCTCCGCCGAATTGCCCGCGATGGTGGCGACTGGATCGATCCATGGCAAAGCCCTCTGGCCGACGAACGGGCCTTCCCCCAAGAGTCTAACCGCTCGGTTCCTGCCGCCGGACCGCAGTGGTTCGGCGCGCCAGGTGATGCTTTCACCGTGTACGTTGGAGAAGAGCGCCTTCCGCTGCGATCTCCCGACAGGAATGCTCGACTTGGCCCTGATGGCTCCAGGGTTTGCACCCGCCTATTTTTGGGGTCTTGAGGTCAATCGCGGCGTTGATCGCGACCTTGGACCGGTCCGCTTGTCGGTCGGTGCGTCCGTCGCGGGGTGGATCATCACTCCGACAAAGGGCACTTCCCCTGTAAAGATTCGGATCGCGCCAGAAACCACTGGTTGGCAGAGCGATCCGGCGGCAGACCGATCGGGGCTGCGTAGCACGGAAACTCAAGTCGACGACCGCGGCTTCTTCCAGCTCACCGGCTTGGCTCCGGGGGCTTATCGCCTGACAGCCGAGCGACCCGATCTCGCGAAGACGGGAATGTCGATCGAGCTACGAGAAGGGGAAGAACGTCTGCTACCCCAGCCCCTACGACTCGATCCCCCGATCACGCTCACGGCCTTCATCCGTCCGGCCGAGGCCGGCGGCAAGGCCTTGACCTGCATTCTGGAACGAGAGGTGCCCCGCGCGAACGTCATCCAGGAGGTGGCCCGCGGGAAGGTCGACCCGAGCGGCGAATGCTCGGCAAGCAAACTGGAGCCGGGCCGATACACCTTCCGAGTCATCGACAGATCGAACAGCACGTTCTACGTGTCCGAAGTCGAAATCGAGTCGGGTATGGCGCCACTTTCGATCGATCTCGACTTTGTGGAAGTCGAAGGAAGGGTGAGCGTCGGCGATTCAGACCCTTTGCAGGGTAGCGTGATCTTCGGCACATTGAATCGTCAGCCCAACGTCACCACGGAGTCCGACGAAGAGGGCAAGTTCAATACCGTGCTGCCCCGCGGGGGCGAGTGGCCGCTCGACGTGGTGGATGCCGAGGGGACCTACCATGCGCCTACCGTCGACATCCGGCGCAGAGCGGATGGAAAACCTTCCTGGGTCGACGTGAAGCTCCCCGACACCGCGATCAGCGGGACCGTTCGCGAGAAGGGAGAACCGGTCGCCGACGCGATCGTCTTGGCTCAACGCCAGGACGACAAGAAACTCCGGAGAGAGGCCTTTACGCGCAGCCGCAAGGATGGAACCTTTCGCCTGCGCGGGGTGCGTCCGGGCGATTTCCTCCTCCGAGCCTATACACAGACCAGCGCCTCTCGATGGCGGGAGCTTCATCTGGGGGAGGACGAGAAGCCTGGCGAGATCGACCTCGTTCTCAACCGCCAGATCGAGGTCACCGTTAGAGTTCTAGGCCCGCAGGGCCCTATTACAGGCGCCTCGGTCGTGGCCTTTCCCGTCATCCACGGAAAGACCGAGTCTTGGACTCACCGTGGAGTGACGGAGGCGGATGGTCAGTTCACCTGGACCGACGTAGACGGTGAGGCCGAAGGTCTCGATGTCCTGGTCATCGCCGCAGGCTATGGCGTTCGCTTGCATCGGGTCTCCTTGGCCGGCGCCAACGGCGCGCCGCTCGCGATCCCTCTCGATCCGGCCAAAGGCAGCCTGTTGGTGAACGGGGGGATTCTCTCGGCCGACCCTCTCCTCGTCATGGGGGGAGCTCAAATCCCCCTCACCGTCGTCCTGTCAAATTTTCTGTCGGCGGGGCTCGCGCTGGACGAAGAGGAAGGATTGACTCTCGAAGGATTCGCCCCGGGCTCCTATTCGCTCTGCGACAGATCCCAAGGCAGCTGTACAACCGGCGAATTGCGAGAAAACGAGCGCCTTTCCTTTGTAGCCAACCCCGAGTAGGATCTCAGGAGATCACGATGTCGAATGAAATGGCTCGCCCCAAGGGAGATGCCCTGGGCAGGGGCGCGATCTTGGCAGCGCTCACGGTGTCTCTTCTCGTAGGCGCCGGCGAGCAAGCTCGGAGCGCCGAGAATTCCAACACCCGGCGTGGCTTGCTGGGAGCCGAACTGCAGGCCGAGGGAGAGCGGGCAAAAGTCGTTGCGGTCACGCCTGGAGGACCGGCGGCCAAGGCCGGGCTCCTGCCGGGCGACCTCATCGTCGCCTTCAATGGCTCGGGATTTCATTTTACGACCGACCGCGAGCTCATCGAGGGTCTTGGCTGGATTCACGCTGGAAAATCGGTGCGTCTCTCGTTCCTTCGAGCCGGTTCGAAGCGCGAACTCGCCGTAAGCCCAAGGGCAGCGTCTGAAATGGAGCAGAAAGCCCTCGATTCTTGGCTCGCCGCGCAACGGAGTGACGAGGAGCGCCAGCACCGCGAGCGCGCCCAATCGGACTTCGAAGCGATGGTGAGACACCAGCCCTTGGACATCACGTTTCTGCGCACGGCAACCGGCGTGGAGATCTCTTCGAAAACCCTTCTTCCTCTCGGCCTGGACCTCAACAACCGCGTCCTCGACGCTTTGACGGGTGCCCTTCACGTGAACGACCGGATGGTGATTCGTTACGGGTGGGAAAATTCCAAGAACGCGTTGAAGATGGACATCGTCAATAGTCCAAACTACGTTGACCTGGACGCCGTTCTCGCCGGAGCCCGCGGGGCGTCCGGGAAACACCCGTAAGCTTCAGTAGCCGTACCGCTCGGCAAACGCCACCAGCGCCTGTTCGAACAGCGCGAGCGGCGGCCGGACTAGGCCGGCGCCGATCTGGCCCACTCCTGCTTCTTTGTGGGCGATGCCGGTGTTGACGCGCGGCGGGATTTGCAGCTCGACCACTTTGCGCAGATCGATGCCCACGGGGGTGCCGCGGAAGCCGAGGGCGGGAAGGGTCCAGTGATCGTGCTCGGCGGTGGTGATCTCGTACATTTCGAGGGTCGCGTCTCGTGCGTCTTCCGGACGGCCGCCGATAAAGGTGACGATCGCCGGGGCCGCAGCCATCGCGAAGGCGCCGATGCCGGCGGTCTCGGTGATCGTCGAGTCGCCGATGTCGGGGTTTGCGTCGGCGTTGGTAAAGCCGGGAAAGTAGAGCCCGTCGGGCACCGCGGCCGGCGCGGTGAACCACTCGTCGCCGAGGCCGGAGACCCGAATGCCGAAGTCCGTGCCGTTCCTCGCCATGGTAGTGACGATCGTGCTTCCCTCGACCCCGTGGGCGGCGTCGGCCATCGACTTGCAAGCCGCCATCACCGGGTTCAGCACCGAGAGCGGATTCGCGCCCAGGAATTCGAGAATCTCGCCCGCTCCCGGAGCACCGGCGAGATGCGGCGCGAGCGCTTTTAAAAACAGCAGCGAGCCCGCCTTGTTGCGGTTGTGCCCTTCGTCGCCCATGTGGAGCGCCTCGGCGATCAACGCGCGCAGGTCGAGGCCGCCCGCCGAACGAATCGCGGCGGCAAGCGCGGGGGCCATCGTCTGGTTCATCCAGCGGAGCTTGGCGAGCACTTGCGGGTCGAACGCGCCGTAGCGCAGCACCTTGCCGTACCCTTCGTTCAGGTTCGAGAACGTGCGCCGGCCGGAGGTTTCGTCCGCCAGAACGTAGACCTGCATCGAAGGCGAGATCACGCCGGCCATCGGCCCCACCGCGCCGCGATGGTGGCAGGGCTCGAACGCCACCTCGCCGCTTTCTACCAGGGCCACCGCCTCGGCCTCGGTTTTGGCCCGCCCTTCGTAGAGCAGAGCGCCGATCACCGCGCCGCGCAACGGCCCCGACATGCGCGGCCACTCGATCGGCGGTCCGGCGTGGAGCAGCAGGTGATCGGGAAAATCGGCGATCGCCTCGCGGGCCGGAGCCACCTCCACCAGCCGTGGGCGCGCGGCGGTCATCCGCTCGATCGCGGTCCGGTTGGCCTGGTCGATGTCCGGCTTCGCGTTCGTCATGCCGTGCTCCGCGCCTTCATCCGGCGGAGGATTCCCGCCAGCCGCTCGTCCCCTCCGGCGGGCGGACGCCAATCGACTGGGGAAGCGGCGATCCCTTGGCTGAGGAGGCTATCGTAGAACGTCTCGACGCCGACGTTGATCACGGCGAGTGGCGCGGCCACCGCGTCGAGCGGCATGAGCACGGCAGGAGCGGCAGTTAGAGGGCCGAGGAGTTCCCAGGCGAGGCCGACCAGATCTTCGACGACGGTCGCGATTCGTGCGCCCGCACGGCGGAGCGTCGCGACCTGTTCCGACAGGCCTTGCGGGTCATCGTCGGTTCCGACGACCAGCACGGCGACCTCCAAGCGGCGCCCGGCGTTGCCGGCATCGAGGATCGCCCGCTCGATCTCCGGCCCCAGCACACCGGCTGGGTCGGCATGCGACCCGTCACCGAGCACGAGATCGAGCAGGATCAGACCGACCGAGGGATCGGCCGCTTCCGCCCGGAGGCGACGCAGCCGAAGGTCGGGATCGATCATCGGGTGGAGCCGGCCGACGGTGAATTCGTCCGCCCCGAGATCGAGGATCGCGTGGCCGGGGCCGGAGCCGCGCGCCGGATCGTCGAGAGGGCGCGAGGTTCCGATCGGGGCGTTCGAATAGATCGGATCGAACGCGATCTGGAGTCCGAGTTGGATCTCGTAGGCGAGCGTTCCCCCGGCGAACAGACCACGGAAAAAGCCGGTCGGGCGCGCTTCTGCTGTTCTCCCCTCTCCCTTTGGGAGAGGGGCCGGGGGTGAGGGCCGAAGCGGCAAGCCGCTGCCGACGGGGTCTTCCAGCACAGCCGCCGCCGCCAGATCGGCCGCTTCGGCGAGGCTGACCGCGAAGCGAAGGTTGCCGAGCCGCCAGAGCGGCGGATTCTTACCCAGGAAGTTGACCACCACCGGCTTGTCCGTGGCGCGCGCCGCGGCGAGGATTTTCGCGGTGACCGCGGGCGCCGGGGGTTTGGCCAGCAGAACGATCACCTTTGTCTCCGGGTCGCGACCGAGCAAGTCGAGCGCTTGGAGCGCGGAGAAGCCGCCCACCTCGACGCTTAGGTCACGGCCCCCCAACCCGATACCCTGCGACACGCCGGAGCCGAGGGCATGGAGCCGGCTCGCCACCATCTGAAGGCCCGTGCCGGAGGCGGCAACGATCCCCACCGGACCGCGCCGCACCCGATTCGCGAACCCGAGTCCGGCGCCGCCGAGGATCGCTGTGCCGCAGTCGGGACCGAGTACCAAGAGCCCGCGAGCGCGCGCCTTTTCCTTGAGTGCGATCTCGTCGGCAAGTGTCACGTTGTCCGAATAAAGGAAAACGTTCCGCCCACGGTCGAGCGCCTCGTGGGCGACCTCCGCCGCGTAACGGCCAGGGACGGAGATCTGCACCCAGCGCGCCTTCGGCAGAGCGCGCAGCGCGCCGTCAAGGCTGCGCGGCCGGTAGCCCGATTCCCCGGAACCACTGGCCCGCAAAGAAAGCAGCGAGTCCACCTTCGCCAAAGCCTCGGCTGCCGAATCGTCCGATTCCGCGCGCACCACGATGAGCAGATCGCCCGGTCCCGCCGCCTCCGCCCCGTCGCCGAGCAAACCGCTGCCCTCAAGGATCTCCCGGTTCGCGGGTGTCGCCATGACCACCCCGGCGTCGAGGATGCCGGGCAGACTCGCGAGAGATTGCTGGAGGCGCATCAGGACGACCGAGTCGTGGTACGAGCCGGCACGGACGGAGGTGCGAAGTATCGGGGGCATGGCCTGCGGCGGAGATTACTACGGGGCGCTCTAGGCTAGCGCATGCTACTCAGCGCTCGAGGTCAGGCGATACGCAGTTCCAGCTGCCGGAGATCGATGAGGGCACCGGCCTTGAGAAGGTAGTCCAGCCCCAGTATGCCATCGGCGGGAAAGCCGTAATCCATGGCTCCGATCTCAATTTCGAAGCCATCGACTTCGATCTCGCCAACAACCAACCGTTCCAGGCTCTTGGTGAAGACGAACTCCGTTCCGCCCACTCCTCGAATCCGTCGAATGGCGTCGGCCGGCTCGGGAGCCACGCCGATCTCGAGCAAACGGTCAGCAGCGAAGATGGTGCCGGCCGAACCGGTATCGAGAATAACGTCGGAAAGATGGAGGCTGCGGCCCCGGAACGTCACGGCCGCTTCCGCGTAGACCAAGCCCTGCGCCAGGCGGAGCTTCATCCCTCAGCGGAGCGGAGGCCCTGCCAGGATCGCTCGGCGATATCCGGCTGTTCGCGGTCGCTGTGAAGGACGTACAGCTCCCGGCCGGGCGCGTCGCGGTGGATCTTCAGGTACGTACGGAGTGCGGTTTCGCCGTCCTGGCAGGCATCCACAACGGCCATCTCGTCGAGCTGCCGCTTCCCACGCTCCGAACGAGCTTGGAGCGCCTCCACGAGGAGCCACTGATGAGGAAATTGGCGACGAATCTCGGCCCAGTTCATGCCAGGAAGCATGCAACAAGCGCCCTACGGAAGCAAGAGGCACCCCAAGGAACCCGCGAAATCCTTCCCCAGAAATAATCTCCCAACCGATCACGATTTCGACAGCGTTCGATTTTTGATCCGGCTATCCTCCCCTCAACTCGGAAGGTGCGCGGACCGGAGAGGAACCGCCGAGCCTGCCGCGTTCTGCCGCTGATCTTGCGGCCTGGCGCAGCGTCTATCCAACAGAAAGGGAGTCTTCGATGTCGATCGAATCTCGTCTCCGAAAAATCTTTCCTCTGCTCGCCCTGGCGATCGCCTGGGGAGCCGCCGCACCGCTGTCCGCGCAAGGATCGATCAGCGCCGAAGTCATGTCCGTGGGTCAGGGCTGGCGCCTGCTCGAAGTAGACGATCCGAATACCGCCGCACGGAACGGAACACTGATGTGGGAGGTCAGCGAGGACGGGGTCAAGTTCCTTCCCGTCTCGCAGGCGCAAAAGGACATTCTCTTCGATTCCTTCCTCAACGACCCGGACGGCTCCGACGGTCTGCTGTTCATGTCGAAGGAGATGCTGGAAGCGATGGAGGATCCCGATTTCCCCGCCGGGTACGAGCAGTACATTGACCCCAACGACGTGGACAATAAGTTTTCCTTCGGGTGCGGCTGGCACGACGAGACCCGCAACCGATCCTGGAACTACTCCAAGAGCTTGTTGAATCAGAGCTTGCCCTTTTCCGGCGGAATCGATGGCCAGCTCAGCCTCGACCTGCCCCTGTCCGGCAGTGTCACGATCGCGGCGCGTTACAAGATCCGGAAGTGCGGCGGCGTTCCCGTCGGTTTCGAGTTCGTCGATGCCGTGGCGAGCGGTACGGCGTCGATCGCCGGAACCGGTGACCTCTCGGCCTCGGCGAACGCTAGCGCTCAGTGGTCCAAGGAATGGCTGCTGGCCGATCCCGAACTCGGCGAGGTCTCCTTCACCGTCGGCGTCATTCCCGTCCGCCTGGTTTTCAGCCTACCGATCTTCGCTGGCGTGGACTTGAACGCGAAAATCTCGGGCCAGCTCTCGGCGCACTTGAACGCCACCGCATCCGGCACGTTCACTTATACCTGCACCACCAGCCACTGCAGCGGTACCAGTAACTTTACCGATCAGTTTTCGTTCACCGGGCCGAACGCGAGCGTCACGGTCGACCTCGCAGCCCAAGCCCATGCCCGGGTGATGCTGCGGGTCGGCATCTACGACGAGCACATCGCCTACCTCGAAGGCGGATTGAAGGCGTACGCCAAGGCGGGTATCTGGGGCTATATCGGCAACACCTGTGGCGACGCGGACGGCGACGGCACGAACGAAACCGTGCGCGCCCTGGCCGCCGATCTGATCTGGGGGTACAAATTCGCTTACGGCTACGGCGGTTGGCTGCTGCCCGATACCTTGAACTTTACCGGCGGCAACGAATATCCGCTCGGTTGGCAAGATCTCCTCGGCACCGGCGGCTCGACGGCGCTCCAGCCGATGCTGCTCGGCCCGGCGACCGCGACGCAAGGGTCGCCCACCGAATACATGGTCAAGATGCGTCCTTGCTATCCATATACCCAGGCGGTCAACTTCGCCCTCTCGCCCGGTACCTGGACTGGTCCGACGTCTGTCTCGCCGACCGGCACCGCCACGGTGCAGGGCACGCTCGTCAACTCCGGCAACAACACCGTGGTGGCGACCGCCAATTCCGATTCGTACGGCCGCGACCTCCACATGCCCTACAGCCGGGTAGTAAACATCACCGCCGCCACCCCGACCGCCGCCACGCTCAGCGCCTCGGTCCTGTCTTCCACCTCGGTGCGGCTCAACTGGACCGACTCGAACACCTACAAGTCCGGTTATGAAGTCCAGCGCCGCCTCTCCGGCAGCGGAAGTTTCGCTTGGCTCACGACGGTTTCCGCCAGCACCAGTACGGTGACCGATACCACGGCCCAGCCGGCGACCGCGTACGATTATAAAGTCCGGGTTCTCAATAACCCCGCGGCGTCTCCCTATTCAAACGTGGTCACCGTAACCACGGCGGCGACGGCTCCCAATGCGCCCTCGTCTCTTGCGGCGGCCCCCCAGTCGGCCACCTCGATCGCCCTTTCTTGGGCGGACAACAGCAACAATGAGACGAACTTCGAGGTGCAGCGCCGCACCCTTCCGTCCGGCGCGTTCGCGGTTTTGATCACGACGGCGGCCAACGTCGTCTCGTACGTCGACTCCTCCGCTTCCGCCACGACCTCGTACGAGTACAAGGTCCGCGCCAAGAACAGCGCCGGCTACTCGGGCTTCTCCAACGTCGCAACGGCGACGACCGGGCAGACCGTTCCGACGGCCCCGTCTGGCCTGACGGCCAGTTACAACTCAACAACCAAGCAGTTCACTCTCACCTGGGCGGACAACAGCACCAACGAACAGGGGTTCGTGCCTCAGTTCTCCTACTCGGGAAGTGCGTTCTCCGACCTGATCAACCCGGTCGGCGCCAACGTCACCACCTACGTGAGCGGCGCCAACCCGCCGATCGGCTCGTACCAGTTCCGGGTTCGCGCCTATAACGCGGCGGGCAATTCCCTCTACAGCAACGTGGCCTCGCTTCTGGTGATCAACCAGTCGCCGGCCACCAGCATCGCCTGGATTCAGCCGGCCGAAAACACCTGGGGCCCTGCCGGTACCTTGACCGCCGCCGGCTATGCCACCAACGGCTCCGGCACCGTCACCCTGGTCTGGCGCGAACGCAGCACTTCGGGAGTTTGGGGTGGCTGGAACACGGTCGCCTACTCGGCCACGGTGTCGCCCGATACCACCTGGTCCAACACCATCTCCAGCGGCAGCCCAACCAACAAATGCCACTGGTTCGACGCCTACACGACCTACGCGGGTGCGACGTCTCCGGTCTTCCACTACACGGGATGGACCGGCTGCCCGTAGGATCTAGGCCGAGTTCGAATTGAACCGGGAGGGGGCGGCCAGGAGCCGTCCCCTCCCCTTTCGTTAGAGGCGTCAGATCGATTCGAGGTACGCCGTCTCACCGTGGAGCGCCGCGTCCAGCCCCTCGGCTTCGCCCGCGGTGCCGACTTTGACCGCCGTCACCCGTTCGATCAGCCAGAGCATGCCGTAGGTGAAGAGGAACGCCCAGGCGGAGGAGAGCAGGACGGCACCGATTTGCACCAGGAAGAAGCGCGCGTTGCCGCGTAGCAGGCCATCCACCCCAGCTGGGTTGAACGCGGTGGTCGCGAAGACACCGCAGAGGATGATGCCGATGAATCCGCCGACGCCGTGAACGCCCCAGACGTCGAGCGCGTCGTCCCAGCCGAGGCGATTCTTGAGCGCCACGGCATAGAAACAGATGACGCCGGCAAATAGGCCGATCAGGGCCGCCGAGGCAGGCGAGACGTAGCCGGCGGCCGGCGTGATCGTCGCGAGCCCCGCGACCGCACCGGTCAAGAGCCCCAAGAACTTGGGCTTCTTGGTGGTCCACCAGTCGATGGCGAGCCAAGCGATCGCGGCGAAGCTCGCCGCGAGGTCGGTGTTGACGAACGCGACCGCCGTCACCGAATCGACCCGGAACTCGCTACCGGCATTGAAGCCGTACCAGCCGAACCAGAGTAGGCCGGTGCCCAAGGCGACGAGCGGAATCGAATGCGGCCCTCGATCCACCACCGTCCGCTTGCCGACGTAAAGGACCGAGGCGAGCGCCGCGATCCCCGCGATGTTGTGGACCACGATGCCGCCCGCGAAGTCGAGTACGCCCCACTGCGCCAGCAGGCCGCCGCCCCAGATCATGTGGACGAACGGGAAATAGACCAAAACCAGCCAGGCGGTGAGGAACAGCATGTAGGCCTTGAACGTGACCCGGTTCGCGAAGGCCCCGGTGATCAAAGCCGGGGTGATGATGGCGAACATCATCTGGTAGGCGCAGAAGACGAGCATGGGGATCGTCGGATTGATCAGCGACGGCGTGTCGAGAGTGATCCCGCGCAGGAACGCCCAATCGAAATTGCCAAGGATTCCGGCAAAGTCGGTACCGCTTTTCAGGTCGCCCGAAAAGCAGAGCGAGAAGCCGAAGGCCCACCAGAGGATCGTCGTCCATCCCATCGAAACGAAGCTCTGCATCATGATCGCCAGAACGTTCTTCCGCCCGACCAGCCCGCCATAGAAAAAGGCGAGCCCCGGCGTCATCAGCATGACCAAGCTGGAGCACAGCAGCATGAAACCCGTGTTGCCCGTATCGATCGGCGGATGCGGCATAACACCTCCTCCTTCGGCAAGGAACCGGAAATCGAGCCGAGGGCAAAGTAACCCCGGCGAGAATGGGCGATCGGTCGATCAGGAATGCGGAGGGATTTTGACCACTATCGGGCGGAGGGTGTCAAACGGGGCGATCCGATCGAGCCCGGATCGGTTCCTGCGCTCGATCCAGTCGGCTTTCGGCGGGCGGTTGAAGCCGTAATTGACCTGAAATGACTTGCCCGGCTGGAGAGTTCTCCCACCGGGCACAGCCTCGGCCAACTTACTGGCAGACGACGAGGGAGCAGTTGCTGCCCCCGCAGTCCGTATTGGCCGTACAGTTGGGGCAGCTATTGACTGTGCAAGCCCTCGGATCGGTCCTATCCAGCCCACCGAAAGCTTGAGGCGCTTCGCCTGCGAGCAACTCGCGGACGGTCTCGCGGCGCAGAGACAGCTTGACCAGCTTCTTCTTCATGGAAAGCTCCTTTCTCAGTTGACGCTGAAAGTGGATCTACCTAAGCAGTGCAGGGTAGCGACCAAGAGGAGACAAGGGGCGCAGGCTCGACTCTGGCCGACCTCCGGCCTACGGCCCTTCAGCGCCTTGACCTCAGCGAACCCCCGCCATCTCAACGATCCCCTCGGCCACCCGGCGCGAATTCATGATGAAGGTGTGGAGCGCGGGCACCTCGATGACCTTGTCTTCGGGTCGCGCCCGCGTCTCTTCGACCGCGAGGATGCCGTCGTTCGGCTCTCCCTCGAACGGCAGCCAAGCGGCCTGCGGCCCGGCGTTCCCAGCGTAGACCCGGGTGGGAACTTGCGGGCGCGGCAAATCGGCGAAGAACCCGGGGTCGGCGAGTAGCTGCCCCATCTCGCCATTCAGCCAGCGATAGAGGGGATGGCCGGAGAAGTAACGCGCGGCCCGGCAGGCCTGTTGCGGCGGAGCCAGGAAGACGCAGGCGACAAGTGGCAGGTCCGCGATCTTCGGCAACGCCGCCCGAACCAGCACCGCGCCGAGCGAGTGGCCGACCAGCAAGAATGGCTCCCCCTCCGCGAGGTGGCGAATCCGCTCCGACAGCCGCTCGACACAAGCTTCGAACGGCTCGACCGCCGCCACGTAGCCCAAAGTCCGAGTCGCCAACCCCCGAGCCCGAAGGCGCCGCGATAGGATCGCCATAGAGGCGGGCGTACGGCCCATGCCGTGAATCAGGATGGCCTTCATCGGCAGGGGATCTTACGGCAGTGTCCTAGTTTGAAAAAAGCCCCGCCAGCGTTGAATTTCTGAGGTAGGTTCCTCCCTGAAAGCTGTCACCTGGCACCGGGGACTTGCCGTACAAGGGAGACATCCCCGTGAGCGACCGCTCGAATCCTATCCTCTTGCCTCCGTTTGACCTTTCCCGCTACTCCGAAAAGACGCGCCGCGCGCTCTTCGACCGGATCGAAGCGGAACACTTCTCCTCCGACCCTCGGAAGATCGTGGACGTAATCGCCCGGGGCGACTTTGCCGAGACGCGTTCTGCCGAGGAAGCCGAACCACGGATCGAGTATTCGCTCAGCCGGTGGTTCGCCGTCTGGCGCGTCGTCGATCCAATCGAGAACCCGACCGAGCGGGACCTGTGGGAGGTCGTCTCGATCTCACCCCGGCCGCGCGGGCAGTTCTCCATGGAGGAGGTTTAGGGCCATGTCGCGCCCAAGGAACGAACCGCCCCGCCCTCCGGCCCGGCCGAAGTGCTATCCCGTCTTCGTTACCAGCCCCGACGAGCAAACCGCTTTCGAGGCAATGGCAGAGCATCAAAACCGCCCGGACGTGGGGACGTGGCTCCGGGATCTCGCGCGCATCTACGTGCGCCGCTACTTCTCAAGGCGCGCCCCGAACACTGAGGCGGGGCTCGCCGAACTTCACAAAAGGGAGAGCGCGTGACATCTGGGGGGGGGCGCCCGCGCGGGCCGCCCTGTGTTAGCCTGAAGCCATGCCTACACGCCCACGCAGGCCCAGAGACCCGAATCAGTTGGCCCATGCTGTATTCCTGGAAGCGATCGGCGAGGCGCCGCCTAAGGAACCCGAGCGCGAAAAGAACCCGGCTGCCGTGGCGCTCGGAAAACTCGGAGGGGCGAAAGGAGGGCGGGCGCGGGCGAGCAAGATGACCCCCCGAGAGAGGTCAGATGGGGCCAGGCTTGCCGCTCAGGCCAGGTGGAAAAAGCGGTCTAGTTGAGGTCCTGAGGAGGTCCGGAGGCGTAGATCAGGTTTTGGTACGGCACCTCGAATTTGCGAGCCAAAGAGCGCAACATTCGTCGTCTAAGTAGAATCGGAAATTTGAAGGCTTCCTGCAGGTCTCCCCTCACAAGAATAGTGATCTCCGGATCTTCAGGGCTTAGGAACACGTCTACTCCGTGCGCTTTCAACGCACGGAGCGCGTGATCTTTGGGTACACCCTCCCAGTCTCCGACAGGAACAGCGCCTTTCAGAGAACGCACGTCAGGCCGCGTTTTCTAGAAGGTACTGGATTCCAGAGAACACATTCGAGAACTGAGGAGCGTGAAAGGAGACCTTCGAATAGCTCCTGAGTGCCGGGTTGGCATACAAATCCTGCCAAACCTCTTGAGGCGCGACCCTGAGGGCGCCCTCGATCGTGCCGTGGGTCTTTAGGTGTTCGCTGAAAGTAGCGCAAAGGCCACTTTCGAAGCGCTCTCTGGCGTCCTCCATCGAGTCACCCTGAGCGAAGTAGTCGATCTCTAGGCCCTGCGCAAACCAAGAGCCGTCGTCGTTGAACAGCATTACTCTCAAATTCCCGATGCCTACCACGTGGGAGCCGTCTTCAATACTCAGATGCAAGGCGGTGGTGTGCGGGAGCGGCTCTTTCTTTTTTGGAGACACCTTCTTCTTGGACGTCTTCGCGGTCGCCATGACAAACCTCCGAATCCTGCGGTTTCATTCGGAACAATAGCATCCCGATCTCTATTCTACGCTCGTCAAATTAATTTTCCGTGTCGATTTTTGGGGATCTTAGATTTCTTCCAGCCAAAGCATTGACTTTCCTTACACGCCTACGCATAATGTCTAGTATAGCAAACGTGCTCAGCATCCCGAAGCGTGTCGCGATAGTCTCCGCCCTGGTCGAAGGTTGCTCGATCCGCTCGACCGCCCGCATGGTGGGCATCTCGAAGGACACCGTCATGAAGCTTTGGCGGGAGATCGGCGAAGCTTGCATCGCCTACCAGGATGCGAACCTCCGGGACCTGACGTGCGAGCGCCTACAGGTGGACGAGATTTGGAGCTTCGTCTACGCGAAGGCGAAGAACGTACCGCAGGAGCGGGCCGGGGAATTCGGCGTGGCCGACGTTTGGACATTTACCGCGATCGACGCCGATACGAAGCTCATGCCGCTCTTCATGGTGGGCTCGCGGGGCTCGGGAACGGCGAGCGAGTTCATGATGGATCTCTCGCACCGATTGGTGAATCGCCCGCAGATCACGACCGACGGTCACGGGATGTACCCGGGGGCGGTCGAGGACGCCTTCGGCGGCAACGTGAATTTCGCGCAGCTGGTGAAGTCGTACGCGAACCCCCCGAGCGGCCCCGAGACCCGCTATTCGCCCGCCGTTTGCACCGGAGCCGAGAAGCGCCAGTGCATCGGCACCCCCGATCCGAAGCACATCTCGACCTCCTACGTAGAGCGCACGAATCTGACGATCAGGATGTCGGTTCGCCGTTGGACGCGCCTGACGAACGCCTTCTCGAAGAAGCTCGAAAACCACGTCGCCGCGTTCGGGCTCTTCTCGATGCACTACAACTTCTGCCGGATTCACAAGACCTTGCGAGTTACGCCGGCCATGGCTGCCGATGTCTCTCCGAACGTTTGGTCGGTCGCCGACTTGGTGGCACTCCTGCCGACCGCTTCCGATGCGGCGAGCCGCCCGCGCGGGGCGTACCGGAAGGGCTAGATTTTAAACTAGAACACTACCGATCTTACGGCAGGTCCGGTTTTTGTCTCCCGCGGAAGCACCGCCGCCGAGGCCAGGCCGCTTCAAGCGAGAAGCGGTTTCAGTTTCGAAAGAGGTTCGCCGCTTCCCGGTCGAGGTGTACAGCATCCGGCGAGTGCTTCGCCGAGCCCCGAAACCAGTTGTTCGGATCTCGGGCGCGGTGCGCCGAATCGCGGAGGCGCTGGGTGAGGTTCCGCGACCGGTGGGTAGGTTCCGGGAGGTGGTGGTTCGGTTCGCGATACCGCTGTTTCGGCGTCCGGAACCACTGTGCAGGTTCCCGGAGGGGGTGGGCCGACTCCGGGAAGTGGTGTTCGGGGTCCAGGAACCGGTTCCGCGAAGCCGCACACTGGTGTACGGGACCTGCCCACCCCTTTCGCGACGCGGTATAGCGGTGGCCGGACTCCGCACACCACTTCCGGGACTTGGCACAGTACTTCCCGGGCTCTGCGCAGTGGTTTCCCACGGCGGCGAACTGGTTCGCGGACTCAGTCCAGCACTCTCGGGACTCGGCACAGCACTCTCGGGACTCGGCACAGCACTCTCGGGACGCGGCACACCTCGTCCCAGAGACGATCAAGGACTCTCAGGAGCTTTGCTCCAAGCCTTCGCCCCCTGCCCGGCACCCGCGTAGAACGGAGCGGAAAGCTCCAAGTGCTCATACACTGGACCGACTCGTGGAATCCTCCAGACCTTCCCTCTCGTGGCGCTGGGTCGCCCTGGCCGGGACCGGCTTTGCGTTGGCCGCAGCCCTGTTCGCCTCTTGGACTGTGCATCGGTCCGGGATCGACGACGTCTACATCACCTATGTCTACGCCCGTTCCTGGGCTCAAGGGCTAGGTCTCTCCTGGCCCGGTTCGACGGCGCTCGGCACGTCGTCGCCGTTTCTCGCTCTGCTGCTCGGCAGTCTCTCCGCCGGTACCGGGTTCGAGGTTCCGGATGTCGGCAATGCCTTGTCGTGGCTCGCGATCGCAATCGGCTCGACGGGGCTGTTCGCGCTCGGACGGGCGGAAGGGTGGCCTTGGGCGGGTTTTGCCGCGGGGGTGTTCTGGCTGATCGGGCTTCCGTCGCACGTCTTGCTGGGAAACGAATACCTGCCGGCGATCGCCGCGGTGATCTGGGCGTTTCATCAGCGGGCGCGCGGCCGGCTCGCTTCGGCCGGGGTGCTGCTCGCTCTGGCCGCGATGTTCCGCGCCGAGTGCGGACTCGCCGCCCTGATCCTCGCGAGCCTGGAACTTCGCCGTGCGGATCTGCCGGGCAGCTTGCGCCGAATCGCCCGCATCGCGGTTCCGGCGATTCTGGTTGCGGGCGCCTGGCTCATCACGCTCTATGCGCTCACCGGTACGTTTCTTCCCGGAACACTGGCCGCCAAACGGGCTCAGGCCGAAAGTGCGCTCGGCCTCTGGTCGCCCACCGCCGGTTGGGCCGACGCGTTCGCCCGGCCCGCGCGAGTCTTTCCGGCGAGCCGCCAAGGGCTGTGGTGGCCCCTGGCCGTGGCCGCCGGACTCGCGATCGCCCTCCGGTGGAGGAACCGAGATCGAGACGTGCCGCAACGTCCGTTCCCCGCCTCCGCGGTCGGGTTGGTCGTTTGGGGCGTCGGTCATTTCGTTTGGGTCGTCGCGCTGGGCGTTCCCTATTACCCCTGGTACGCGGCGCCGCTTCGCTTCGTGCAGCAGTTCTTGCCCACCCTTGCCCTCCTCGCTTTCGCTCTCCCCCACCCTCGGCTACACCTCGCCTGGAGGGTCGCGACCGGCCTCGCGGTCGCAGCCGTGGCGCTCGGCGTTCGATCGGACCTCGAATGGCTGCGGGATCGGATGGGAGACCTGCGCCGGCCGGCCTATGCCCAGGTGGCCGAGCTGGCCGGTCGCTATCCGCCCGGCACGCGCATCGCCGCCTGGGAGGTTGGGTTTCTCGGTTGGCAAAGCACCCGGCCGGTGGTCGACCTGCTCGGTTTGGTGAGCGACGGCGCCTCGCTCGATGCCGTACGGCAGGGCGATCTGCGCTCGAATCTCGACCGGCTACGGGGCGACCTGTTGATGGCGCCGCTCAACGCCCGGGCGCTCTTTGCCTCGACGGTCGGCGAGCCGCGGCGC
>JBBRUC010000100.1:0-21008 GCA_038248205.1 Thermoanaerobaculia bacterium
AATGAACCCTGCGGGCGGGGCTCAAAACTCGCCCTGCGGGCTCCAACAGTTTCGCCCCATCCTCGGGTTCATTTCCCGGTTCCCGGTCAGTCGTAGATTCCATCGGCGAACCAGTCGCTGGTCGCACGGTCGCGGAATAGGCGGTAGACGCTGCCGCCGTAGAGTTCGACGTCCCAGTACTCCCGGTCGGCGGGATCGTCGGTCCACCAACCTTCCTCCAGAGCCCAAGGGCCCGCGGCGACCCGTACGCCGCCGCGAATCTCCAGCCGGCGGGCGGTCTCCTCGCCGCCGTTTCCTCCTATCGGCCGCACTTCGATCGGCCTGCCGATCTCCTGCAAGGCGAGGGATCGGTCGGTACGCGGGCCTGGCCCCTCCGTGATCACTTCGAGCGGCAGCGGCGGGCGCAACGCCCGGATGCCGAGCAGGCCGCGACCCTGACGGGCGGCGGCGCGCTCCAAGACGAGGGGGGGCGGAGGCGGGGTGAAGGCGACCAGCGTGGCGCGCTCGGGGCGGTGGCCGTCGATCGGTCGCGGCGAGCCGACACGCTCCGGACCGAGCAGGGCGAACAGGCGGGCAAGTGTCGCCGCCAGCCGATCCGGCGATAGTGCGGCCGGTCCGAGCAGAGAGAGTTGCGCCTCGCGCGGTCGGTCGGGATGGGAGCGGAAGACGAAACCGATCACCGGAGCGCCGGGAGGATTCGCTTCGAGGTCGAGCCGGATCAGCGACAAGAGAGTTTTGACGTCGCGGCTGGGCGCGGGCAGCTCGATCGAGCGGCGTAGAATTCCTTCCGGTTCCAGGGTGAGGTCGAGTTCCAAGCGCAGGCAGGCAAGCCCCGCGCCCTCCAGTCGTTTGGTGAGCCGTTCGAGCGCCGCGCGGCCGATGAACAAAAAGGGCTCGATCGTCGCGAGCGGCCATTCGAGGCTCATGCCCTCTTCGAAACAGGGGGGTGGCTCGCGCGGAACGAGAGGGCGCGAATCGAGCCCGCGGGCCACCGTGTGCAACTCGCTGCCCGAGCGGCCGAGGCGGCTCGCGACCTCGGCGGGGGATAGGCGGGCGAAGTCGCCGATCGAGTGGATGCCCCAGCGTTCGAGGGTCGCCGACAGATCGACCTCCGGCGCCAGGCGCGCGAGCGGCAGCGGCGCCAGGAATGCCGCCTCTTGCCCCGCGGGGACGATCACGGGAGAGCCGGGCAGTCCCGCCGCGACGCGCGCCGCGAGCTTGCTCGACGCGATCCCCACCCGTCCGGGGAGCCCGGCGGTGTCGCTCGCCGCGGCGAGATCGCGTCCGAGCGCCCGCTCCAAGGCGTCGGGATCGACCCCTGCCGTGCCGCGCCGCGCGGCGGGCTGCGGCAGTCCATCCAGATCGAGGAAGAACGTGCCGTCCCGAGCGTTCTCCACCCCGGGCGCAAAGGCGGCGGCGACCTCGATCAGCGCCTCTTCCGCCGCCCCTTCGCACACCGCATCGCGAGGACGCACGGCGAGCTTTGGACAGAGCGCCCGCGCCTGGGGCAGCGAGAGCCCGGGGCGGACGCCGGCCGCGCGGGCGGCCCGGGTCGCGGCGACCACGCGGGCGGCGTTGCCGTTGCCTTCGAGGATCGCGAGCGCCTCGCGGATCAGCTCGGGCTCGCTGCGCAACCGGGCGGCGAGTGGGAAGAGCGGCACAGCCAGGCACGCCAGGCGGGAGCGGTGCGGCTCCGCGCTCATGCCGTCGCCGCGAGCCGGGGGCGTTGGAAGGCGTGAACCGGGGCCGGCGCCCTTACTACGGATGGCGGGGGAGTCAGGCACTCGGCGCTCTGCCAGGCGAGATCCGCGCCTTGCCCCGCCGCGCCGCCGCGCCGCTTTTCGAGCGCGAGCCGGCTGCCGAGCCCGGCGAACAGAACAGGGGACGATTCGGAGCGCAGCCAGCGCGCGGAGCCCCGTTCGAACTCGATGACCGCGGCCGCCGCCGTGCCGCTCACCCGGTAGGGGGCGGAGACCAGCAGTGCCGCGCCGCGCGCCGCGGCCTCTCGCGCGAGGCGGAGCCAGCCCGCCTCGATGCCGCGTCCGCCGCGCACCGGCGGCAGGCCGAGATCGACCACCGCGAGCGGAAAGCCCGCGCCGAGCAGCATCTCGGCCGCCGCAAGCGCCTGCCCCACCGTGCGGGGGCGTACCCAGAGCAGCCGCGACAGGTTGGCTCCCGCCGCCTCCGCTCGCGCTGGGTCGAGGTGATCGCCCAGGTCGATCAGCGCCACCGCCTCGCCTGCGCGGGTCGTGGCGGCAAGGACTTCAAGGACCAGAGAGAAGCGTCCGCTCGACCGCCCGCCGACCACCTCCACCAGCTCGCCGCGCGGCAGCCCGCCATCGAGCAGACGGTCGAGGTCGGGCAGACCGGTCGGCAGCCGTTCGCGCTCGACTTTGCCGAGCAGCTCCCGCGCGCTCCGCAGGTGCTGCCGTAGATCCTGAGGCAACGCCCGGGGACCTGAAGGAGGGCGCAGGATCTCTCCCGCCGGGATCTCGGGGATCTCTTCGGACGGCTCAAGATAGGCGGTGCGGACGGCGTGCAGCATGCGATCGAGAGTAGGCGCAAGAAGGGCGTAAGTCAATCGTAAGTCTTTCACTCTTAATGACTTCGGTGGGGAACCAGATGACGCGCAAAGCGCAAAAGCAGTCGGCTTTCGGATTCCGGTGCTCGATCGGCAACACCGCTCGCAAGGAATGCCTCGGGGTATGATCGATCCACCATGCGCCTCGCCGATCTACGTCGCGACTACACCTCCTCCGGCCTCACGGAGACCGAAGCCGGAGACGACCCGCTCGATCTGTTCCGCCGCTGGTTCGCGCAGGCGCTCGAAGTCGACCCGCAAGACGCCAACGCCATGACCCTCGCCACCGCGGACGCTTCGGGGCGGCCGTCCGCGCGGATCGTTTTGCTCAAAGGGTGCGACGAGCGGGGGCTCACCTTCTTTTCCAACTACGACAGCCGCAAGGGGCGCGAGCTGGCCGAGAATCCGCGCGCCGCGCTCACCTTCTTCTGGCCGGCGCTCGATCGTCAGGTACGGATCGAGGGAGAGGTCGAGCGGACGGCGCGTGAGGAGTCGATCGAGTATTTTCAGAGCCGGCCGCGGGCCTCCCAGATCGGCGCCTGGTCCTCGGCGCAATCGCGCCCGATCGGCGGCCGGGAGGAACTCGAACGGGCGGTCGCCGCGCTCGAAACGCGCTTCGCCGCCGAAGAGATTCCCTGTCCCCAATTCTGGGGCGGCTTTCGCCTGATCCCAGAGGTCTGGGAACTCTGGCAAGGCCGGCCAAGCCGGCTCCACGACCGGCTGCGCTACACCCGGACTCCCGCGGGGGGGTGGCTGCGCGAGCGGCTTTCGCCGTGAGGCGGACCTCATCAAGCTGATTCCAACAAGAGGGAACCGGATGGGCGAGAGCGAGCAAGTCGCCAAGTGGCGGGCGGACACGCCGGGCTGTGCGGAGCGGGTTCATCTCAACAACGCGGGCTCGGCGCTGCCCGTGCGTTCGGTGCTTGCGGCGCAAGTGGGGTATCTGGAGCGCGAAGCGCGGCTCGGCGGCTATGAGATCGAAGACTCCGAGATGGCGGTCAGTGAGGCGGCGTACGGCCATCTCGCCCGTTTGGTCGGTGCCCGGCCGAAGAACCTCGCGATCGTGGAAAACGCGACGGTGGCGTTTGCCCAGGCTCTTTCCGCGTTCGATTTCGTCCCCGGCGATCGGCTGGTCACGACGAACGAGGACTACCCCTCGAACCATCTGATGTACTTAGCGCTCGCGCGAAGGCGCGGCCTTGAGGTCGTACGCGCCGAAGACCTGCCCGAAGGGGGGGCGGACCCCCAGTCGATCCGAAAGCTCGCCGCGCACCCGCGCTGCCGGCTGGTCGCGGTCAGCTGGATTCCCACCAACTCCGGGTTGATTCAACCGGTCGAAGAGATCGGTCGGGTATGCGAAGAGCTTGGGGTTCCCTATCTGATCGACGCCTGCCAGGCGGTGGGCCAACTGCCGATCGATCTTTCCGCACTCCGTTGCGATTACCTCTCCGTGACCGCGCGGAAGTTTCTGCGCGGGCCGCGCGGGATCGGTTTCCTCGCCGTTTCGGACCGCGCGCTCGATCGGGGCGATTACCCGCTGCTGCCCGACATGCGGGGCGCCGACTGGACGAGCGCCGAGGAGTTCTCTCGGGTCGATTCCGCCCGCCGGTTCGAGAACTGGGAGTTCAACTACGCCCTGGTCCATGGCCTCGGCGAAGCCGCGCGCTACGCGGTGGACGAAGCGGGGGAGGAGGGCGGCCGCCGCGCCGTGGCGCTCGCCACCTACGTCCGCGAACGGCTCGCGGCGCTGCCCGGTGTCGCGGTCGCCGATCGGGGGCGGAACCTGGCGGCGATCGCCACCGCGACCGTCACGGGCAAAGATCCGCAGGAGCTGGTGCTCGCGCTACGGCCCCGAGGAATCAACATCCACGCCTCGAACCGGATCGCCTATTTCGATGGCGGAGGGCGCAGCCGCAGCCTGCTCCGCATCTCACCCCACTACTACAACACCGAAGCCGAGATCGACGGCACGATCGACGCCCTGGCCGAGCTGCTTACGCAACGGTGAACAGCCGGGCCTTCTGGCCGGCACCGGGCGAGCGGGTATACTCAAAGCTCAGGCGGATGCCCCAAGGAGATCGGTATGGCGATTAAAGACTTAGAAATTCCGGCCGGAGCCGGCCCGTTGCCTCAGACTTCGCCCGAGGACCACCCTTCGGCGATGCGCAGAGACCGGGACCGCTCGGTCTATCGCGAGGACGCGCTCGAAACGATGGGCGAGTCGCGGGTCCGCTGGGAAGCGGCGCGGGCGAAGTCCGAGAGCCGGTCTCCTTATTGGAAGAGCGATTTCACCACCGTGTCCGGCATGGACATCCCGCTCCTGGTGACGCCGGAGCAGACGGCCGACATCGATCCGCTTTCCGAGATCGGCATTCCGGGCGAGTTTCCCTACACGCGGGGCATCCACCCGACGGGTTACCGGGGCAAGCTCTGGACCATGCGCCAGTTCGCCGGCTTCGGCACCGCCGCGGACACCAATCAGCGCTTCAAATACCTCCTCTCCCAGGGACAGACGGGGCTCTCGGTGGCGTTTCACCTGCCGACGCTCTACGGCTACGACTCGGACCACCACATGTCCAAAGGAGAGGTCGGCAAGTGCGGCGTCGCGGTCGATTCGCTCGCCGACATGGAGGTTCTGTTCGCGGGAATTCCCTTAGGCGAAGTCACCACATCGATGACGATCAACTCGACGGCGCCGATCCTGTTCGCGATGTATCTCGCGGTCGCCGAGCAGCAGGGGGTGGACATCGCGCGGCAGGTGTCGGGTACGCTCCAGAACGACATCTTGAAGGAGTACATCGCGCAGAAGGAGTACATCTTCCCGCCGCGCCCGTCGATGCGATTGATCACCGACCAGTTCGCGTTCGCGGCCGAGCACGTACCGCGGTGGAACACGATCTCGATCTCGGGCTACCACATCCGCGAAGCCGGCTCGACCGCGCTTCAGGAGCTGGCGTTCACCCTGCGCGACGGTATGGAGTACGTCCAATACGGCATCGACGCGGGGCTCGACGTGGATGACTTCGCGCCGCGGCTCTCGTTCTTCTTCAACAGCCACAACGATTTCTTCGAGGAGATCGCCAAGTTCCGCGCGGCGCGGAAGATCTGGGCGACCGTCATGCGCGAGCGCTATGGCGCGAAGAACCCGCGCTCCTTGATGCTCCGTTTCCACACCCAGACGGCGGGCTGCTCGCTCACCGCCCAGCAGCCGGTCAACAACGTGGTCCGCACGACCGTCCAGGCGCTCGCCGCGGTGCTCGGCGGGACCAACTCGCTCCACACCAACTCGCTCGACGAGACGCTCGCCCTGCCGACGGAAGAGAACGCCCGGACGGCTCTGCGTACGCAGCAGATCCTGGCGCACGAGTCGGGCGTGATCTCGTCGATCGATCCGCTCGGCGGCAGCTGGTTCGTCGAAGAAATGACCCGCCGGATGGTGGACGGCACGTTCGATTATTTCCGCCGCATCGACGACTTCGGCGGCATGGTCGAGGCGATCGAGGCGGGCTTCCCGCAGCGCGAGATCATGGACGCGGCGTTTGCCCATCAGCGAGCGTTCGAGAGCGGCGAGAAGCTGATCGTAGGCGTCAACTCGTTCCAGATCGAAAATGAGCCGCCGATTGAGATTCTGCAGATCGGCGACGAGCTGGCCGGCCGCCAGATCGCGGATTTGAACGCCGTCCGCGACCGGCGCGACGCCGGGGCCGTCGCCCGTACGCTCGATGCGCTCAAAGTCGGCGCCGCGGGACAAGAGAACACGATGCCGCTGATCCTCGCCTGTGTGAAGGCGTATGCGACGGTCGGCGAGATCAGCGATGCGCTGCGCGACGTCTACAGCACGTGGGAAGAGCCGGCGGTGTTTTGATCGGATCCAATCCTCTCGGGGCTCGCTTCGGTACGGCGTTTGCACTAAGAGTAAGAAAGAGGAGGATGTAGATGACCGGATCGGCCGCCATCGCCCGACAGATGTTGATTTACATGCTCTGGGCGGACCGGACGATGCTTCGCGCGTTACGCGAGGTCACGCCGGACGACTTGACGCGCGATACGGGTTCGAGCTTTCCTTCGCTGCTCAAGACCTTCGCCCACATCGCGGGGGCGGAGAAAATCTGGCTCTCCCGTTTTCTGGGCACCGCCCTCGATCCGTTTCCCACCGAGAACGACTTCGCCGAGTTGATCCCCCTGCTCGTCTCGTGGGAAGAGACGGCGGCGGGCGTCGAGGCGTTTCTCGCCGGTCTGACCGATGAGCAGCTGGAAACCACCCTCGTCTGGTCCAACTCCCGCGGCGAGAGCTTCAGCCGCCCGCTCTGGCAACCGGTCTTCCATCTGGTCAACCACTCGAGCTACCACCGAGGCCAGATCGTCACCATGCTCCGCCAGATGGGCTACGCGGCGCCAGGAACGGATTTGATCTACTTCCTGCAGGAGCCGGCGCTTCCAGTGTGAAAGACGCCGGCTCCTCGAAAACTTAGCAGCCCGTGCAGTTCGTCCAACGGAACGTCGCACAATTGCCGATCGATTCGATCGGGCAGTTGCAGTCGCTCCGAAAGGTTGCCCCGGCTTGGACGGCGTCGAGAGTGCGACGGCTCAAGAACAGGACGGTTTCGCGATGGAGCCCGAGCTTTTTGCCTTGTTTCTGCTTCATGAGACCTCCCAGGTCGTTAGGGACATTACTCTATCGATAGCCGATTCGTCTCGGCTCGCTGCTCGGCTCGCAGGTTGTCGGCTACGGATTTCATCGCACTCGGACACTATGCGCCATCGGGTGGATTTCCGTGCCGGACCCGTGCCGCCGCGTACTCCTCCGGCGTATCCATGTCCGACACCGCCCCGGCATCTTCGACCGCGATCTCGATCGTTCGCCCGGCGAAGCGAAGGCGGAGCTGTTTCAAGCCGATCGCGGGGTCGAGGGTTGGGATTTCGGGAATGGCCTCGGCGGCGACGGCGAGGGGGTGGCCGTTTTTCCCTTTCCAGGTGGGCCAGGCGAGCGCGATCTCGGGGTTTTGCAGCGCCGCGAGGGTTGCGTGAATCGTCTCGGGCTGAAGAGCGGGCAGATCGGCTGGGGAGATCAGCAGCGGCTCGCGCCATCCTGCCGTTCCCCCAACCGCCCCGAGACCTTCGAGGATCGACGAGAGCATGCCTCGTTCGGGATCGGGATTGATCGCGAGAATCAGCCCCGATCGGCGCACCCAATCCTGGAGGGGCAGGTCGCCGAAAGAGGCGACGACGACGATCCGGTCCACCCCCGCGGCGCGGAAGCTCGAAACCAGCGAACCGATCACCGTGCCGGTGCCGAACGGCAGCAGCAGCTTCGGCCGGCCCATCCGGCGGGAGGCTCCGGCGGCGGGGAGGATCGCGATCGCCATGGGGGAGAGTGTATGGCGGGAAGTGAAATGGCCCGCCTCTCCACGAAGAGGCGGGCCGTCGGTCCTTGGTCGCGGCTACTTCTTGTACGTCAAACTAAGCAGCGAGCGCCGGCCGATCAGGTCGCCGCCGAAGGACTGGTAGGCCTCTTCGTCGAACAGGTTCGAGACCGAGAGCCCGAGCGTGAGGGTGGACGTGACGTCGTAGTTGGCGTTTAGGTCGACCGACGTGTAGGCCTTCACGTCGCCCTGGAACGGTCCGGTGACCCAACGGAACTTGTCGGTCCAGCGGAAGCTCGTGCCAGCGTTCCAGCGCTCGGCCAGGTAGCCAAGGCCGAAGCTTCCTTTGTTCTTCGGGCTGTTGGGCAGCAGCAGGCGATCGAGGCCCGGCTGGCTGTCCTGGATGTCGAAGTCGAACCACGAATAGGTAGCGTTGAGCGTCCAGGCGTTGGTCACCGACCAGTTGAGGCCGAGGTCGATGCCCTGCGTGTCGACGGCGCCGAAGTTGGTGTAGGAGACGGCGCCCAGGATCGGCGTTCCGTCGAGGTTGTTGGTGAGGATGAAGAAGTTCGGTCCGAGCGCCGCCTGGAGGCGGGACAAGAGCAGGGCCGCGAGCTGCGGCGGCAACGTGGACGGCGCCTGGTAGGGACCGAAGTTGGCGTTCAGGCGTCCGAGCGGCGTGCCGACCTGCGGTAGAAGATCGGTGATGAAGTTCTCGTTCTTGCTGTTGTAGTACTCGCCGGTGAGGACCGCTCTGCCGCCGAGGATGCCGGTATAGCCGATCTCCCAGGTCTTCACCTCTTCGAGGTCGAGATCCTTGTTGCCGAGCGCCAGGACGCGGGTGTTGGCGGTCGCCGGGTTGCCGTCCGGATCGAAGCCGCAGGAGACTCCGGCCGAACGGCAGATCGCCTCGAACGGCGCCAGGTTCACCGGCGCCGCGACGTCCGCCTGAAGGAAGAACTCGGAATAGTTGGCGACCTGGAAACCCTCGTTGTAGGAGGCGCGCAGGGTGTGGTTCGGCCGCACCGCCCAGACCAGCGAGCCCTTGGGCGAGACGCGCGACGCGTGCAGGTCGCTGTCGTCGTAGCGGCCGGCGAGAACCAGCTTCAAGGCGTCGGTCAGGTTCCAATCGAGCTGGGCGTAGCCCGCGTACGACTTCGATTCGACCGGATTGAAGATGAGAGTCTGGCGCCCGGTGCGCGGATCCTCGCTGTCGATGTTTTCGTCCTGATAGCTGCCGCCGAGGACGATCCGCGCCTTGTCTCCCGCGATGCCCCAATAGGTTTGCCCTTCGAGGTTGAAGTTGTCGTCGTCGAGCGAGACGTTGTTGCCCGCGGACAGCGCGGTCTGCCGCTCGGCGTTGCGCCGGTTGTACGAGGCGAGGAAATTGAAATGGTCGCGTGAGTAGTCGAGTCGCGTGAAATCGCGGACGACGTCCACCAACTGGACGCGGCCGATGCCGGTCTGAAACACCGGGCCCGAGATGTCGGCGCGGCCGACTTCGGCGGTGAGCAGGGCGCCGCCTCCCTCGAAGTATCGATCGAGGCGGGCGGAACCGAACTTGATGTCGTCATCGTTCTCGGGATTGAGCCCCACCCGCTCCTGCGGCAGACAGTCGGTCTGGTTGGTGACCGTGCAGGGGACCGAGTACTCGGCTTTGCCGTTCCTTGAAACGGTGAAGTCGCCGCTCTGGCGCAAACCGGCGAGCACCTTGTAATAGGTGGCGTCGTTGATCGCCCCGGCATAGCGGCCATCGAGGTTCAAGGTGGAGAGTTCCCCACCGGTCACGCGGAGGAGAAGCCCGCGGCTGTCCTTCGGCCGGCGGGTGACCAGGTTGAGTACGCCGGAGGAGGCGTTGGCGCCGTAGAGCGCGGCGGAAGGGCCGCGCACCAGCTCGGCCTGGGCGATGTCGTCGAGCGGGAAGGAGACCGCCGCCCACTCCTGCGCGCCGAGGAAGGGCACGGACGGGTCGCGGCCGTCGATCAACGTCGCGACGCGCCGGTTGAGCGAGCTGTTGAAGCCGCGGGTATTGAAGTTGAAGTCGTAGACGCCGCTCTGGGTGACTTCCGCCCCGGGGGTGAATTCGAGCAGCTTGGGCAGCTGCGCGTGGGTCGCCTCGCGGGCGATCTGCTCCTCGGAGATGATGGTGACGGCGGCGGGCGCCTCGGTGATCTTCTCGTTCTGGCGCGAGGCGGAAAAGACGGTGATCGTGTCGACGAACGAAACGTCCCAATCGACCTGCTTGTCCACCGTCCGGGTCCGGCCCGCGGTCACCTCGACCGCGGCGACGCTGTCGGTGGAGTCCCCGGCGGAAAAGGTCAGCTCATAGCTGCCCGCCGGGACGCTCGGGAAGGAGAAGCGGCCATCCGAGTTCGTGAGGGTCGCCTGCGAAATCGTCTGAACCACGACGGTGACCCCGCCGATACCGGTGCCGTCTTTACGGCTCAGCCGACCTTCGATGCGTCCGTTTCCTTGCGCCAGCATCAACGCGGGAACCCAGAGTCCGGCGATGAAGGCGAACAGCAGCCCTGCGATCGTACTTCTCGATGGCTTGGTCATCTTACGATCCTTCCCTTGAGTGATGGACCGATCGCAAGGACGCGCGACTCGTTGCGCCACCGAGAGATCCCTGGTCCGGCTGGGTCCTGCTAGAGAACTGGAGGGTAATGGTAACTCGACCGGGCGCGCCGTCCAAGGGGGCGGTTTGACGCGGTACCGACCGACGGACTATGGTCGCCGCTCTCCGTTGTCTCGATAGATCTGAAGAAGGAGGTTCGGCATGTCGGTCGGTATCCATCGCACGGTGGCGAGATCGCTCGTCGGGGCGCTGCTTCTCGCCCTCGCGGCTGGGTCTTGGGGCTGCGCCGCCGACCGTCTGGCGCGCAGCCGGGCGGAGGGGGAGAGGTCGGCCGTGGCCAACTGCGGCGCGGACTTAAAGCCCGCCGTGGTGCCGCTGCCGCTGCCCGGCGCTTGGCGCCGTTCCCGGCTGATGCTCGACTACGTGCGTCGCCGCTACGACTCGCAGGCCCGAGACGGCCGGTTCGTGCCGCGGATGATCGTGTTGCACTGGACCGAGTTGCCGACGCTAGCGGCGCTTTGGGACGCGTTTCGGTCGGCGACGATTCCGGCCAGCCGTCCGGAGCTGATTCGCGCCGGACGGGTCAACGTGGCGTCGCAGTTCGCGGTCGACCGCGACGGCGCGATCTATCGCCTACTGCCGGAGACCGCGGCGGCCCGCCACACGATCGGGCTCAACCGGGCCGCGATCGGCATCGAAAACGTTGGCGGCAGCACCGCGCCGCTCACCGAATGCCAGGTTCGTGCCGATGTCAAATTGATTTTCGATCTGGTGCGGCGTTATCCGACGATCCGCTATCTGATCGGCCATCACGAATACGGCAGGTTTCGGGGTACCCCCTTGTGGGAGGATCGCGACCCGGACTACTTCACGAGCAAGGTCGATCCCGGCGACGCGTTCATGGCGTCGGTCCGGGAACGGGTCGAGGGGCTCCACTTGGCGAGCGAATACGCCGCCGGTGCCCTTTGAGAGCCCTCCTTGAACCATCGTGCAAACCATTCCAAAGCACAGCGAAACTGGGCAGATTTCCTCCCGATTCGCCCCAATAACCCAGGCCGCGCCACTGCCCGGCCGAGTCGAAACAGGAGATTGGACATGTCTGCCATCAACTCAAAATTCGGTACCAGGACGGTGTCGCAGGTCGCGTTGCTGATCGCATTCGGGACGCTCGGGATGCTCTCGCCCGTGCCGGGCGTTGACGACCAAAGTACGCAGGGCCCGGACGCCGGTACCTGCATCGATCCGAACGGCAAGCCGAGGCCCTGCGACATTCTCTTTCCGCCCCCCGGAAAAGTGCGCTAGGCCCAGGGTTTGCTCCTATGGCCTAGGGTGAGGGCCGGGCGAACCCAGGACCTCGCGGCGCCGAGGAGGATCGGCTTTTCCAGGTCTGGGAAGTCCGGTTGGCCTTCGGACGGCTTCTCGCGGGAACGCGCGCATGCGAGAATGCCACCGGCGCCGAGGCGCCGCGAGAACCCTGAATGAGTAACCATCCCGCTCCGGAGAGTTATGCCGCGCTGATCGTCGGCGGTTTCGAGCGATCGGATCAAAGGCAAGCGATCCGCCATCTCCTCGCCGGTTGCGGCGATTGCCGCGATGCGGCGGCGGTAGCCTATCGCTCGCTGGAGCAAGACGGCTTTTCGACCGCGCGCCGCTACGGATCGGAGTGCTACGAGTTTCCCGTCCGCCATGCCATGCGCGCGGCTCGGGCGGCATTCGCCCGTCTGGAGCGCGAGCGGGAGTCCGCCCTGCGCGAGGTAGGTGCGGCGCTCGATGGCGATCGCAACCGGCTCAAGGCGCTTTCGGCGAAAGAGGCCGCTGGTCCGCGCGGCTGGGCTCGGGCGGAAGCCCTCCTCGTCTACGTCGAGCGCTTTCGCGCCGAAACCCCCACCCGTGCGTTAAAACTGGCCCAACTCGCGGTCTCGGTGGCCGCGCGGCTCGATCCCGAAGCACATCCGTCAGGCCACGTCGCCGATCTGCGGTGCCGGACTTGGGCGGAGCTGGCCAATGCCCAACGGCTGATCGGCGATCTCGGCGCGGCTGAGCACTCCCTGGCCATTGCCGAGATGCATCGCAACCGAGGAACCGGTCTGCCAGGATTGGCCGCCGATCTGCTCGATCGCGGCGCCTCGCTGATGATCGACCAGCGGCGGTTCGTCGAGGCGGGGGAGTATCTCGACCGGCTGATCGCGCTCCGCCGCGCTTTAGGGCAGCCGAGCCAGGTAGGCAAAGCGCTGGTTCTCCAAGGGATCGCGGCGGACTACCGCGAAGACCCGGGCCAAGCGCGCCGATTGTTTCTGGCTGCGCTCGATGAGCTCGACCCGGCCGTCGACGGCCGGCTGGTGATGATCGCGCTCCATAACCTGGTCGACTGCGAAATCCTGCTCGACCGGTTCGAGGAGGCGCGCCGGGCGCAGCGTGCCCTGGCACCGCTCTACGATTGCCATGCGGGGGAGATGGACCGGCTCAAACGCCGCGGCCAGGAAGGAAAGATCGCCGCCGGCTTGGGCGACTTGCATTTGGCGGAGGCGATCTTCCGCGAGAACCGCGCCGCCTACGAACGGCAGGGCATGCCGTTCTACGTGGCGCTCGCCGATCTCGACCTCGCGGCGGTCTGGGTGCGTCAGGGGCGCTTCGCCGCGGTCTACGAAGTCGCCGATCAGCTGGTCTGCTCGTTTTCCGCTCTGGGCATCGGCCGCGAAGCTCTCGCTTCCTTCCTTCTGCTTCGGGAAGCCGCGCGCACCGAAGATGCCACGATCGCCCTGATCCGGAAGGTCGCCGCCCAGCTGGGGCGTGGTGGCGCGCGGCTCTGACCGCCTTGAGAATCGGCCCTCGTTCGACCTCCGCGGGGCCTGTGTTACGATTTTCCGACCCACTTGGGATTGGTGACCGATCCGATTTTTACTCCCGCGACACGAGTTTGGGTTCCGTAACCCGCTAGAGAGAGGTTCCCTCCATGTCGAGCAACGGCTCCCGGACTTCCGGGCACGACGCAGGCCTTTTGATCGCCATCGGCGGCGCCGAGGACAAGACCCGAGAGCGTAAGATTTTGCGCCGCTTCGTCGAAGCGGCGGGGGGAGCGAAGGCGCGGATCGCGATTCTTGCCACCGCTTCGGCGCTGCCCGACACGGGCGAGAAATATCGCGAGGTGTTCTCCGCGCTCGATGTCGGCGAGATCGTGGTGCTGAACGTGCCGGACCGCGCCACGGCCTTAGGGATCGGTTCCGCGGTGATCGAAGCGCTGGAGGCTACGACGGGGTTCTTCATGACCGGCGGCGGGCAGCTGCGGGTCACCTCGGCGATCGGGGGACCGCCTAACGCCGCGTCGATTCAGCGTCGCCATGAGGCGGGTATGGTGGTCGCTGGCACCAGCGCCGGGGCGTCTCTGCTCTCCGAGCACATGATCGCCTTCGGTGAGGGGGGGGGGACGCCGCGCCAGCGCCAAGTCCAGATGGCCAAGGGGTTGGGACTCGCGCCGGGCCTGATCATCGATCAGCACTTCCGCCGCCGCGATCGGCTCGGCCGCCTGCTCACCGCCCTGTCGTACAACCCCGAGCCGATCGGCCTCGGCATCGACGAGGACACCGCGGCGGTGATCGAGCCCGACGGCATGCTCTCCGTGCTCGGAACTGGTACCGTCACCATCGTCGAAGCCGCCGGGCTCACCTACACCGACACCCATCACGCCCTGCCGGGCAAGCCGCTCACCCTGCTCGGACTGCGCCTCGACGTCCTCTCCGACGGCGCCCGCTACGACCTCCACAACCGCCGCGGCCTGCCACCGCTCGAAGCACCGGTGCCGCTGGCGGATGCCGAAGAAGTAGCGCTCGCCGAAGGGTAGGGGGTGGTATCCAGGTTGGCGGCGGCGGGCCGCACCGGCCCTCACCTCCGGCCCCTTTTCCGTTAAGGAAGAGGGAATGGCGAGCCACGAGGGGTAGCTTATAGACGAAGAACACGGACAGGAAACGGCCCGATTCAGTGCGACCGAGGGCCAGATAGAGATCCTCTCCGGGCCGATGCCCCTTTTCAATCCAGCGAAAACGCGGCCTCTTCCCCTCAGCTGAGCGATCGGAGAAGGCGGGAAGATCGATAACATCCTAGGCCCGCGCTTGCCGTCCCCCCCACCCGGCATGCTAGAAAGCAGTCGCCTTACTTTCAGCGAGCGGAGTGTGCGATGAAGATCTTGGAGACGCGGGTCTACCGTGGGCCCAACTTATACGCTCTTCGGCCGGTGATCCGGTTGAAGATGGACCTCGGGGAGCTCGAGCGGTTCCCGACCCAGAAGTTGCCCGGTTTCGTCGAGCGGTTGCTGGCGGTCATTCCGACGCTCTCCGAGCACACCTGCTCGTACGATCATCCCGGCGGTTTCATCCGCCGGATGACCGAGGACGAGGGCACATGGATGGGGCATGTTCTGGAGCACGTGGCCCTGGAGCTGCAGTGCCTCGCCGGAACCCCGGTCACCTACGGCAAGACCCGGTCGCGCGGCCTTCCCGAAGGGCAATACCACGTCATCTACAGCTACCTCGAAGAGAGCGTGGGCCTACGCGCCGGGGAACTGGCGTTTCAACTGCTCCGGACCCTGCTGCCGCCCGATCGGGAAGCTTACGATCCCGAACCGTTCGACTATCCGCAACACTTGGAGCGACTGGTCCGCTTGGCGCACCGGCGGGCGTTCGGGCCGTCGACCGCGTCTCTGGTCAAAGCGGCCGAAGAGCGCGACATCCCGTGGATTCGCCTGAACAACCGGTCGCTCGTGCAGCTGGGGCACGGCAAATATCAGCGCCGTATCCAGGCGACGGTGACCAGCGAGACGCGCCACATCGCGGTCGAGATCGCTTCGGACAAAGAGCTGACCAATCGAATTTTGCACGACCTCGGCCTGCCCGTGCCGCGCCAACAGCTTGCGTACGACGCCGAAGAGGCGGTCGCGGCGGCCGAAAAGCTCGGCTTTCCGGTGGTGGTCAAGCCGCTCGACGGCAATCACGGCCGCGGCGTCTCAATCAATCTCGCCACGCCGGAGCAGGTGGAGACCGCCTTCGGCAAGGCCGAGGAGCGGTCCGGAACGGTGATCGTCGAGACCTTCCAGCCGGGCAACGACTATCGAATCCTGGTCGTCGCCGGCAAGGTGATCGCGGTTGCCGAGCGCGTACCGGGTCACGTCGTAGGCGATGGCGCGCGGACGATCGAACAGTTGATCGAGGAGGTCAACAGCGATCCCCGCCGGGGTGTCGGTCACGAAAAGGTGCTGACCCGGCTGGAGGTCGACCATCAGGGGCTCCGCCTGCTGGAGGCCGCCGGCTTGACCGTCGAATCGGTGCTGGAGGACGGGCGGGTCTTCGCGTTGCGCTCGACCGGCAATCTGTCGACCGGCGGCACGTCGATCGACCGCACGGACGCGCTCCACTACGACAATCGGGTGATGGCCGAGCGGGCGGTCCGCGCGGTGGGCCTGGATGTCGGTGGCGTCGATTACATCTCGCCCGACATTTCACGCAGCTATAAGGAGGTCGGCGGCGCGATCGTCGAGATCAACGCCGCGCCCGGCTTCCGCATGCACACCAGTCCGACCGAGGGAACGCCGCGCGACGTCGCCGGCCCGGTGATCGATCTGCTTTTCCCGCCCGGTACCCCCTATCGAATTCCGATCGCGGCGATCAGCGGCACCAACGGCAAGACCACGACCACCCGGATGGTCGGCCACATCCTGAAGCTCGCGGGGGCTACCGTCGGCATGGCGACTTCGGACGGGGTCTACATCGACGGCCAGCTCACCGTGCGGGGCGATCTCACCGGCCCGTGGGCGAGCCATCTGGTGCTGCGCGACCCGACGGTCGATGCCGCGGTGCTCGAATCGGCGCGCGGCGGCATCGTCCGCTCCGGCCTCGGCTGGCGGAAGTGCAAGGTGGGAGCGGTGTTGAACGTCGCGTCGGACCACCTGGGGCTCGGCGGCGTGGACGACCTGGACGATCTCGCCGAGATCAAACAGGTGGTGGTCGAGGTGGCGCAGGACTACTGCGTCTTGAACGCCAACGACCCGCGCGTCGCCAAGATGGCGGCCGAGAGCCCGGGTCAGCCGATCTACATCACGATGGAGCCGACCAACGACCTGGTGCGCCGTCACGTGCGCGAGAAGGGGCGCGCGATCGCGCTCGAAGAGAGCCTGAACGGCCGGCTGATCGCGCTCTACGACGGCGAGGAGCACGTGCCGGTCCTCTGGGCGCACCAGATTCCGGCGACGGTCGATGGCCACGCGCTGCACAACGTGCAGAACGCCATGTTCGCGGCCGGCATCGCGCTCGGCATGGGCGTCTCGCTCGAAAATATCCGGCTTGGGCTACGCACCTTCTCGACCGACTTCTTCCAGGCCCCGGGCCGGCTCAATTTCTACAACGAGCTGCCGTTCCGGGTGATCCTCGACTACGCCCACAACGCCCACGGCATGGCGGCCGTGGCCAACACCGTTCTGGCGCTCGCTGTACACGGCCGCCGGATCGGCGTGATCTCCGCCCCGGGAGACCGGCGCGACGAGGACATTCTGGAGCTGGCGCGAGAGGCAGCGCGCGCCTTCGATCTGATCATCATCCGCGAGGACGAAAACAAGCGCGGCCGGAAGGTCGGAGAGGTGGGGGAGATCCTCCGCCGCGGCCTGATCGAAGCCGGCCTCGCCGAGGAGAGGATCGTCCCCGGGGTCTACGAGGAGCAAGAAGCGATCGAACGTTCCCTCGCCACAGCGGCGCCGGGCGATCTGCTGGTGATCTTCGGCGACAACCTCCAGCGCGCGTGGGCTTTGATCACCGGCTTCGGCAAACAAGGGGCCGGCGAAACTGCCCCCGCCTTCGCCGTCGTCGCCAGCATCGAGCCCGGCCGCGTCGGGCTCCCGGAACCGCCGCCCCGCCGCTCCGCGCAGCCGGGCGACGTGCAGGAGGCGGGGGACTAGGAAACCTGAGCTCTCGAAGGAGGGCGAGGGCATGGGCGGTGGACAAGGCCTCGTCTGCTGGGAGGAACTTTGAGGACCACTGCGAGTTTGTCGAGCTGCCACCGGTCGAGGTACGCACCGTTCTCCCAGCGGGAAACAGTCCCTTGGCTCAGGCCGGCCTCCCGCTCCAACCGCCCCTGCGTACAGCCGGTCGACTAGGGCAGGTGTAACTATCGAGATCAGCCGGGGCAGGGCGAAGTTCTGGAGTCCGCCGTGACCTGGTTCGGACGAAACATTGGACGGCAATCAACGGTTCATTTCGGGGTGACCTACCCCGGGCTTGCTCCGACACGTTCATTCAGTCCATCGACGCGATCTCGACCTTCTTCGCGACAGCCGGCAACCGACCGGATGCCCAGATCGAGCGGGTGCCGGCGGACATCTTTGGCACCTCCGCCCCTTCGTCGTTGCCCTGATCGAATCCCCGGGCGCCGTCCGCTCCTCGACGTCGCCCGGGTGTGCGCCCAAGGGGGCATCAAACACCGAGCCAAGGGCGGGCAAACAGGGGGGCAAGCCGGCGCGAACGTTCGCGATCCCGAAGCCCTGCTCCGCTGCATCCTGCACGGCCTGTCGCAGGCGACGGGGACTAATCGGTCCTCACCTTCACGCAACCGCTTTGACTTAGCTCATCTCGCCTCCTCTCTAGAAAGAATCGAAATCCTCTCTGTAGAGGACCGCGCCTCGGACTCGCCTCTCGATCGCAGAGCGTGGAAAAATCGCTTCACTCGCTCCGAAAAGCCCTTCCACGACTCTCTGTTGTGCGAATTTGACTTCGGGCCGCACAGACCGCGCCCTGTGCACCACTGCACAGCTCGCGTGCTGTGCGGAACTGGAAGATTTTTGTGCGAAACGAGAGCGGTGAATCGCTGCCGCGAGGCACCGAGGTGGGTTTTTCGACCCGGGCCGCACAAAAATAATGCGAACCCGCACAATCTCGACCGCATGAAGCAGGGCACGCGGCCTGTGCAGCGGTTTTCGGGAGCTGAAACGTCGTTTCCGCACCCAGTGCCGCACAGAGTTCCGACAATCCCGCACAGACAAGACGCTGTGCAGTGGTGCATAGGACAAAACACGCACAGAATTCTTCCAGTTCCGCACAACGCCGACAGGGAGGAGTCGTTCTCGGCGGCAAAACAGGACCCCCGCGCGCCCTCGCCGCACAGAACGGACTCGGTTTCGCACAGACCGAGCGCGATCCGGTCCTTCCGGGAATGAAAAAACCACAGTCCGCGAGGGGAAACCGCGTTGCGGGAGGCGATCCGGGTCTCGCGCCGGTTCGTGTCCTCGTTTGCCCGTGCAGCTCTCGGAAGGCCTCAACGCCTGCACGGGTTCGTGGTGACGTACCAGCAAGAGCGCGAAAGGAACAGCGCCGCATCCGACTATGTAATACCGCCTGGGCTTGGTATCATCCAGCGGTGGCCAACCTACCTCTTCCTCCCCTCGCGTATCGCGAGCTGGTCGGCCCGACGGAAGAACGCTTTTTCGATAATCCGACCGGGAATATCGTGTTCCCGGCCCTGCCCGCCGCTCCTTACGATTTCGTGCTCGATTTCGGCTGTGGTTGCGGTCGTCTCGCCCGCCAACTGATCCAGCAGGAGCCGCGGCCTCGACGCTACGTCGGCGTCGATCTGCACGTCGGGATGATCCAGTGGTGCCGCGAAAACCTCGAGCCGCTCGCGCCTGGGTTCGAGTTTCATCATCACGACGTACACAATCCGACCTTCAATCCGCAGGGCGCCGCTCGATCCATGGCCTTGCCGGTCGCCGACCGTTGCGTCAGCTTGGCGCTCGCCTGATCGGTGTTTACCCACATCAATGAAGCGCAGAGCGTCTTTTACCTCGGCGAAATGGCGCGGGTGTTGCGTCCGGATGGGATCCTGATCTCGACCTGGTTCCTGTTCGACAAGTCGGAATTCCCGATGATGCAGGATTTCCAGAACGCCCTCTTCATCAACGAGGGAGATCCTACCAACGCCGTCATCTTCGATCGCGCGTGGATTCAAGCGGTGATCGCAAACGCCGGGTTTCGCATTCTTCGCATCGTGCCGCCAGAGATGTATGGATATCAGTGGCAGCTCTGGTTGACGCCGGACAGGCCCGGACTTTCCGATGCGCGATTCCCGATCGACCAGGCGGCGAAAGGGCGATTTCCTCCACCGCTCGGTTCGGCGAAGGCGGCGGCGGCGAAGGTCATCGAGGATCTCGATCTGTAAGAGATTTTCGCGTTCGCCGCGGATCGGTTCGAACCGCGTGCTACGAGGGATGCCATGCCAACGACGCTTCGCCGCAAGCTGATCACGATAGCCATCCGGGTGCTCCTGGTCTACGTGGCGATCGAGGTCTTTTCCTTTCTCGGCTTCCTGGTCGCCACGCGCCAGATGTTCTCGTATTCGCTCCTCGTCCAGGCACGGCAGCGTCAGGTGGAGGCGGGGGAAGCGAGACAGCAGGGATCGGGCCCGAAAAAACGCGCGACGACGAGCCTCGCGGCCCACCCCTACCTGGGCTTCGTCTACGACCCGAATTTCGATCCGAAGGGGATGCGCAAGCTGCATACCGTGCCGGTTTCCGACTGGGGGTTCTTGGACGACAAGTCGCCGATTCAACCGGGCGGGAAGGACAGGTTGGTCGTCGGCATCTTCGGCGGATCGGTCTCGCTCTGGCTCTCGATCCACGGGCTCAATGCACTCTCTGAGGAGCTGGCTAAAATCCCGAGCTTCCACGGAAAACAGCTGATCTTCGTGCGCACCGGGCTCGGCGGGTTCAAGCAGCCGCAACAGTTGATGACGCTCAACTATCTGCTTGCGCTCGGGGCTCACTTCGACGTCGTGATCAACCTCGACGGCTTCAACGAAGTGGGGCTGCCGCTCACCTCCAGCATCCCTCTGGGCTTTTTCCCCTTCTACCCCCGCGACTGGCCGGGGGTACTCGGTGCGATCGGCGATCCGGCCACGTTGCGCCTGGTCGGGGAGGTCACCTACCTGGAGAACCGCAGGAGCCGGCAGGCCGAAATCTTCTCGGCGCCGGGGCTGCGCCATTCGATCTTCGGCAATTTGATCTGGAAGCTGCTCGATCTTCGTTTGGCCGGCCGCATCCTGGCCGATCAGATCGAACTCGGCAAGACCCAGTCGGCGGGCTCCGCCAGCTCGCGCCCCTATGCGGCCAACGGCCCAACCCGGATCTATGCGAGCCCCGACGCGATGTACCAGGACTTCGCCGAGTTCTGGATGCGTAGCTCGCTGCAGATGAGCGAGGTGTGCGCCGCGCAAGGAATCCGCTATTTTCATTTCCTTCAGCCGAACCAGTACTTTCCCGATTCGAAGCCGATCGGTGCCAAGGAAGGGAAGATCGCTTTCGAGGCCGGGTCCGCCTTCCGCCAGGCCGTTCCCGCGGGGTACCCCAAGCTGCGCGAGCAGGGGCGAGCCCTGGTCGCCCGCGGGGTGGCGTTCGAGGATCTGTCGATGGCCTTCTCGAAGATTGAAAAGCCGCTCTACATCGACACCTGCTGCCACT
>JBBRUC010000101.1:0-20620 GCA_038248205.1 Thermoanaerobaculia bacterium
ACAGCAGCCGCCGTAGATCAGCGCGCCCCAGATCTCCCAGACCGAGAAGTCGAACGCGAACGAGTGGAACATCGTCCAGACGTCCGCCGCGCCGAAACCGAACCAGCCGTCGGTCGCGGTGAACAACCGGGCGACCTGGGCGTGGCTCACCTCCACCCCTTTGGGCCGGCCGGTCGAGCCCGAGGTATAGATCACGTAGGCGGCGCTTGCGGGCAGATCGGGGATGTCGTTGAGCGGTGCGGCGCTCTCGGCCGCGATCGCCGCGGCGTCGCGATCGAGACAGAGAATCGCCGGGCGGAAGGATGCGCTCTCTGGATCCAACCCGGCGAGCAGCGGTAACCAGCGTTCGGCGGTCACCAGCGCCCTTGCGCCGCCGTCGGCGAGCATGAACGCCAACCGGTCGGCCGGGTACGACGGATCGAGCGGCAGGTAGGCCGCGCCCGCTTTGACGATGCCGAGCAGACCGACGATCAAATCGAGCGAGCGGTCGAGACAGAGGCCGACCCGGTCGCCGGGGCGAACGCCCAACGCCGCGAGGCGGCGCGCCACGCGGTTGGCTTTGGCCTCCAGCTCGCCGTAGGAGAGCTGGTCGAGATCGAAGATCACCGCGGGCGCCTTCGGCCGCCGCGCGGCCTCGCGCTCGAACCGGCGATGAAGCGGCAGGTCCGCGGCGAAGCGGGCGCCCGGATCGTTCCAGGAGGAAAGCAACTGGCTCAGCTCCGCCTCGTCCAGCAGGTCGATCTCGGAGATCCGCCGCTCGGGCGTCCTTGCGACGGCGTCGAGCGCGCGCAGATACCACCCCTGCAAACGATCGATCGTCGCCGGATCGAACAGGTCGGTGTTGTACTCCCATTCGGCCGCGATCTCGTCGCCTTGATCGACGTGCGACAGGTTGATCTCGAACTTGGCGACCCCTTCGTCGAGCGGGAAGGAACGGACCGCCATCCGGCCCGGGCGCGGCGCCGCACCGGTACCACGCGGCACGTTCTGGAGCACGAAAAGCACCTGGAACAGCGGATTCCTCCGAATGTCGCGCTCGGGATCGAGCGCGTCTACCAGCACCTCGAACGGCAAGTCTTGGTGAGCGTAGGCGCCGAGCGCCGCATGGCGCGCGGCGCCCAGCAGCGCAGCGAGCTGCGGGTCTTCGCCCACCCGGCCGCGGAGCACCAGGGTGTTGACGAACAGGCCGATCAACGGCTCGGTCTCTTCGCGCGTACGGCCGGCGACCGGTGAGCCGAGGACGATGTCGTCTTGGCCGGTGACTCGCGCGAGCAGCGCCTGGAATGCCGCGAGCAGGGTCATGTAGAGCGTCGTGCCCTGCCGGCCACCGACGTTGCGCATGGCCGCCGAGAGCGGCGCGGGGAGGCGCTGCATCCGGCGCGCGCCGGGGAAGGTCTGGGCGGCGGGGCGCGGTTTGTCGAGCGGCAGATCGATCCCCACCGGAATGCCGGCCAGCTCCTCGCTCCAGTAAGCAAGCTGCGCCTCGCGCACGTCGCTTTCGAGCAGCTCGCGCTGCCAGACCGCGAAATCGGCGTACTGGATCGGCAGCGCCGGCAACGGCGACCGGCGGCCGGCGGAAAACGCCGCGTAGAGCGCGGTCATCTCGCCGAGCAACAGGTCGATCGACCAGAGGTCGGTGACGATGTGATGCATCACTAGCTCGAACAGATGGCTCGGCGTCCCCGAGCCATCGTCCAACCGGAACAGGACCGGCCGGAACTGCGACGGCCGCGACAGGTCGAACGGCCGGCGCGCTTCGCGCTTGGCGAGCGGGTGGATCGCCGCGTGGCGGATCGACGCCGGCAAGCCTGAGAGATCGACCGCCGGTACGCGGACCGGCAGCGGCTCGCCGATCGCCTGCACCGGCAGGCCCCCTTCGACCACGAAAGCCGTGCGCAGCACCTCGTGACGGCGGACGATTTCCGAGAGCGCCGCGGCGAGCAGGTCGGCGCGCACCGGCCCATCGAGCTGGGTCGGAGCGACGATGTTGTAAGCGGCGCTGCCGCCGTCGAGCTGCTCCAAGAACCACAGCCGCTGCTGGGCGAACGACAGCGGCAGCCGGCGGCCGTCGCGGGGCAGGGCGAGAACCGGCGGCGCCTCGGGCGCGCTCTCGCCGCCGAGCCGGCGCTCGACCGCGGCAGCGAACGCCGCGAGGTTCGTGGTTTCGAACAGCACCGCGAGCGGAACCTCGACCCCGAGCAACCGCCGAAGGCGCGAGACCACCTGCGTCGCCATCAGCGAGTGGCCGCCGAGTTCGAAGAAGCCGTCGCCGCGGCCGACCGCGGCGATCCCCAGCATGTCGGCCCAAACCCCCGCCGCGACCTCTTCGATCGGGCCGCGCGGCGCTACCAGCTCGCGCGGCGCGTCGATTCGCTCGGGCGCCGGCAGCGCGCGCCGGTCGACCTTGCCGCTCGGGGTGAGCGGCAGGGCGTCGAGTACCACGAACACCGCCGGCACCATGTGCTCCGGCAGCCGCTCGCCGAGATGCCGCGCGAGGTCGGCAACCGTCGCGGATTTCCCTTCGAGGAACGCGACATAGCCCACCAGGCGGAGTTCCGGCCGACCCGGCGCCACGGGACGGGCGACCACCGCCGCCTCGCGCACGTCCGGATGGCCGGCGAGCAGCGCCTCCACTTCGCCCGGCTCGACGCGGAAGCCGCGAATCTTCACCTGCGAGTCGGCGCGGCCGAGGAACTCGATTTCGCCGTCATCGCGCCGTTCGGCCAGGTCGCCGGTGCGGTAGACCCTGCCGCCGCCCGAAGTGTCGAAAGGATCGGGGACGAAGCGCTCGGCCGTAAGATCCGGCCGCGCGAGATATCCGCGAGCAAGCCCCGCACCGCCGATCAACAGTTCGCCCGGTACGCCCACCGGCTGCGGCTGAAATTCGCAATCAACCACGTGGAGCGAAAGGTTCGCGATCGGCCGGCCGATCGGTGGCAGGGTCGGCCAGGCAAACGGATCGGCCGCCAGATCGTGGGCCGAGACGACGTGCGCCTCGGTCGGCCCATACTGATTGTGCAGGCGCGCTTGGGGCAGGCGCAGGAACAGCTCGATCAGGCTGCCGGTCGCCTGAAGCTGCTCGCCCGCGGTATCGATTTCCAGCAACGCATCCGGCAGAGGCCCGCGGTCGGTCGCCGCCTCGGCGAGCTGCTGAAGAGCCACGAAAGGCAACAGCAGGCGCTCGCCGCGCCGGCTTTCGAGCAGTGCCAAAAGCGCCTGCGGATCGCGCCGCACGTCGCCCGCCACCAGAACCAGCGTGCCGCCGGAAGCCCAGGTGGCGAACAGCTCCTGGCACGAGACGTCGAACGACAAGGAGGCGAATTGGAGCGTACGCAACGGCCGGCCGCTCTCGCGCAGTTGCCAGGCGATCAGGTTGACCAGCGCGCCATGGCGCATCGCCACCCCTTTCGGCCGGCCGGTCGAGCCCGAGGTGTAGAGCACGTAGGCAACACTTTCGGCTCCGGCGCCCGAGGCGGACCGGCTCGCGTTGGCAACGGCGGGAAGGCTCAGCGAAAGATCGATCACCCGCGTCCGTCCGAGAAGCGATGCCGCGGGCAGCGCCGCGGCGGCGACGCCGGCCGTCAGCAGGAAACGGACACCGGCATCCTCGGTCATGAACGCGAGGCGTTCGCGCGGATAGGCCGGATCGAGCGGCAGATAGCCGCCGCCGGCTTTAAGCGCCGCGAGCACGCCGACTGCCATTTCGAGCGAACGATCGAAGCACAGACCGATCGGCTCGTCGGCGCGGGCGCCGAGACGGCGCAGCTCCGCGGCCACGCGGTCGGCCCAGGCATCGAGCGCGCCGTAGGAGAGGGCGGACCCGGCGGCGCCCGGCCGGCTCCCGGCCTCGACCGCGATCGCGTCGGGAGTCGCTTCCGCCTGGCGCTCGAACAGTTCGTGAATGCACCAGACGCCTTGGGCTGCCGCGAGCTCGGTTTCGGTCGCGTTCCAGGCGGCGATCTGCGCGCGCTCCACGGCGGTGGGCATCGCGAGATCGGAGAGGGTCGCTTCCCGACCGGTGCTCTGATCGGAAGACAATCCGAGGAGCAGCTCTTCCAAGTGCCCGAGCAGCCGCTCCACCCCCTTCGCTTCGAACCGGCGCCGGTCCCAAGTCGCTTCGAGCACCATCCGCTCGCCCGGCTTGACCACCAGCATCAGCGGATAGCCGGTGCGGTAGGCGAACGCGCCGTCGTAGAGCGCCAGGCCTCCGACCTCCGAACGCTCGCCGCCGCTCGAGCGGTCGAATGGATAGTTTTCAAACACCAGCACTGTTTCAAACAGCGCTACGCCGCGCGGCACGCCGCTCCAGCTCTGAATTTCGACCAGCGGTACGTGCTCCCACTGGCGCAGCTCGGCTTGCTCGCCTTGGAGCCAACGGAGCCATTCGACGACCGGCGCCGCTCCCGGCACCTCGACCGCCACGGGCAGCGTGTTGATGAACATGCCGACCATGCTCTCGGCCCCCGGCAGCTCCGCCGGCCGGCCGGCGACCGTGGTGCCGAAGACCACGCGCGAATCGCCCGAGCGGCGCGCGAGCAGCACCGACCAGGCGGCCTGGAGGAGCGTGTTCGCGGTCAGCTGATGGCGCCGCGCAAAGCTCTCCAGCTGTTGTGTGAGCGGTTCGGGCAGCTCGCGTTCGAGGCCCCCTTGCAGATCGCTTCCCGCCTCGATCGAGTCGGCCGCCTCGCCGCGGCCGCCGATCGAAGTCGGCCGTTCGACGTCCGCCAGGCGCTCGCGGAACCAGGGCTCGGCTTCTTCCGTGTTCTGCCGGTCGAGCCAGGCGACATAGTCGCGGAACGGCCGGGGCCGGGGTAGCTCGACCGGCTGGCCGGAGACCTCGCCCGAATAAAAGGCCATCACCTCGTTGAGCACCAGCGGCAGCGACCAGCCGTCGAGCACCAGGTGGTGGTGAATCCAGGCGAAGCGGTGCGCCTGGTCGTCGGTCTGCACCAGGACAAAGCGAACGAGCGGCCCGGTTTCGAGCGTAAACGGCCGGTCGCCTTCGGCGATCAGGAAAGCGTCGACCTGGGCCAGCGCTTCTTTGCTCTTGCCGCGCCAATCGAAGTGCTCTACCGGCACGGCGACGTTGCGGCGCACGAGCTGAAGCGGCTGGACGAGGTCGCGCCAGACGAAGCCGGTGCGGAAGATCGGATGGCGGTCGATCACCCGCTGCCAGGCGCGCCCGAAGGCGGCGAGGTCCAAGTCTCCCGCGAGCGTCACCCGCAACTGCTGCGAGTACATCCCCGCGCCCCCTTCGAGCGTATGGAACAGGAGACCCTGTTGGAGCGGCGAGAGCGGATAGAGATCCTCGACCTCGCGCGCCGGAATGTCCGCCCTGCCGGCAACACCGGCAACACCGGCGACACCGGCGAGCGCCAGGTCGAGCCCTTCCTGGTCGAGCCGCGCGAGCGGGAAGTCCGACGGTGTCACACCGCCGGCATCGCTCCTCCGGCAGTGCTCGATGATGCCGAGCAGCTCGGCACGGAACAGCGCGATCAGGCGCTCGACCGATTCACGGCGATGGACCCGGCGCCCAAACGCGACGGCCAGCTCCATCCGGTTGCCCGAGACGCTCGCCGAAACGTCGAGCAGATGGGTGCGCGGCTGATCGGGCGAGCGCTCCGGGCCGGCGCTTTCGCGGGCGCCCGCGAGCATTCCGCCTTCGGCGAGCGCCTGATCGAGCTGGCCCAAATAGTTGAAGCTGATCTCCGAACGGGGCGCCGAGCGGATCGCGGCCAGATCGGCGGCGGCCGCTTCGCTCTCGACCGGCGCCGTCCGCAGGTACTTGAGCGGTCCGAAACCGAAACCGCGCTCAGGAATCGCGCGCAGCGTCTCTTTGGTCGAGAGCAGCGCCGGCCGCGGGTCGTTCGGATCGAGCGCGTTTGGCGCCAGATGGATCGTCACCGGATGGATCGCGGTAAACCAGCCGACCGTGCGCGACAGGTCGAGATCGTCGGCGAACTCCTCGCGCCCGTGCGCTTCGAGGTCGAAGCGCAGCGCCGGCACCTGGACCTCGCCGCGCTCGGTTTGCCACGCCGCCCAGGCGCGCGCGAAACCGGCGACGAGCGCGTCGTTGATCTGCGTTCGGTAGACCGGCGGTACCTCTTGTAGGAGCGCCCGGGTCTCTTCCTCGTCGAGCTTCACGGTCACCAAGCCGGCGTCGGCCGCGCGGTTTGCCCCCACGCCGCGCCCGTCGGCGAAGTCGACCGGGATCGGCGGAACGGCGCCGGCCATCCGCGCCCAGAACGGAATCTCCGCGGCGAGCACCGGAGCGTCGGCGTGCTCCACCAGCCGTTCGCCCCATTGGCGGAGCGAGGTGGTCTTCGGCGGCAACACGACCTCTTCGCCGCGCGCGAGCGCGCCGTATGCGGTCTCGAGATCCTCAAGCAGCAGCCGCCAGGAGACGCCGTCGATCGCCAGGTGATGGGCGACCACCAGCAACCGGTCGCGCTCGCCGGCTCCGAGACGCAAGAGGGCCACCCGCACGACCGGTCCGGTCGCAAGATCGAGGCTCGCCTGCACCCGGGCGGCCGCCGCTTCGATTCTCTCGCCGCGCGCAGCGGTAGATCCGGAAGCGAGCGGAGAGAGATCGACGACGGAAAACGCGCCGGAGGCCCCCGGCTCGGCGAGGCGATGGGTCCAGGCGCTGGATTCGTCCTGCGCGAAGCGCGAGCGCAGGGCGTCGTGCTGAAGAAAGAGCATCTCGACCGCGCCCGCGAGCGGACCCGGTTCGAGCGGCCGGACGGTTTCGAGCAGCACGGACTGGTTCCACCAGTGCGCGCTCGGCAGGTCGAGGTCGAAGAACCAATGGGCGATCGGCGCGAGAGGCACCTCGCCCACCACCGGCCCCTGCTCGGCTTCCACCCCCACGCCCGACTCGCCGATCGAGGCCAGCTCGGCGATCGTCTGGAACTGGAACACCTGCCGCGCGGTGAGCCGCAAGCCGACGCGGGCGGCGCGCGAGATGATCTGGATCGACAGGATCGAGTCGCCGCCGAGCTCGAAGAAGTTGTCGTGAATGCCCACCTGGTCCACCCGCAGCAGCTCGCGCCAGATCCCGGCGAGCGCCTGTTCGGCGTCGGTCCGCGGGGCGACGAACGTGGTCATCAGCGCCGGCCGCGCGGCGTCCTCGGGGGCGGGAAGCGCCTTGCGATCGAGCTTGCCGTTGCTGGTGACGGGCAGGGCCGCGAGCGTCACGAACGCCGACGGCACCATGTATTCGGGTAGCCGGACCTGGACGAAATCGCGCAGGTCGGAAACCGTCGGCTCCCTCTCTTCGGCGCGGAAGACGACGTAGGCGACCAGGCGCCGGTCCGGCCGGGCACCGGCCTCGGCCGCGACCTCGCGGGCGAGGACGACGGTCTCGCGAATCGCCGGGTGCTGCGCCAAGACCGATTCGATCTCGCCCAGTTCGATGCGAAAGCCGCGCACCTTCACCTGGAAGTCGCGGCGGCCCAAGAATTCCAGATTGCCGTCGGCGAGGTAGCGAGCGCGGTCGCCGGTCGCGTACATCGTCGCGCCGGGCGCTGCGCCGAAGACCTCGGCCGCGAACGGATCGGCCACGAACTTGCTCGCGGAAAGACCCGGCTCGGCCGCGTAGCCGGATGCGAGCACCGGCCCCGCGATGTAAAGATCGCCCGGCACGCCGATCGGACAGGGTACGAACGACGAGTCGAGCACGTGATAGCGCGCGGTCTGGATCGGCCGGCCGTAGGGAATGCTGGTCCAGATCGGCGGCACGACGCCCACGGGGAAGAAGTTCGACCAGATCGCCGCCTCGGTGGCGCCGCCGAGCGCGATCACCCGCGCCGCGGGAAACGCGCCGCGCACCCGGTCGGGAAGCGTCACGGGAATCCAATCGCCGGAGAGGAACACCAGCCGCAGGCGCGACCGGGCACCGCGCGGATCGCCCCCGCCGGGGAAGAAGCCGGCGAGCTGGCGCAGAGCCGCCGGAGCCGAATCCCAGAACGTGACCGGCTCGTCCAGGAGGATCGCCACCATCTGTTCCGGGTCGTGGATCTCCTCTTCCCGCGCGACGCGGATCGAGCCGCCCGCCGCGAGCAGGCCGAAGACGTCGTAGACCGAAAGGTCGAAGCAGAGCGAGGTGACGAACAACACCCGATCGGCCGGACCGACCGAGAAGCTTCGGTTCACCCAATCGATCAGGTTGAGCACCGGGCGATGGCGAAGCACCACCCCTTTGGGCGTGCCGGTCGAACCGGAGGTGAAGATCACGTACGCCACGTCGTCGGGCGAACCGACCGCCGCCGGCCGTTCAGGCGAGAGAGCGCCCAGCTCGGTCGCCGGGGTCACCCGCGCCGGACCGGTTGCTGTCGAGGTTTCCGCCGGGGCGGCCGTGGCCGGAGCTTCGTCGAGCACGACCAGATCGGCGAGCGCCGGGTAAAGTGTCGCCACCTCTTGGAGCGCCGGCAGGTGGCGGCCTTGGGTGAGCGCCGCGCGCACCCCGAGCGCGTCGAGCATGAAGCGGACGCGATCGCGCGGGAAGCTCGGTTCGAGCGGCAGGTAACCCGCCCCCGCCTTGTGGACACCGAGCAGCGCGGGGATCATCTCCAACCCGCGGGAGAGATAAATCGCCACCATGTCGCCGGAACCGACGCCCAAGCTGATGAGCCGCCGCGCGATGCGGTTCGCCGCCGCTTCGACTTCGCCATAGGTGAGCGAGGCGGTGCCGCAGACCGCGGCGACGCGGGAGGGATCTTCATCCACCCGCCGCTCGAAGGGATGGTTCAGGCGATCGGATGCTGCCACCGAGCTCGGCAGTGCCGTGTCGTTCCACTCGGCGACGATCTGATGGCGCTCGGCGGCCGGCGCGGGCGGGATCTCCGAAATCCGCAGCTCGGGGTTTTCGATCACCGCACCCAGCAAGGTCCGGTAGCGCTCGCCGAAGCGCAGAATGGTCGTCGCGTCGAACAGGTCGGTGGCGTATTCGAACGACACATCGAGCCCGCGCGCGGACTCGGTGGTGGAAAGCGTGAAATCGAACTTTGCCGTACCGCTGCCGGCGTAGAGCGGCGAGGCCGTGAGGCCGGCCAGCTCGACGTTTTCGGTCGCTTCGTTCTGGAGGAAGAACATGACCTGGAACAGCGGGTTACGGCTCATGTCGCGCTCGGGGCTCAAGACGTCCACCAGGCGCTCGAACGGCACGTCCTGGTGCGCCGAAGCGCCGAGCAACCCCTCGCGAACGCGGCCGAGCAGCGCAGCAAACGGCGGGTCGCCGTCGAGGCGCGCGCGCAAGACCAGGGTGTTCACGAAGTAGCCGATCAGAGGTTCGACCTCGCGCCGATTGCGCCCTGCCACCGGCGTGCCGATCACCAAATCCTCCTGACCCGACATGCGGGAGAGAAGAACGTCGAACGCGCCCAGGAGCGTCATGAAGAGCGTTGCCCCGCGGCGGCGGCCCAGAAGGCGGAGCGCCTCGGTGAAATCCGCTCCCAGCGCATAGGGTGCGGTTACCCGGCCGCGATAGCTCGGCACACCGGGCCGTGGCCGGTCGGTCGCCACTTCGAGCGTCGGGAAGGCTCGCAGCTCCCCGCGCCACCACTCGACCTGGGCGCCGATCTCTTCGGCGAGCTGTTCGCGCTGCCAGACGGCGTAATCGGCGTATTGGATCGGCAGCTCCGGCAAGGGCGAAGGCTGCCCGGCAAGAAACGCGTCATAGAGCGCCGCCACCTCGCGCATCAGGACGCCGGTCGACCAACCGTCCGAAACGTTGTGATGCGCGGACAGCAACACGCCGTGGTCGTCTTCGGCGAGCCGCCAGGCGATCGCGCGAAAGAGCGGCCCGGCCGCGAGGTCGAAGGGCCGCGCGGCTTCAACCCCCGCCTCGCGCAGCAGGCGCCGCTCGCGCTCCTCGCTGGCAAGCCCCGGCTCGGCGGAGAGATCGCGTAGCTCGATCGAAAACCCGCCGGGCGCCGCGATCACCTGAATCGGCCGACCGTCCGCGACCGCGAACGTCGTACGCAAAACCTCGTGGCGCCGCACCACCTCGGCGAACGCCCGCTCCATCAGGGAAAGATCGAACCGGCCGCCCAAGCGCAGAGCGACCGGGATGTTGTAGACCGACTGCCCCGGTTCGAGCTGGTCGAGGAACCACAACCGCTGCTGCTGGAACGACAACGGCAGCTCGCGCTCGCGGCCGGCCGGCTCGATCGGCGGCAGAGCCGCGGCGAGGCCGCCCGCGCGCAGCTCGTCGAGCCGCGCGGCGAGGCGCGCAAGCGTCGGTCTTTCAAACACCTCGCGCAGCGGCAACTCGACGCCGAAAGCGTCGCGAACGCGCGAGACGAGCTGTGCCGCGAGCAGCGAATGGCCGCCCAGCGCGAAAAAGTCCGCCGCGGCGCTCGGCGCGGCGACGCTCAAGAGATCCGACCAGAGGGCGGCGAGCAGCTCTTCGCTCGCTCCCGCCGGGGAAACATAGATCTCGGCTCCGCCGCGATCCATCCGCTCCGGAGCCGGCAGCGCGCGGCGGTCGATCTTGCCGTTCGGCGACAGCGGCAGCGCCGAAAGCGGCACGAACGTCCGCGGCACCATGAATTCCGGCAGCGCGCGCGCCAGGTCGGTCACGGCGCGCGCGACCCAATCGTCCCAAGCGGCCGGATCGTCGACGAACCCGTCGCCCGCAGGAACCACATAGGCCACCAGCTGCGGTCCGGTCGCGGTGGGCCGGGCGACGACCACCGCCTCCGCCACGTCGGGGCGGGCGGCGAGCGCCGCTTCGATCTCCCCCAGCTCGATCCGGAAGCCGCGGATCTTCACTTGGTGGTCGAGCCGGCCGAGATATTCGATCTCGCCCCCCGGCGCGAGCCGGGTGAGGTCACCGGTGCGGTAAAGCCGCTCTCCCAACGCCCCCGACACCCCGTCGGGAACGAACCGGTCGGCCGTCTGGCCGGGCCGGAACAGATAGCCACGGGCCAGCTGTACGCCGCCGAGGAACAGTTCGCCGGCAACTCCCAATGGCGCCGGAGAGCCAAGGGTGTCGAGCACGTAGGTGGAGACGTTGGCGATCGGGCGCCCGATCGGCACTCCGCGCCGGCCGGAAAGATCGGCGCAGGGCTGCCAGGTGACGTCCACCGCCGCCTCGGTCGGCCCGTAGAGGTTGTGCAGCTCGACCCCATAGGGCGCGCCGAGGCGCTCCTCGAACCGGCGGGCAAGCTCTAGCGGCAACGCCTCGCCGCTCGCGATCACCCGCCGAAGGCCCGAGCAGCGCGATAGATCGGGACCATCAAGGAAGATCTGGAGCATCGACGGCACGAAATGGAGCGTCGTCACGTTTTCCCGGTCGATCAGCTCCGCGAGGTAGGCGGGATCCTGGTGACCGCCCGGCCGCGCGACGACCAATCGGGCACCCGCCGCGAGCGGCCAGAAGAACTCCCAGACCGAAACGTCGAAACTGAACGGCGTCTTTTGCAGCACCGCGTCGTCCGCGCCGAGCGGAAACGCTTGCTGCATCCAGAGCAGGCGGTTGACGATCGCGCGGTGGCTGTTGACCGCCGCCTTGGGCCTGCCGGTCGACCCCGAGGTGAAGATCGCGTAGGCTGCGGAGAGGTCGAAAAGCGCCCCGTCCGGCGGCGAGTCTTCGCCTCCGGCAAGTACCAGATCCTCGTGTGCCGGCAGCTCCACCAAGCGCGTGCCCGCGGGCACCAGGTCCGCCAGCTGGCCGAAGAGATCTCCCGGCGCGAGAAGCACGCCCACCAGGGAGTCTTCGAGCATGAAGCGCAGCCGTTCTTCCGGGTAGGCCGGATCGAGCGGCACGTAGGCGGCTCCCGCCTTCAAGACGGCATACAGGGCCACCACCAACTCGATCGAGCGCTCGGCGAGGACGCCCACGAGATCGTCCGCTCCTACTCCCAAGTCAAGCAGGCGGCGCGCCAGTCGGTTCGCCCGCCGGTCGAAATCACGATAGGTGAGGCTCACCCCTTCAAACGTCACCGCCGGGGCATCCGGCGTACGGGCGACCTGCGCCTCGAACAACCGGTGGAGCAGTACGCCTCGATCGCGGGCGACGGCGGTGTCGTTCCATTCCGCCGTCAGATGATGGATCTCCGCCGGGCGCAGCAGCGCCAAATCCCCAAGGCGCGTGTTCGCCGCGGCCATCGAGGAGCCCGGAGCGGTGGCCGCTCGCAGCAGCGCCTCCAGGTGGGAGGTCAACCGCTCGGCCGTAGTACCGTCGAAGAGCGCCGTGGCGTAGCGGAGCGAGCCCACCAGACGGCTGTCGCGCGCCTCCAGGCCGAGGTGGAGATCGAACTGGACGGTGCTCTCGTCAAACCCGGCGGCGTAGACTTCGAGACCGGGCAGCGCGAGGGTCTCCTGCGGTGTGTTCTGGAGCACGAACGCGACCTGGAAGACGGGGTTCCAGGCGAGCGAGCGCTCGACGCCGAGGGCATCGACCAGACGCTCGAACGGCAGCTCCTGGTGCGCGAAGGCGGCGAGCGAACGCTCGCGCACCGCGCCCACCAACGCCGCGAACGTGCCCGCGGGCTCGACCGCCGCCCGCAGCACGAGCGTGTTGACGAACAGGCCGATCACCGGCTCGGTCTCTTGGTGCGTACGCCCGGCGATCGGAATGCCGACGCCGAAATCCCTTTGGTTTGCGTACCGCGAAAGGAGCGCCTCATACCCCGCGAGCAGGACCATGAAGAGCGTAGATCCTTCGCGCCGGGCAAACGTCTCCACCGCGCCCAAAAGCTCTGCGGGCAGGTGGATCTGGCGAATGCCGCCGCGATAGCTCTGGGTCGCCGGACGCGGACGATCCCACGGCAGCTCCAGCACCGCCGGTAGACCGGCGAGTTCGCCGCGCCAGAACTCGGTCTGAGATTCGAGAACCTCGCCGGAGAGCCAGCCACGCTGCCAGATCGCGTAGTCGGCATACTGGATCGGCAGCGACGGCAAAACGGACGGAAGGTCGGTTTCCCGATCAGCCTCATGAGCGGTGCGGCCCCTCGCGATCGCCGCGGCGTAGAGCGTCGCGATCTCGCGCACCAGGATGCCCATCGACCAGCCGTCAGAGGCGATGTGGTGCATCGCAAAGAGCGCCCGGTGCTCTCGCGTCGACAAGCGCAGGAGCGTGGCGCGCAGGACCGGCCCGCGCGCGAGGTCGAACGGCCGCGAGAGTTCGGCGTTCGCGAGCCGGCGGGCGAGCGCCCCGCCGCGCGCTGCTTCGAGCCGCGCAAGATCGACCAGCGGCAGGCGCGCGTCCGCTTCGGCGTCCGGCGGCGCCACGCGCTGCACCGGCCGGCCGTCGAGCTGGCCGTAGGTCGTACGCAGCGCCTCATGGCGGGCGATCACCGCTTGGAGGCTCCGCGCCATCGCCGCCACGTCCAGTCGGCCGACCAGGTTGAGCGAGGCCGGTATGTGGTACGCCGCGTTGCCCGGCTCCAGTTGATCGAGGAACCAGAACCGCTCCTGGGCAAACGAAACCGGCAAGTATCCTGAGGAACCTGATAGGGCAACGCGGTCGGCGGGCACGAGCGGCGGCGCGGCGGGGAGGCCGAGGCCGGCGGCCAGCACCGCGTCGAGGCGCCGGGCGATCCCTTCGGGGGTAGGCGCACGAAACAGCTCGGCGAGCTGAAGCTCGACGCCGAATGAGCGCCGGATGCGCGAGACCAACTGGGTCGCCGACAGGGAATGGCCGCCCAGGTCGAAGAAGTTGTCGAACGCGCCGACCGAATCGACCCCGAGCACCGCGCCGAACAGCCCGGCGAGCAGCTCTTCGGCGGGCGTGCGCGGGGCGACGTAGGCTTGCGCAAGGTCCGGTCGCGCATCGCTCGGCAGCGGCAGCGCTTTACGATCGACCTTGCCGTTCGGCGAAAGCGGCAGGTTTTCAAGCACCAGAAACGTCGCCGGCACCATGTAGGCCGGCAGCCGCTCTTCGAGCCCGGAGCGCAGCGTCGCCACGAGCCGCTCGGGGTCGTCGGTGGCACCGGCCGCGGCAGCAACCACATAGGCGATCAATCGCGCGCCGGAGTCGGCCGCGACCCGGGCCACCACCACCGCCTCCTTCACCTCGGGCTGCTCGACGAGCGCCGCTTCGATCTCGCCCAGTTCGATGCGGAAGCCGCGGATCTTCACCTGGAAATCGAGCCGGCCGAGGTATTCGATCTCGCCGGTCAGCCCCAAGCGCACCAGATCGCCGGTGCGGTACAGACGCGCGCCGGCCTCGCCCGAGACTCCATCCGGAACGAACCGGTCGGCGGTCAGGTCGGGCCGGTTCAGGTAGCCGCGCGCCAACTGGACGCCGCCCAAGAACAGCTCGCCGGCAACGGCGATCCGTGCCGGCCGCCCTTCGCGGTCGAGCACCAGCGTCCGGGTGTTGGCGATCGGCCGGCCGATCGGCACCACGCGGCGCTCGGGCTCGTCGTCGCACGGCTGCCAGGTCACGTCGACCGCCGCCTCGGTCGGTCCGTACAGATTGTGCAGCTCAACGCCCCACGGAGCGCCCAGGCGTTCGGCGAAACGGCGCTCCAGCTCGCGCGAGAGCGCCTCGCCGCTCGCGATCACCCGTTTCAAGCCGGAGGCTCGTTCAAGCCGCTCCTGATCCAGAAAAACCTGGAGCAGCGAGGGGACGAAATGGACCGTGGTCACTCCCTCGGCCGCGATCAGCTCCGCCAGATAGTCCGGATCCTGATGGCCGCCGGGTCGCGCGAGCACCAGGCGGGCGCCGACGAGCAACGGCCAGAAGAACTCCCAGACCGAGACGTCGAAACTGAACGGCGTCTTCTGGAGCACCCGGTCGTCCGCCGCCAGACCGAACGCCTCTTGCATCCACAGCAGGCGGTTGACGATCGCGCGGTGCGTGTTGATCGCGCCTTTCGGCCGGCCGGTCGAGCCCGAGGTGAAGATCGCGTAGGCGGCGCTTTCGGCCGGCACCTCCGGCAGCCATCTCGAATCGAAGGAAGCGTTGGCGTCCGACGGGGTGGCCGGAAGCTCGACCAGGACGGTACCTTCCGGCGCGAGGCCTTGGAAGCGCCCGGCGAGTTCGCCTTGAACCAGGAGCACCGGCACCCGGGCGTCTTCGAGCATGAAGCGCAGGCGTTCGTCCGGATAGGTCGGATCGAGCGGCACATAGGCGCCGCCCGCCTTGATCGACGCGAGGAGTCCCACCACCAACTCGAACGAGCGTTCGGAGGCAACACCCACCAACCCCGAACCACCGGTGATACCTACTCCCAAAGACAAAAGCTGCCGCGCGAGCGCGTTCGCCCGGGCATCGAGATCGCGATAACAGAGCGTCGCGCCTGCGAATACGACCGCCACCGCCTCCGGCGTGCGCGCCACCTGCGCTTCGATCAGCCGGTGAAGCAGCGCCGCGGGTTCGCGGGGAACGAACGTGTCGTTCCATTCGACCAGCAGCTGCTGTCGCTCGGCCGGCGCGAGCAGCGTCGCGCTTCGGTGATCGGCGTCCGGCGCCGCGACCATTCCTTCGAGGACGCGCAGGTAGAGAGCGTAGATGGCTTGCGCCTCGGCGCGCGGAATCGACGTCCGATCGTGCGCGAGATCGAGGCTGAGCTGCTCGGTCAGCGGATTTTGCACGAAGCCGACGTTGAGCGTCAGGTTCGTCTCCTCCGACTTCTTGAACCCGAGCACCCGCAAGGAGCCCTCTTGGAGAATCTCGGAGACGACGTGGAAATGGGTGAAGTTGAACAACACTTCAAACAGCGGCCGGCCGCCAAAATCCTTTTGCAGGTCGGCGAGCGGGAAGCGACGGTGGGCCATCATCTCCCGCTCGGCGGCAAACACCTGGGCGATCAAGTCGCGCCAGCTGCCGTCGGCGAGCCGCAGCCGGAACGGCAGCGTGTTCAGGAACAGCCCGCGGGTCTCCTCGGCACGCGCGACCTCGGGCCGGCCATGGGTGACCGTGCCGGTGAGCACGTCGTCGGTGGCGGCCAGCAGAGACAGCACTTCGAGGTGGGCGGCGAGACAGACCGTTTGGACCGGCACTCCGCACAGAACGGCGAGCTGTTTGATCCCTTCGGACAGACCCAGGGCAAACTGCGGCGCCACCGATTCGACGCGCGGCCCGTGCCGCTCGGCCTTCGAGGGCCAGCGCGGCAGATCGAGGATCTGCACCTCGGCCAGCTGCGCCTCCCAATAGGCGCGGGCCTCGGAACTCAAAGCCGCCTGGCGTTCGAGCGCCACGAACTCGCGATAGGGAATCGGCGGCGTCGGCTCGACCGCCGGCCGCTCGCCAGCGGCGAGCGCGGCGTAGAGCGAAAAGGTTTCGAACAGGGTGGAGTGGAGGCTCCAACCGTCCAAGATCGCGTGGTTTTCGGTCAGCGTCAGCTGAAAGGTTTCCGCGCCGCGCAGGTGAACGAACATGCGTAGCTGCGGCGCGCGCGAGAGGTCGAAATGGCGGCGCTTCTCCTGCTCGACGAAGCGGTCGATTTCGCCCTCTTGGGCGGCGAACGAAAGAGCGCGAAGGTCCGAGACCGCGACCGGCAGCGAAGCCTGTGAATGGACCAACTGCAACGGCTCGGAGAAGCCGGCAAAGTCAAACGAGGTGCGCAGAATCGGGTGGCGCGCCACGACCCGGCCGATCGCCTCGCGAAAGTTCACCGCCGCAAACGGCGGACCGCCGAGATAGAAACTGTTGACGTTGTGGTAGGCGGCATCCGCGGACATCCGGTCCATGTGGTACAGCATGCCGGCCTGCATGCGGGCGAGCGGATACGCGTCGTCTAACGCTTCGGAACCGACGATTCGCTGCCGATCGGCGGGGCTCAGCAGGTCGAACGGCGCGCTGGTTAGCACCGCTTCCGGCGCGCCGCCCTGCCCTTCGATCGCACCGGCAAGGTCGGCCGCGAGCGCGGCGATGGTCGGAAACTCGAATAGCTGCGGGATCGACAACTCGATGCCTTGTTGACGGGCGCGGGCGATCAGCTGGATGCTGCGGATCGAGTCGCCGCCGAGGGCGAAGTAGTTGTCGGTGACGCCCACCTGGTCGAGGCCGAGCGCCTGGGTCCAGATCTGCGCCAGCTCCCGCTCCAGGTCGGTGCGCGGCGCGACGTACCCCTGGCCGAGATCGGGGCGGCTCGCCTCCGGCTCGGGCAGCGCGCGGCGATCGACCTTGCCGTGTTCCGTCAAGGGAATCTTGTCGAGAACCACGTAGGCGGTCGGCACCTCGTGCTCGGGCAGCAAGGCTCCCAGGTGTTGGCGCAGATCGTCGACCGTAGGCGCGGTTTCGGGCGCGGCCGGCACGAGATAGGCGATCAGGCGGGTGCCGCCACCGAGGGTGTCCTCGCGCGCGATCACGACCGATTCGGCGACCGCCGGGTGCGTGTCGAGCGCCGCCTCGATCTCCCCCAGTTCGATGCGGAAGCCGCGGATTTTGACCTGATGGTCGATCCGCCCGAGGTATTCGACGTCGCCGTCCGGCAGCCGGCGGGCGAGGTCGCCCGAGCGGTAGAGCCGTGCGCCGGGCTCCCCTCCAAACGGATCGGGAACGAAACGCTCTGCGGACAGCCCTGGGCGGTCGAGATAGCCGCGCGCGACCCCCGGTCCGCCGACGAACAGCTCACCCGGTACGGCGACCGGCACCGGATGGAGGTTCGGATCGAGCAGCATCAGCGACAGATCGGGGATCGGCCCGCCGATCGTGCTCGCGCGCGATGCCAGATCTCCTTCAAGCAGCGGCCGGTAGGTCACGTGTACCGTCGTCTCGGTAATGCCGTACATGTTGACCAGGCGCGCCCCGCGCTGGTCCGTGCCGTCGCCATGGCGCGCGAACCAGGGGGCGAGGCTTTGCAGCTCCAACGCCTCGCCACCGAAGACGACCGTGCGCAGCGCGAGCGGCGGGGCGGCGGCATCCGCTTCGGCGTCGGCGCGGATCAGCTGGCGGAACGCCGAGGGGGTTTGGTTCAAGACGGTCACCCGCTCTTGTCCGAGCATCTCGCGGAACGCGGCCGGCGACCGGCTGGTGAGGTAGGGCACGACGACCAAGCGCCCGCCGTAGAGGAGTGCGCCCCAGATTTCCCAGACCGAAAAGTCGAACGCGAAGGAGTGGAACAGAGTCCAGACGTCCCTGGGGTCGAAGCCGAACCAGGCGTCGGTGGCGGCGAACAGGCGAAGCACCGAGGCGTGGGTAACCACCACCCCTTTCGGCTGGCCGGTCGAACCCGAGGTGTAGATCACATAGGCCGCGTTGTCGGGAGTGAGCGGGGCCGCTTCGAGCACGGCGCGGCGCGGCGGTGGAACCGGTCCGGGCAACGGAACCTTGCGTCGGCCAACGGCGTCGATCGAAACGATCGAAAGACCGGGCGCCGCCGCCTTCAGCTCGTCGAGCGGCAGACTCGAAGCGATCGACCGGCCGGTGAGCAGCACCTTGGCGCCGCTGTCGGCGATCAGGTATTCGAGCCGTGAAAGCGGGTAGGCCGGATCCATCGGCACATAGCAACCGCCCGCCTTGAGTACGCCCAAGATCGCCACCGGAATCTCGGCCGAGCGTTCGAGCAGCACGGCCACTCGCACCTCGGAGCCGACGCCGTGGGCGCGTAGCCGTACCGCGAGATCGTTCGCCAGCCGGTCGAGCCGGGCGTAGGTGAGGCGCTTACCTCCGGGGACGACCACCGCGAGCGCGCGCGGTCGCGCCGCGGCGAACGCGGCGAACCGCTCGTGAAGAAGCCCGTCCGTCGGCAAAGAAACTTGCCGCCGGCCGGCGTGGATCAACTGCTCGACCTCGGCCGCGCCCAGGTAGTTTTGGGCCTCGTGATACGCCGACGGATCGGCCGCCATTCGTTCGACGATGCGGCGGTAGTAGCCGTGCAGGCGGTGGATCTGCTCCAAGGTGAGGCCCGGATCGTTCTTCTCAATCGTCAGGGTCACAACCGCCTGTTGCAGCGGATCGCGGGTGAAGGTCGCGGCGAGCGGGAAATGGGTGATCGAAAGATCGCTGCTCCCTTCGCCGAACACTTCGAGCTGCCCCGGTCGGACGATCCGCTGCACCGCATGAAAATGCAGGTAGCTGAACGCGGATTCAAACAGCGCGACACCACCACGCAGCCGCTGAATCGCCGCGAGCGGATAGCGCCGATAAGGCATCAGCTCCAGCTCGCCCGCGAAGGTGCGGCGCACCAGATCGGTCCAGGTACCGCCCGCCAGATCGAGCCGGAACGGCAAGGTGTTCAAGAACAAACCGCGCACCTGTTCGCCGTCCGCCTCTTCGGGGCGACCGTGGGTGGTCAAACCGGTGACCGCATCGGTGCGACCGGCAAAGACCCCCATCGCTTTCAGGTGCGCCGCGAGCAATACGCTTTTGAGCGGCGCCTCGGCCGAGCGCGCCAGGCGTTCGAGCCCGGCGACGATCTCGCGGCCGAAACTTTCCGTCGGTTTGTGATCGGTGCCGGGCGGATCGAAATGCGGCCCGCCGGGCCAGCGCGGCAGGCGCTCCGGGTCGAGTTCGTCGAGCTTACGATTCCAGAAATCCCGCGCCTCGGACGAAGCCATAATCTGCCGTTCGAGGAAGACGAAGTCTCGATAGGTGGTTGAAAACGGCGGGCGCTCCGGCGGCGTTTCGCCGCGCGCGATCGCCATGTAGTCTTCGAAGATCTCCGAAAGCGTGGACATCGTGCTCCAGCCGTCCGAGATCGCGTGCGGCTCGGTGAGCGTGAACTGGAACTTGTCGTCGGTCCGGCGATGAATGCGGAAACGGATCAGCGGCGGCGTCGAAAGATCGAGCAGCCGTAAGTTCTCCTCGCGCACAAACTCGTCGATGTAGGCCTGCTGCGCCGGTTCGGAAAAGGCGCGCAGATCCTCCACCTCGAGCGGCAGATAGGCGGAGGCGTAGACCAGCTGCAGCGGCTCGCTGTAGTGCGTCAGGTCAAACGCCGTACGCAGGATCGGATGGCGCGCCACCACCCGCTGCACCGCCTGGTCAAACGCCCAGATTTCCAGCGGCGCTTTGAGGTGGAAGCTGTTGACGTTGTGGTAGGTCGGCACCGCCGCGTCGTCGGGCGAGATTTCCATGTGGTAGAGCATGCCGAGCTGCACCGCCGTCAACGGGTAGGCATCTTCCACCTCGGGCGGCAGCTTCGCGCGATCCTCGGCGCCGACCAGGCTAAACGGCTCGGTAAGCGGTGCCCGCTCCGCCGGCTTACCGGGCGATGCACCGGCCTCGCGCTTCTGGTCGCGCAGCTGCTCTAAAAGCAGCCGCCGCTCCGGCGACAACGCGGAGATCCGCGCGGACAGATCGCTCATCGGCGATCCTCCCCACGTCTGCCGGGCCGACCCGGACGGCCGATGATTCGATGACGCTTCCTCACGATTCCGCCGCCTCCTTGGCGCGCAAACGCGCGGCCACCTCGTCGTCCGACCACCCTTCGAGTTCGGCGAGCAGCGCCGCGAGATCCTCTTCCTCGTCGGCCGGCGCCGCCTCCTCCGGAGCGGCCGCGGAGTACTCGGCGAGCGCCGCGATCGTCGGGTGACGGAACAGCTCTTCGACCGACAGGGCAAGCCCCCGCTCCTTGGCTAGCGCGATCACCCGGACGCTCCGGATCGAGTCGCCGCCGAGCGCAAAGAAGCTGTCTTCGACCCCGATCCGGTCGAGCCCGAGCACCTCGCCCCAGATCTCGACCAGCGCCTGCTCCGCTTCGTTGCGCGGCGCCACGTATTC
>JBBRUC010000102.1:0-20618 GCA_038248205.1 Thermoanaerobaculia bacterium
CGATTCTGCGTGCGATCGAACAGCACAACATCGCCCCCAAACCGTTTATTTGGACTGCGAAGGCATCCGACATCCTCGAGAAGGTTACCCGAGCGCGCCGAAGCCTCGATAAGGTCGCATCCGCTTGACGCACTACACTAGCTAGGGAGTGGCGTTCGCTCTGGAAAGAGTAAGCCAAAACGGACTCTGGACAAGTTCGTCAAGTCGCCGTGATGCTAGATCGAGCAAGTGTGAAGCCTGATACTCCTGTATCTTAAGCTCGCGCTTCGTGACACAACATTCCCCTGGTAAGGAGATGGGGAATTCAGACCAGAAGTCGGCACCCACAAAGGGTAGAGAGGCCATGGCCTGCGACAGACAATCCTGGCAGGACGTCAGCGTCGCATATGGCAGCGGCGTAAAGATTTGGCCGCCGAGCGTAAGGTTTTTCAAGTGTTGCTGGACAGGCCGTGAAACGCTATTTAACACTGAGACGAGATCCCAAATCGTAGGTGGATCATAAAGAGATGCCGCGAAAAAGGCGTGCTGCAAGGTCGCTGGCTGGAGTGCTATCGGTTCCACAGAAATATGAGAAAAGCCAAGCGCAAAAGCCTCTTCTATCGAGAACGCCATGTCGGCTCTCGCTGCTGCGGGGGGCAGTAAGGGGTGTCCAAGAACAAGATATGCGGTCGTAGCGATGTCTCTTGCTAAACAAGTCGAGATTGCTTTTGAGAACTGACGCTTAGGAATCGTTCGCTGAAACAGGACCTCCCTAGTAAAGTCGTCTGTGGAGTCAACTCCTATCCCGATTTGCAGAGTTGAGTGGCGCAATGTGGAGAGGATGTCGTCAAGTGCGCGTGGGGTAATAAATTGCGGGAGTGACTCGATCACAATTCGTTTGATAGTCTGCAATTTGGAAATAGACGCGACGATCCTTCCGCGAGCTTTTCGGGACAGCTCCGAGTCGTCCAGGAAGGACCCTGATGTATAAAGACAGATAGTCTCAGGTGAATGTTCAAGAACCCGGCCCAAGGAGAACTCAAAATCCTTCGCGATTTCATCGTCAGAGAGTGCTCTGTTCCAGAGCGCACTTGAGACATGACCACACACAGCGCAACCGCCCCATTGGCTACGAGCGAAGGAACAGCCGCGAGTAGGTATCCCAATTACTGCTCGACGTGATGGGGAGACCCCAGAACATGCGCCAGTTGGTTCGAGGATAGAATAATGCAGATGGCCGTTGTCGACCTTCGGTGCAACCCGGCGAATCGCTATTAGAGTGTCCTGAATTCGTACCGAAAGTTCTTTGGATTGAGTTGACACCGAATTGGCGAGCCCGGCCCGCGCTGTTGGATGCCTACGGGCTAGCGCTGCGCGCGCCAAGCCATCACTGCCGATCATTGGGAGGCCCGGAGCCGTCTAAGCCGAGAATATAAGCCCATGCCTTCTCCGCAAGGTCCAGGAACTGACGGACAAAAGTTGGCGCTATTCGTTTCGGGGTAGGTCGATCAGCCCTTCATGCGTTTGACGAGTGGTTGCGATTACCCTAGCCGAAGCGGAGTTGTCTGTCAACTTGGTCCCAAAAGGTGCCCCAAAAGGTGCCACCCTCTTCTGGGAGACGATCACCTCGAAGTGCGGCAGCCAGGCAAAGGGGCGTCGAAAGGCCCCCTCGTGGCAACCGAAAGTTGGAGGCGGAGCCCCCGCCGCCAGCCTAAGGCGGTGAATGAGGTGGAGATTGGGTCGGCTGATGATCGTGCCGGCCACGTAGGCGCCGAATCGCAGACCACCGGCTAGAGGCGGCCGGGGCTTCGAGCGGGCTCTTCTTGTCGTTGAGCGGGTTATCCCCGACTACGTGGCTGGTTCGACAACCAACCGCCCCGCTCGCACAAACGGCAAGCCGGGCGGAAAGCACCCTTGCGGAAAGCGCGCCTGCCGGTCGCCGGCCCTCAGGTACTCAGCCGCCTCACGGAAGGCCCGGGCGAACCATGTGTAGGTGATCATGATCTGGGTACTCACCCGCTTGCTGGCGGCGTGGACACGCGGCGCTGGCGACTTCTTGGTCTTGGTCGGCTGAGAGAACGGGTGTTGCCGAAGGATCGCTGCCGGGCCGAGAGCCAGCCAGTATGAGGCTAACTCTCGAGCGGGCAGAGGCGTTGCACTCGGCCGAGGGCGCCGACGATGATCTCCTTGAGCAGCGGACCCGGCCGCAGGAGGAACCGGCTCTGCAAAGTGCGGCAAGTCACCTCGTAGAGCGAGCCTCCTTCGGGCGTGAATCGGATCTTCCGGGCCATAGTGGCCGCCGGACACCTCAAACAGCCTGTCCGGCGGAGGGCGCCGAGCTAACCGACGGGAACTATGCGACTTGATCGCAATCCTCAGATCTCGGTAGCGGCTCGTCCGCCGGAAAGATCTTGCACGCCAAAGAGCGTAATCGGTCGCAAAGCTATGCTTCGCCGCTGAAGACTACTTCCGCGGAAGGGCCTTACCAGGAGCAGGGAAGGGGGTTCCTTGTAAAGGTAGGACCTTTCCCATCCACAAGGAAGGGCCTGCGCGAGGAGGAAGCTACGCTGCGCCGCGCGCTGATTGAGACCCTCCCCGCGGATCTCGACCGGCCCTGATCGCCCCGCAAGCAGCGTGGATCTCCATCCACACGCTCGAACCGCGCGTTCTCGAAATCCTCGGACTCGACCGGGTACCGGTCGAAACCTTCGGCACCGGCGAGGGAATCGATCGCTACCTCGCCGCCGTCCGCCGCGCGGCCGACGAGTTGGGCGTCCGCTATGGCCGGCCGGTGCGGTTCGTTCATCCGCTACCCGATGGAGGAGATCTCGCCGCACGGGTCGAGCTTGTGCGAACGCTGGGCGGCGGCGCCGGAACGGATCTCGATTCGATCGAGACGCTCTTGCCCCGCCGGCCAAGGCGCAGCCGATTCTCCCCTCGTCGCCCTGGTGGCCGACGTCGCGACCGGTACCGCGCTGCTCGGCCGGCTTTCCCCCGCAGATCTCGCGGCCGCGAAGGGGAGCTACGGGTTTCTTCCCGGCGCGGATCTAAAAAGCGTGTTCCAAGCCGGGCTCTCCACCCCCTCCGCGCCGGGTGATCGCGAAGCGACCGCCGCCTATGCCGCAGCCGGCGCGCGGCTTACGCTGCTGCCGGCGCTGCCGGTGAGCGTGATCCGCGGCGGCGGCTACTGGTGTGCTTCGAACCATGTGTGGCGTTAGCCCGGCGGCGGCCTCTCAATCCTGAGGGAGATGCGATACGGCGCCGGTAACAAACCACCCATCTCGGCGGCGCGACTCAGCCTTGCGGAAAGCCCGATACCGCATCGCCGACGAACCGTTCGATCGCGCTGACTAGAAGGACGACCGCCGCCGGACATTCGGTGCCGGGAGGCGACTCCTCATGAAGAACCACCCGAAACGTTCGCTGGCGCCCCGTCCGTCCGTACCAAGTAATCTCGATGTGGCCAAGGCCGAATTGGCCGGAAGTGCAGTCGCCCTGTACGCCAACCTGCGCTTCGACGAGAGCCCGGCCGAGTGTCGCCAGCTCTTCTTTCGTGGCCAGACCGCGAAACACATCGATAAATAGGGTGCTACCCGGGACACCGGTGCCAAGTAGGCTGAAGAGGCCGCCTCCACGCGAGATCAGAATTTGTTCGTGGCGGACTTGTGCGATATTCGGCCCGAAGAAAATTGTCCGAACCGAGTTGATACGCAGCAGGGCTGGTACATCCGGCCCGGGAAGCTGGATCGCATGGATCGGGGCAGCAGCCAGGGCGGCGAAGCAGATTGCGAGGAGCGAACGGCGAGCGGTCGCGAGCATGGCAGACCTCACGAATTCGGATTCAGGTTAAGAGCGTACAACGCGAAAGTCTGGGAGCCTTGTGTCACCGCCGGAGCCGAGATCGTGATCCGCACTCGGTTCCCGGCGAGAACGGTATTGGCGCGGATGATCACCACCTCCACCGTGTTGATGTTGTCGGAAACCGGCAGGTCTGGTGCGCTCGGAAAACGCACCGAATAGCCCGTGTCGTTGCCTTTCACGTTCTCTTGGAAGTTGTTGCCCCGCCAATTGCCGAGCGAGGCACGAACAAGTCCGAAGTCTTCCACCATGAGCTGGAGGTTGTTCACCAACGCCGCCTGCGAGTTGGCGACAACACCAGAAGGCGGATCGGTCCAGGAAAGAACGATGACCGTGTCCTTCGTTACGTCGGTCATCGTGCGCTCGAAGATCCGCGGGAGAGTACTCGAGACCGGCCGGTCGGCGCGATCGACAAAGAAGCGTGAGGTTCGCGAGTCGAGCAACCGCGAGAGGTTGACCCGTCCCCAGCCATAGTTGGGGCTCGGACGATGGTCGTTGCCGGCTTGGCCACCGAGATTGTCGGCCGTAGCGATCAGCGCGGCTTTGATCAGAGCCGGGGACGGATTCGTGGAAGGCGTGCGGTCCAGGAACCACTTGCGGAGGTGAGCGGCGCAGCCGGTGACCACCGGGGCGGCAAAGCTGGTGCCGGTGCCAAAAGTGAAGTAGTGGCCGTTGCCAAGCGCAGGGAAATACGCCTGGCAGCCAACCCCGGTCAACGGTGAGTCTGGATACGCCTGCGGGAAGTCGTAAGGAATCGTCGAGAAGACCCGCACCCCTGGAGCCACCAGGTCCGGCTTGATCCTGACCTGGTGGAGTGCCTTATTCGGAGCGACCCCCTTCCCTTGGAAGTTAACTCCGCGACCACTAAACCGGGCGACCCGGGCCGTGTTCGTCGCATCCTTTCCCAAACCTACCCGCCCTTTAGGTGGGCTGTTGGGATTGTCATCCCGGCAGTCGAGGACCGGTGCGCCGGCCTCAGCGACCGGCCGATAGCTCTCGCTGGCACCGACGGTGATTACGTTCTTTGCGGTCGCTGGAGACCCTACGGAATCGAACCGGCTCATCGTGTCGGAAAGATACGCCTGATTCCCGGAGGAAAATACCACGGTCGCCGCCTGAAACTGACCTCGCGCAATGTCGGCATCTTTGACCCGTGCATCGTAAAACTGGGCGCTCTGATCGTAAACGGGAAGGGCCAATATTTTGGCATTAACCGTTTGAACCTTGTTCCAGCTCTCGTTGATGATGAAGGCACGGTCGGCCGCCCCACTTGAGCGCATCCATTGGAGGGCGCGATCATGGCGGCCTCCAGGTACTGTATCGAGAAGTGCTTCGGCAACGGTAGAGACTTGGGCTACGACCAGTCGCGAGAAGGGCGAGATGCCTGAGCCGCGGAAGTAGCCCTGGGCATCCTTGCCGCCACCGAAGAAGACTTGACTGCCCGGACCATAGGGCTGATCCGAGATCTGCGGGTGTCCTTGGCCTGCCAGCATGCCGGCCACCATCGTGCCATGGCCGAGTTGGTCCGGCCCAGGCGGAATCTCGGGATCGGGTATCGGTTTCTTGAGATTGTTCGTGAAGTTCCTTATCTCCAGCAGCCGTTCCAGCAGCTCCGGATGGTTCGGGGGAAGCGCCGTCAGACTCTCCAAGTCCGGATGATGGTTCACCCCGGCGGCTGGCGGGCTGCCGTCGTCAAAGCCGGAATCGAGCATTCCGATCAGCTGGTGGTTCGAACCGGCGAGCAGGCTCTTGCAGTTGCCCGCAGGGCTCCAGGGCGGGCATTCCAGCCAGGCCCGGTAGCCGGGACCGGTGAGGCCTTGGCCTTTCGCAAGGACGTTGCCCGCGACGATCAGTCCTTGGCGTTCGTCACTCCATTGAGCTTCCCCGCGAGGGACCATGCTCAAGAGATCCGGGTCGCTCGCGGCGAGAGCGGCGAGGTCCAAGGTCGTGAGCCGCACCGACAGAAACTTGGACGGCGGTTCGTCTTGGACGAGCATGTCGTCCACCGCAATCGAGGCCGACAAGCCGGAGGACTTCGCGGCCAGATCGGCATCGACTCGGTACTGGAGCATGTAGCCGAGAGGAGCTTCTTCGGCCAGGTACTCCGGGGCCAGCCGATCGGTCGTCAGGTAGCTGTCGATCCACGCGAAATAGGGCGACGTGGAGCAGGCGAGGAGCGGGCTGGTTCCCGCCGCATGAACCAGGTAGGTACGGGCCTGGAACGCGGCGAGAACCTTGGCGCCGCACCCTTCGAGCGCCGCGACCCATTCCTCTTTGGGCGGAAACGCGAACTGCACGAGGTAGAGATTCGGTACCGGCGCGCTCTCGAAGCTGAGAGGGAAATCCTTCGAGATCCGGTCTTCTCCCGTGCGGGTCTCGAACGCGGAATAGGGCAACTGCAGCCAGGTGTCGGTGCCTTGGGTGTACAGAAGTCCCGCGCTGTCGGCTTCGGTTTGGATTGCCCCTACTTGAGTCGGCACCACGTAGGCGGCCACGAAGCTCGAATAGTCAACGGCGGATGGGCCGAGCAGGCTGAGGACTTTCGGTGGCAGGGGGCCGAAGGAAGTTTCGGGGTCGGTCGGCAAGGGCTCTTCGCCTCCCCCTTCGACGCTCAGCACAGGCTTCTGGACTTCGACGTACTCCAAGCCGGCGAGGGCCGGAGCCTGCCAGGCTTCAGCGTGAAGGGGGGATACGGCAAAAAATAGGCAAGAGAGGACAAAGGCGAAGATCGATCGGGGCAGGCGCATTGGTTCCTTTCGAGGAGGGCCAAGCTATGACTATGGCAAAGGCCACCGGGTTTAAATTACGCTTCGCAGGATAGTTCAGAATCCCGTTTGTAATTCGTTGCCCTGCGACGAGGACTGAAGAAGCTGGTTCGAAATTGGCCCGAGCCGGGATGAGCGGCAGAGGGCGCCGCGATTGGTCCCGCCGGCTGCCGGATTTGCCTCCCCGGCAAGCCGCCGCCCTCGCTGATTGGTTGATCGGTCGCGGCATCCTGGTCCGGGCCTGAACCGGCAGCCTCCGCGCATTACCCGTCGCGACTCTAGAGGCATACCCGCAAGTTCCAAAACCCAGGAGCGCGCACCCGCGCCCCCGAGACATCGACCTTACTGGAAGAGCCGCGGTTAACCCGCGCGACGAGCTATGCACAGCCGAACGATTGCCGCGACGTCGGCAGGCCTGTCCCTCAGCGGACTGGGGAAGGTCTCGCGCGCGGCGGGGTGCGATCCGGATCTGGCGCTCGCGTTTCTTCCCGCAACAGCGGATCTTGGCCGCGAGCCGAAAAGGAGCCAACCTCTTCGGGGAGACGAGCACCTCGAAGTGCGGCAGCCCGTCAAAGGGGGTCGAAAGGCCCCCTCGTGGCAACCGGAAGTTGGGACGGAGCCCCTTCGCAGCGAGTCTATGGCGGTGAATGAGGCGGAGATCGGGTCGGCTGACGATTCGTGCCGGCCACGTAGGCACCGAATCGCGGCCCACCGGCCAAGGGAGCGGGACTTCGAGCGGGCTCTGCTTCGCGTTGAGGAGGCGATCCCGACGACGTGGCAGGCGTGCTCGCCAACCGGCCCGCTCGACCGAACGGCAACCCCGGCGGGAAGCTCCCCCGGGGAAAGCGGGCCTGCCGGTCGCCGGCTCTCTGGTACTCGGCCGCCTCTCGGAAGGCTCGGGCAAACCAGGCCTAGGTGATCCTGATCTGGGTACGCACCCGTTTGCTGGCGGCGTGGACCAGCGGCGCTGGCGACTTCTTCGTCTTAGCGGGCTGGGAAAACGGTTGCTGCCGAAGGATCGCGGCCGGGCCGAGAGGTTCGATTCCCGTCTCCGATCACCGAGCGGCGGCTTTCTCGACGATCGCCTCGACCAACTCGGCGATCCGGCCACGGTACTGCGCCACTGGGAGGTCGCGCCAGCAGGGTAAGGGGGAGAGATTCACGACTTCCATTTCCACGAACTGCCGGACGCCGAAGTCTTCTCCGCGTACTCTCGCCTCCCATTCCTTAGTGCGATCGAACCAAGTGCCCCCGAGCGGCTCGCCGGTGAGCAGGGCGGTGACGCAGTGGACTCCCGGCCATTCCTCGGGCCGGGCGACCAGGTTCTTTTTGCAGCCATGGGAGAGGATGTAGACTAGGCGCCCGACCTGGAGCTCTTCTTCGTCGCTGACGAGGATTGCCTGGTAGCGGCGGGAGAGGACCTTGTCCCGCCGTCATGTGGGCTGGATCGGTGACCTGCTCCGCTTGGCGGTAGGAGCCGCTGCCGTCCTGCGCACCGCAGGCCGGCCACGTAGGCGCCGCCCCAAAAGAGGTGCCAGCCGATCTTGAGCGGACCCGATCCGGTGTAAATCGCCCCACCTCAGTGGCCGTCGATACCTTCGCCCTGCTCGCCATCTCCTTGAGAGCGAACTCGAACCAAAGCCGGCGGCCCTGGGCCAGTGCCCTTAACTACTTAGTAGTAGCACCGGCAGCAATGCGCCGAGCGGTCGCAGAGATAGGATATTGGCTCGACACCCCCCTCGCCGCAGATCTCATAGCACTGGATGCTCGAAAAACAGGAACCGCTGCAGGGGGCGGGCGTGGGGCAGTAGGTCCTGGTGCCGTCGCACTCGACCCAATCGGCGCCTGAGGAGCAGACGCTAGTGCCGGAACAGGAAATCGACGAGATCCAGGGCACCTGACAGGATTGGCTCGCGGTGCAGCTCGCCGAAAGCGAAGTCGCGCCGAAGACGACGAAGAACAGCGAGAAGACCAAGATCCCTAACGTTCTGCGCATGACTCATCTCCCTCGTTCAACCCGCTTGGACGCCAAGCGGGCTCTGGAGCTCGGGTAAAGCTTGATCACGGATTCGTGAAATCACAGATCTCTACTAAGAGAGGTACGCAAGAGCCTCTGTGCGGGACAGGTTTAAGTAGGAACCAGGCCAAAAGGTGCCACCCTCTTCTGGGAGACGAGCACCTCGAAGCGCGGCAGCCTGGTAAAGAGGAGCCGAAAGGCCCCCCCGTGGCAACCGGAAGTTGGAGACGGAGCCCCTTCGCTGCCAGCATATGGCGATGAATGAGGTGGAGATCGGATCGGATAGCGATCGTGCCGGCCCCGTGGGCGCCGGATCGCAGCCCACACAGCAGGGACTTCGAGCGCGCTCTGCTTAGAGTTGAGCGCGTTATGTTGACTACCTAGCCGGTGTGCTCGCCAACCGGCCCGCTCGAACAAACCGCAAGCTGGGCGGAAAGCGCCTGCCGGTCGCCGGCCCTCAGGTATTCGGCCGCTTCGCGGAAGGCCCCAATAAACCAGGCGTAGGTGATCCTGATCTGGGTAGGCACTCGCTTGCTGGCGGCGTGGACGAGTGGCGCGGGCGACTTCTTCGTCTTAGCGGGCCGGGAAACGGTTGTTGCCGAAGGATCGCTTCCCGACCGAGAGGTTCGATTCCCCCTCCGATCGCCGAGCGGCGGCTTTCTCGACGATCGCCTCGGCCAACTCGGCGATCCGGCCGCGGTACTCCTCCTCCGAGAGATGCCGCCAGCAGAGTAAGGGAGCGAAGTTCACGACTTCCGTTTCCGCGAACTGCCGGACGCCGAAGTCTTCTCCGCGTACCCTCGCCTCCCATTCTTTGGTGCGATCGAACCAAGTGCCCTCGATCGGCTCGCCGGTGAGCAGGGCGATGACGCAGTGGACTCCCGGCCAATCCTCGGGCCGGGCGACGAGGTTCTCCTTGCAGCCATGGGAAAGGATGTAGACCAGGCGCCCAACTTGGGCCTCTTCTTCGTCGCTGACGTGAATTGTGCGGCTCGTCCGCCGCAAAGAACCTTGCGGACCGAACAACGAGATCGGCCGTAAAGCTATGATTCTGCGCGCCCCAGACCGGTGTCAAAAGATCTTGACAGGTGCGTGATCTCTTGCCCCCAGCGGCACGAAGGATGTGGATCAAGCTCCTAGTCGTCCTGAAGCGCCCATCCAGCTAGGCAACTGTGAGCACAGCACTGGGCTTCCGAGAACAGGGCACTCAGCATTTCCCGGCTCAAGTTCAGCTTCAAGGGCCTGTAACTGAGCAATCCTTGGCGCCGCGATTCGAGGTCGTGGAGGTAGTCCAGCCGCGCTTCCGCCGCATGGAAATCGCCTCGAACAGATCCGCAGATCGGGCAGGTGGCCGCCCAATAGGAGGTGCCGCTTCCTCGGGTCGAGCGCATCTCGATCGGAGTGATGCACGGATCCTCGGCTCGCCAGAGAGGAAGGCGGTTTAGGATCGCTGCCACGGTCCCTTCGTCGAGAGACGCCAAGCGCAAGAGCGACTGGAAGTAACGCCACTCCGTTGTCTTCCAGCCTGAAACCAGTCGATCCGGAATCACTAGGCCGGTAACGGTACGTAACTCGGCCTTGCACTTCCAGCACTTGTCAGCCATCAGCTCCACTCCGACGAGCTGCATACCTTCAACCGGTCCGACGTAGGCCAAAGTGCCATTCCATAACGCCAGCAGGGTACAACTGAGGGTTTGAACACACTCGAAGTCGGGCTCCACGACCCAGGTGCCGGAGCGCAGCTGCGCCGCGGGAAGGCACAGGAACCCTGGATGGATGAGGTCCAGCCTCTCCGAAGCAAAGTCCGCCCACTGCTCTACCGGGCCTCGATCCGCGTCCTCGTAGAAAACCACGAGTGTCGAGCCCTGATCCAAAGTTCGGTCTCGAAGTCGAAGCCAGACCTTCTCCTGCTCTGGCGAGAGGCATTCATGGACAGGAAGAACCGCGAGTTGAAAGTGAGTTCTCCAGGCGGCCACTGGAGCGGATTCGAAGTTCGCCAGTGCGATCGCCGAGGTCTCTCCGAATCGATCTTCTTCCCTGCCGAGCCTACAGTCTTCGGGAATTACGTGGCCTGCTGCCGCCACCACTGCTTCTTCGAGTGTACCTTGCATGCGGAGATTGTCTCAGGGTGTGTCTCGCGAGGGAAGGGGTCGCGACCAGCCCGAGAGTGGTGTCCCCGTCGACTCGCGCCAGAAGGAAAAGCTCACCCTTAGGCGACGGATCTGTATACGCTCAGCGTATACTCCGACTGTGGACATCCGGCGGCAGGTGGCGACGGCTTCGGGCTTCGAGTGGGACGAGGGTAATCTTGAAAAGAACCTCGAAAAACACGGCGTCGCCTTCTGGGAGGCCGAAGAGATCTTCTTCAACCGGCCCTTTGTGGTGCAACTCGACCCGGTCCATTCCGTTTCGGAAACTCGGTTTTACGCCCTCGGGAGGACCGACGCCGGCCGGCGGCTCTTCGTCGCCTTTACCCTTCGGGAAACACTCATCCGGGTCATCTCGACCCGTGACATGACCCGCCGCGAGCTTGCGGCCTACGGGCACCATGAGAAAAGAACCGATTCCTGAGTTCGCCTCCGAAGAGGAGGAGCGGAAGTTCTGGTCCCAGAACGACTCGGTGGACTATGTCGATTGGTCGAAAGCCGAGGCGGTCACCCTGCCGGAGCTGAGACCTACGCTCAAGACGATCTCGCTCCGATTGCCTGTTTCGCTGATCGCCGAACTCAAGCTGCTCGCAAACAAGCGAGACGTGCCGTACCAGTCGCTGCTCAAGACGTACCTCGCCGACCGCGTTCGCGAGGAATTGTCGCAGCAGGTACCCGCTCACCCTTGAAGGTGGTCCCTGCCAAAAGGGTAGAGTCGGCACCTCGTTGAATCCGAAGCGGCCGGTTCCGGGGGGAAGCTTGTGCCGACGACTGAGAAACCGCCGCACCCGATCCGCGACGTGCCACCGGATGGCCTGGTCGGTTTCTCCGGTGTAGCCGAAGCTGAAGGTTCCGGCCCATCCACTCAAGAGGGGATTGAGCCGACTCCGCAGCTCCGGCCACGGCGTCGGGTTGCCCCGGAACAGCGGGCGGTTTCACAGCGCGAGCTCGACGACCTCGTGATCCTATCGGGCGGGGAACGCGCCACGGATTCCGGTTCATTCGGCGCCAGAATCCGGTGGAAGCGGTCGCAGGATCTAGTGGAAGCGACCATCGAATACAGTGGAAACGATGCGATTTCCATCGGAAGCGGTCGCAGTTCCAGTGGAAGCGACCATCGAATACAGCGGAAGCGATGAGATTTCCCTCGGAAGCTGTCGCAGGATCTAGTGGAAGCGACCATCGAGTACAGTGGAAACGATGAGATTTCCAGTGGAAGCGGTCGCAGAATCCAGTGGAAGCGACGACAGAATGCAGTGGATTCTCTGATCGCTTCCACTGGATTCTGCCGCCGCTTCCACCGGATTGCGTCATCGAATGCGGTGCAACCCGACCTAAATCCACTGGAACGGGCGGTCGAATGCAGTAGGTTCTACGATCGCTTCCAGCAGCTTCTTGGTCGCTTCGGCCTCTACCGCGGCCCGATGCTCTTGCTCGGCTGAAAGTCTGAGGTCTGGACTTCGTCCGCCAGCCGGTTCTGAACCCGCAACGCGGGGTGGAATTCCTGAATCGTTCGGGAAGCCCGCAAGCTCCAGGAGCCTCGGTAAGACTGGTCAGGAACGTGCCGTTGGTTGTGGCATTGCCCCCTTACTCTGGGCTGTCGCCTTTCAGTCCCAGCGATCCGAGATCCCGAACGTTTTTTTGCACGGCCACCGCCGCGAAGAGACTCAGGACGAACGACATCGCCAGGAAACCCTTTTCGCTGGAGGGAACGATCGCATTCCAGAGCCCGACGGTCAGGAGGGTGATCGCCAGCACCAGGGAGAACCAGCAGAGCCCGTAGTAGATCGAGGTCACGGGGATGCCGTCGAGCCGGTCGCGGACGCTCTTTTGCAGCGAGACGGCCGCGAACAGTCCGTACATCAAGATCGTGAAGTAATAGCCTTTTTCGTTGAGCGGCATCGTGCCCGTCCACAGGTTGATCAGGTAGGCGACGCCGCCGATCAACAAGGCGGCCCAGGATGCACCGACGAAGGCGTTCGACGGTTTCGGCAGGTTCTGGTTCATAACGAGAATCCCCTTCGCTCGAAGGACGCTGGAGCGGAATTTCCAGATCTGAACGTTTTTGCCAAACGATCTTACGCCGGATCGCTGAATCCCGCGCCCGTTCGGGTACATGGCATTGCAAGGGACACCTCGTCGGCGTCCGATGTGTTAGACCTACGAGGAGGAAGGGCTCGGCCCGCCAAGGGACGGAACGCGCTGACTCCTTGGGCCGACTCCGCGCAGCGTCTTGCATACCACGAGCTTCAAGCCCGACCAGATCGCTGCCGCCAACTCCTGCCTGCTGTCAGGACTTCGTCCGCCAGCCAGCGGCGACACGTCGCCGCTTTGGATCGGAGTCGCTACTTCACCACGCTGTTCCAAAGCGCCGACACGTCGGCGCACTCCACATGGGTCGTGCCGGATGAGCTGGCGAAGCCCGGCTGGGGAGGAAAGCCCCAGTTACGAAAGGGATCTCCGGGGTAGCAGCCCAGGCGGAGCTGGCGAGAGGGGCGACGCATTATCGTCCGGCCTCAGTCGGAGGGAAGACGTTCCGGCTTGGGGGTGTGCTCGACCAGCTCGAAGGGAAAAAGTTCCAGCTCAGGGGTGTGCCGGCCCAGCTCGGAGGAAAAATTCTCCAGCTCAGGGGCGTGCCGGCCCAGCTCGGAGGAAAAATTCTCCAGCTCAGGGGCGTGCCGGCCCAGCTCGGAGGGGAGATTCTCCAGCTCGGGGGTGTGCCGGCCCAGCTCGGAGGGGAGATTCTCCAGCTCGGGGGCGTGCCGGCCCAGCTCGAAGGGAAAATGTTCCAGCTCAGGGGCGTGCCGGCCCAGCTCATAGGCAGAATGCTCCAGCGCAGGGGTGTGCCAGCCCAGCGCCGGGTCGAGCTGGTTGATCTGGGGAGCGGGCTGGTCCATCTCGTGGGTGGGCTGGCACTCGCCGGAAGCGGCAGCGGTGATCGCCCTGGCCGAGGGGATGAGCTTTGATCCTCGCTCCCGAGAGGGGGGCGACGTCGCAGCCCTTTGCGCTCCGGTCTGCGCAAAGAGAGGAGCAGAACGGAATGCCTGCGCGGCGCCGGCTGCCCGGAGACGGCGTTTCCTCTCCGAAGAGAATGCCTCAATCGCCGACGAAGACTTCGTCCGTCGTTGCCGCCGTCGCCGCCCGGGCGAGGTGACGGCGCAGTGCAACGGGGTCGTCGATCGCCGCCAGGGCCGAGCGTGCCGCGTCGTCGACCGGCAGGCCGCGAGCTTCCAGGACGGCGAAGATGGATTCGCGCAAGGCGAGCTGTTGTCCTTCGTGCCGGCCCTCGTTCCGTCCTTCTTGCCGGCCTTCCTGCCGGCCTTCGCCGCGAATCTCGTCGAGATCCCGATAGCCTTGGCGCTGGAGCAGATTGCGGAAGGTGACGGCGTGAGCGGCGTCGCGGTCGTAAAGCGCGTTCACCGGCACGGAGTTTTGCAGAATCCCCGGTGCGGTGAGTTCTTCGCCCGGACCCACGAGCCGCGGATTCTGCCCGCTTTCGTGGACCTCGACCCGGCGGGGTCCGGAAAGACGGACGACCCAGACGATCCGGGTGCCGGCGGCCAAGAGTTCTGAGATCTTGGCCGTAAGCTCTTTTTCATCCTGCCCCGTGTCGGCGTATTCCACCGCGAGCGGCGGCGCGCCCTGCACCCAACCGGGCGTGTTGGGCACGTTGCCCACGGCCACGTCCGGCGCGCGCAGCGTGTCGGACGATGGGGCGTACCCGGTGTCGATCCCCGCTTCCTCGACCGCCGGATCGCTTTCGAGCACCGAGCCGCCGAGGAGATTGGCGCGCGAGCCGCGACCGCCCGTGGTCATGCATTGAATCGCATGGCCGTTCGAGAGTTCATAAGGATCGCCCGAGCGAATCTGGTCCGCCCGAAAGGGACCTTTTGAATTGGGTAGGGGTCTGGACATAGGTTGAGTGTACCAATGCCGACAGTAGAATACCGAGATCCGTAGCCGACGATCGGTCGTTTTGAGCAACAGATGGCTCTACGAGCCGAGGAGTACCAGTGCCCAAGAGCATCCTGGTCCCGCTATTCATGCTTTTTTCCAGCTGCCTGATGGCGTTGGCGTGGCTGGGTCACCTGCGTTATCGCGACAGCATCGGCTTCTGGACCGCCCTCGGCGCGAGCTGGCTTCTGGTCCTGCCCGAGTACGTGCTCAACGTGGCGGCCACCCGGTTCGGGTACGGCACCTACAACGGCGCGCAAATGGCCAGCTTCCACCTGGCCTTCGGCGTCGTCTGTGTCGCGCTGGTGTCGCGCTTCGTGCTGGACGAAAAGCTCGGCCTAACCCAGATGATCGGGTTCCTGTTCTTGGCGGTCGCCATGGTCCTGATCACCTACCGACCTTGAAGGCCGAGGCGGTCACCTGCCGACGCTGAGGCCAACGCTCAAGACGATCTCGCATCGCTTGCCTGCTTCTCTGCTCGCCGAGCTGAAAATGCAAACAAGCAAGCGAGGTGGCTCGGGTTCTCCTCGATTGCACGCATTGAGCGACTGGTACTGCACGGTCCCATGCGAGCCAAGATCTCGATCGGTTATGCTCTCAATAACCAGAGGAGATGGCGCCAATGAACGGAACAAGAACGCTCCAGAGCCTCAAGGAAGACCTCCGACAGCAGCTTCCGGACCTGGCCGAGCAGTTCCACGTTCGATCGCTCGGTATTTTCGGCTCGGTGGCTCGCGGAGAGGATCGACCGGAAAGCGACCTTGATCTGCTCGTGTCGTTCGACTCCACCCCTAGCCTCTTGAGCTTTCTCGCGCTTGAACGGGCCCTGAGCGACAGGCTGGGGCGTAAGGTGGATCTGGTGATGCGAGACGCGCTCAAACCCCAGATCGGGCAGCGGGTACTCGCCGAGGTGATCGCCGTTTGAGCACCCAGCGGACCGATTTCGACTATCTTTCCGACATCCTCGACGCGGTACGAAAAGCGCGAGGTTTTGTCGCTGGAATGGCTTTCGAGGATTTCGAAGCCGACAGCCGAACTCTCTTCGCCGTGACGAGAGCCCTTGAGATCGTCGGTGAAGCTGCCAAGAAGATTACGCCAGAACTCCGAGCTTCTTGCCCACAGATACCTTGGCGGGACATGGCCGCGATGCGCGACAAGCTGACGCACGGCTACTTCGGCGTGAGTCCCCAAGTTCTTTGGGAGACAGTCCAGCACGATCTCCCGGACCTGGAAGCGACAGTAAGTGAAATCGTACCGGACGCCCCCTTGCCAAATGGCTGAATCCGAAACCCAACCACCCGGTGAGGATGTTTCCCGGCATTTGCTCAGAATCCCCATCGCACTGTCGTCGGTGCTAGATGGCTGCACCCCTGGGGAGCCCCTGGAAACGCTTTCAAAGGCCCCGTGTTCGGCTCCGCTAAGCGCCTGTCGAAGACGCACTACACGGCGACCGGCTTCAACCCGCTGTTTGAGCCGGTGCTGATTCGGGCGGAGCCTTCCAGGGCGCCGCGATCGCTGCCGGGCGAAGCTGCGGAAACCGCGTCTCAGGGCGCGGGCGTGACGCAGGGGCCTTCGTGGTCGATGCTCGCTCCGTCGAGGGCGGCGAGGCAGACGTTGTCGTAGGTCTTGCCGTCGCAGCCGCACATGGGCTTGACGATCGGGTGCCCGTGCTCCAGGCAATCCGTGGGCCGGGCCTCGCATTTGCCCGGGTTGCCGCATTCGCCGAACAGGCGGGAGCAGAACTCGTCGGCGCCGCACTGGTCGTTTTCCGTGCAGCTGCCGCCGTCCGCCAGGACTCCGAGCGGAGCCGCGAGCAGCAGAAGAGTGAAGAGGAGAGGAATGGCCGTCTTTCGATCGAATCGCTGCATGGAACCCTCCGCGGTCGGCAACCTGATTTCCCGCAGTCTATCGGAGCCGGAGACTCTTCCCGCGCGTTCGGACGGTTCCCGGGTAGGCTTTCCGCGTTAGACTGGCCGCTGGCGCCTCCGGGCTCTTCCGGGGCACCGATCCGACGGATTTTTCGATCTTGGTTGCCAACGACGCGAACCGCACCTCCCCTCCCGTTTCGCGGGCCCTTCATCGCTTCGCCCTGATCCTTGCCGGTCTCGTCATCCTGCTGATTGCCGCGGGGGCGCTGGTCAAGAGCAAAGAGGCGGGGCTGTCGGTTCCCGATTGGCCGCTCTCGTACGGCAGCCTGAACCCGCCAGGGTGGTGGCATCTCGACGCGATCCGGGCCGAGCATGGCCACCGACTGTTCGCCGGAACGGTCGCGCTGCTGACCGTGGTGCTCGCGGTCTGGCTTTCGCGGTCGGAACGGCGGCCGGGGGTGCGGCGGCTGGGCGGCTTCGCGGTCGCCGCGGTGCTCGCGCAGGCGCTTTTGGGCGGCTTGACCGTCTTGCTCTTCCTGCCGCCTGCTGTCTCGATCTCCCACGCGGCGTTGGCCGAGCTGTTTCTCTGTCTGGTCGCTTCGATTGCGGTCGTCACCTCGCCGCGCTATTGGGGCGGTGACGAAGCGCCCGAGGAGGAGGTCGCACCGCTCCGCCGGCTGGCGTTCGCGACCACCGGGCTGATCTATCTTCAGATTTTGCTCGGCGCCCTGGTACGGCACAACGGCGCGGGGCTGGCGATTCCGGACTTTCCGCTCGCGTTCGGCCGGTTGGTGCCGGCTCATTTCGATTGGAAGATCGGCCTTCATTACTCCCACCGGATCGGAGCGCTTCTGGTGCTGATTCTGCTCACCTGGACCGTCGTCCGCGTGTTTCGCCACCATGCGGACCTGGGCGCCCTCACCCGGCCGGCCCTCGCGATGGCGCTGCTGGTGGTCGCCCAGATCTCCCTCGGCGGCGCCGTGGTGCTCACCGGCCGGACGGTTTGGGTCAACACCCTCCACGTGGCGACCGGCGCCTCGCTGCTCGCCGCCAGCCTGGTGTTATCGCTCCACGCCGCTCGGCTCGCCCGGGCGACGGAGCCGGCGGCGGCTCCCATGGCTCCGGCGGCTCCGGCGGCTCCCCGCCTTCCCCCGCGGCAGGATTCGCTCGGCACGCGAGAGGTGACCCTGTGAAGGCCGAAGCGGTTGAAGCGGAGGGGGTGGCCGGCCGGCCGGCGCGCCAGAGCCGCCTGCTCTCGGATCTGTCGACCCTCGCCAAGCCGCGCATCACGACGATGGTGGTGCTGACCGCCGGTATGGGCTTTCTGCTCGCCGAGCGGGGGCCGATCTCGTTCTGGCTGCTGGTCCATACGCTGATCGGCACCGGCCTGGTCTCTGCCGGGGCGTCGGCGCTCAACCAGGTGATCGAGCGCGAGCGCGACGGCCGGATGCGCCGGACGATCGATCGGCCGGTGCCGTCCGGGCGCATGCATCCGGACGCGGCGCTGCTCTGGGGCGTGGTCCTGGGCGTCGCCGGGCTTGGCTACTTGGCGCTCCAGGTCAATCTGCTCACAGCCCTCCTCGGGGTGGCGGCGCTCGTGGGGTACGTCTTCATCTATACGCCGCTCAAGCCGATCACCTCGCTGTCGACGATCATCGGCGCGGTACCCGGCGCGATCCCGCCGATGATGGGCTGGGCCGCCGTGCGCGATCGGGTGGATCTGCCCGCCTGGGTGCTGTTCGGCATCCTGTTCTTCTGGCAGATGCCGCACTTTCTGGCGATCGCCTGGCTCTGTCGCGACGACTACCGGAGCGGCGGCTTCCCGATGCTCACCGTGACCGACCCGAGCGGCGCCCAGGCCGCGCGCCAGGCGATCCTCTACGGCGCGGCGCTGGTGCCGGTCTCTCTCCTGCCCACCCCTCTCGGCCTGCTCGGCACCGTCTACTTCTGGGCCGCGCTCGCGCTCGGCATCGCCTACCTCGCCGCGAGCCTCAAGTTCGGCCGCGAGCGCAGCGACGCCTCGGCCCGGCGGCTGATGTTTGCGTCGATCCTCTACCTGCCGGCGCTGCTCGGCGCGATGCTGATCGACCGCATCCTGTTCTAAAGCCGGCGAGCCGACCCATGGATAAGGATCGGACGGTAAGCCCCTCGATCGACGCCCTTGGCGGCGAGGATTCGAGCGTCGACGGCTCGGGCCGTTGGCGCCGCCGGCTGCTTTGGGCCGTGCTGGTGGCGGCGCTCGTGGCGATCGCCTTCTCTGCCATCTCCAGCCGCCTGGCGCTCGGGCGTCCGGGTACGCCCCCGCCGATCCTCGGCCAGGTTCCCAGCTTCGAGCTGACCAACCGCGACGGCCGGCGGGTCGGCCCCTCGGACCTCGCGGGCACCCCGTGGATCGCCGATTTCATCTTCACCCGCTGCGTCACGAGTTGCCCGCTGATCACCGAGCGGATGGCGAAGCTCGAACGCGAACTGCCGCCCCGACTCGGCACCCGGATGGTCTCGTTCTCGGTCGATCCGGAACACGACACCCCCGGGGTGCTGGAAGCCTACGCGGTCCAACACGGCGCCCCGGAGCACTGGTGGTTCCTCTCGGGCGACCGGGACGCGATGTACGGCCTGATCAAGAACGGCTTCCACCTGGCGGTCGATCCCAACCCACCCCCGACGCCGGAAGGCGTGATCGAACCGATCGTCCACAGCACCCGCTTCGTCCTGGTCGACGCCCAAGGAGCGATCCGCGGCTATTACGACAGCCTCGACGAGGACTCGATCAAGAAGCTGAAGCGGGATTTGGAGGGGTTGGAGGAGGAGGGGGGGTGAGCGAGGGTCCCGAGATCGTCATCGCGGACGCGGACCATCCGATCGGACCGGGTGAGATCTCCCGGCTGACCGGCCTATTCTTCGAGGACATGGTTAAGTATGTAGTCGATATCGAGCGTCGAATTGCCGCGATAGGCGGAGAACTTCATTCGGACGCAGAGGAAATTCTCCTTGAAGCAGGAAGCAGTCAGGTTGATCTGTGGGGCGCAAACTACTATCCAGACAAGAGCCCTGACGAGCGAATTGAGTACACCTCTCTGATCAACATCCGACCAGGCCAAGGAAACCGCAGCATGTTCATTGAAGACCCCACGGTGCGGGAACAAGTTCGGGAAGTAACGCTCGCACTGATCGAGGAACCGATGCCGTGACTCAGCACTCGACCTTGAATTCAGAGCGCTGGTCTCGCTTCGATCTCGATCGCCAGATACTGATGATCGGCAACGAGATGAACCGTGCGTCGAGCCAGCTAAGAGCTGCGGACCTCGCCGGGTTTCGCCTCGGGTACGAGAGAGTCCTCCGTCTCGTCGACCTGACCATCGAAGTCAACCCGCGTCGTTCCTTGCGACGAGAACTCTTGCGTTGGCGAGATCTCGCGGCGGCGCTCTATACTGCTTCAGAGCCTCGCCTTACCGAGCACGAGTCGATTTTTCGTTGTCTGCTCCGATTCACGCCGGTCGCCTCGCAGCAGATTCCGTTCGTTCTGGGGCCGCCGATGGCAGCAGCGGGAGTCTAAGCGGCGGCTTTCCGATGCTCACCGTGATCGACCCGATCGTCCACAGCACCCGCTTCGTCCTGGTCGACGCCCAAGGAGCGATCCGCGGCTACTACGACAGCCTCGACGAGGACTCGATCAAGAAGCTGAAGCGGGATTTGGAGGCGCTGGAGGAGGAGGGGTGAAACGGATTCGACTCCTCAGCTTCCCAGCTTTGTCCTAACCCGTTCGAGAAACGCCCGATCGCTTGCCAGATCGGGATGCCCAATCCTCTCGTCGAGCGCGACGCAGGCTTCAAGAACCTGGACCGCCCCGGCGAACCGGCTGAGATCGGCTAGCACGGAGCCGATGTTAAAGAGAGTGACCGCCTCGCCCCAGAGGTCCCCTACCTCGCGACGAACCGAGAGCGCCTCTTCATAACGACGAAGAGCCTCCTCCTTCTGGCCCAGATCGTCGTACACCGCCGCGATGTTGTTCAGCGTCGTGCCTTCCCCG
>JBBRUC010000103.1:0-20561 GCA_038248205.1 Thermoanaerobaculia bacterium
CTATCTCGCCGAGGCAACCGGTCGCGAGGAGTACGCCGAGGTGGCCGAACAGCATCTCGACGCGGCGGTCGAAGCGCTCGCCAACGAGCCGACCGGCGCGAGCCTGCATGGCGGCTTCACCGGCATCGCCTGGGTCGCCGAGCATCTGCAAGGGCGCCTCTACGAGAGCGAGGAAGGGGAGGACGCTAACGAGGAGATCGACCAAGCGCTCGCCCAGTTGCTCGACCACCCCTGGAGCGAAACCTACGACCTGATCGGCGGCCTGGTCGGTTTCGGGGTCTACGCGCTCGAACGGCCCGGGCGGCCTTCCGCCCGCCTCTGTCTCGAACGGGTGGTCGATCGGTTCGGCGATCTCGCCGAGCGCCGGGACAATGGCCACGTCACCTGGTTTACCGGACCGGAGAAGCTCCCCGATCACCAACTCGCCGTCAGTCCGAACGGCTACTACAACCTGGGCGTCGCGCACGGGGTGCCCGGTATCGTTCCGATTCTCGCCGGTGCCGTCGCGCGGGGGATCGAACGCGCCCGGCCGCTGCTCGAAGGGGCCGTCGATTGGATCTTGGCGAGCCAGCTGCCGCCCGGCACCGGCTCGCGCTTCGGCTATTCCGTCAGCCCGGGGGTCGACGCCGTAAGTTCTTCGCGACTCGCCTGGTGCTATGGCGACTTGGGGATCGCCACCGCTCTGCTCGCCACCGCGCGGGCGGTCGGCCGCAAGGATTGGGAGGACGAGGCGATCTCGATCGCGCGCGATTGCACCACCCGACAGGACGACACGGCGGGCGCCCGCGACGCCGGCCTTTGCCACGGCGGAGTAGGCATCGCCCATCTCTACAACCGGCTGTATCAGGCTTCGGGAGATCCGATCCTCGGAGCGGCGGCCGAGCACTGGTACGCCCAATCGCTGGCGCTACGCAAGCCCGGCGAGGGAATCGCCGGCTACCTCTGCTTCTTAGGGGGCTATCAGGCCGGGCCGGACTGGATCGCCAGCAAGGGATTTCTCGAAGGCGCGGCGGGAATCGGCCTCGGCCTCCTCGCGGGTGTCAGCGCGATCGATCCCGCTTGGGATCGGGTGCTCTGCGTAACGTTGGCGCCGACCGACTGATCGAAAGGCAGAGACGAGTCTGCCTACACCACCGAAATCCGTACCCGGTGCCAGGCGTTGTTGGCGTAGCCCTTGAAGTTCCAGACCTCGGCCGCGTCGCGCGGCTGGGTCTGGGCCGAGCGGTCGAACGCGCGGACCACCAGCTCGTGCTGCCCGGGTCCGAGATCGACGCGCGCCGAAAACAGGCGCCAGCTCCAGCCCCCCTCCTCGGTCCCCAGCTCGGTCGGCTGCCAGGTGCGCCCGCCGTCGAGCGACAGATCCACCCGATCGATCCCCCGGCCGCCGCCGACGTAGGCGTAACCGGACACCTCGACCTCTCCCGCCGGCAGGACGGCACCCGGCGCGGGAGTACAGAGCACCGAGGTGACCGGCATTTCGCCGAGCATCAGGCCGCTCTCCCACACCACATTGTCGCGATCGACCCACGAGGGAAAGAGCCGATAGGCATGCGCCTGAAAGTAATTCTCGGACGGCGCTTCGCGCAGCCGGATCTCGCCCAGCCACTTGACGCTCCGCGCGCCCAAGTAACCGGGCACCAAGGCGCGCACGGGGAAGCCGTGCGCCGGGGCAAGCTCCGCGCCGTTCATCGTGTCGGCGAGCAGCACTTCGAAGCCGAGAGCCTTTTCGATCGGGATCGAACCGCCGAACCCAAAGCGGCGCCCCAGGCGCTCGGTCTCGTCGAGGCCGATGAATTCGACGTGCCGCGCCTTCGCGGTGGGGCCGGCCGCGGCGAGGACTTCCGCCAGCGACCAGCCGCTCCACGCGGCGTTGCCGATCGCCTCGGCATGCCATTCGAGCTCGCCGGGAATCGGCGCCACCGCGACCAGCTCGTTCCTTCGGTTGCCCGCGCATTCAAGCGCCGCGACCACCGAATGGCGCCGGTAGTCGCTCGCAAGATCCTCCAGCGACAGCTCCTGAGGCGACTCGACGAGGCCCGTGATCCGCAACCGCCAGGACGCCGCGTCGACGGCGGGTATTTCGCCGTGATTGCGGACGAAGAACCGTTCGGAAGGCGTCCGCTGGGAGGCGCCGAGCGGACCGAGCGGCGAGCCGCCGTTTAACGGCTCGTCCTGCCGCGAGAAAAAATCCGGATGTTTGCCGTGCGGATGCAAGCGCGCTCCTACTCGTCGTACGCCAGAGGCCGCTCGCGGCGGAGGAACGAGCCGTCCGCCTGCGGCTCGAACACCGAGCAGCTGGTCATCTCGCCACCGTAGATGTGGAGCGTGATCGCCGTCTGCGTCGGGCTGTCGTTGGCCAGGATGTGGTACTCGTGCGGCGGAATCAGGGAGCCCGACGAACCGGCGCTCGCGTGAATCCGTTCGCACTCTTCGAAGCGATAGACCTCGGCGCCGCCGAGGCGCTCGAAACGGGTGATCGTCAGCTCCCCTTCCACCACCCCCTCGACACACCAAAGCCCGGAGTGATCGTGCAGCCCCGTGCGCTGACCAGGACCCCAGACCATCACCACGGCGGTATATCCGAACTCCTCGGAGGAATAGAGCAGGTGGCGGGCGTATTTGTCCTCATGGGCATAGAGACAACGCTCGGGCAGCAGCAAGCTGCGCTCGGCGATCATGCGGCCGAGTTCGTGCTTTACCCGCTCGGTGGTCGCCTCGACCGTCGGCAGCCGAACGGCTGCGTCGAGACAACCCACCAGAGCGTCGACGCTTCGGTCGAGGGCGGGACCGGCAAACGTGGCTTCCATCGGTCGCTTCTCCTCAATCCTTTTCCAAGTAGGTATATCCGGCGAGCCCCTCTTCGTAGCGGCGCAGCAGCTTGCGGCTCTCTTCGAGCGTCATCCGCTTGGCCCGTACCGCCGTCTCGGTCGCCTGGCGCACCCGCGCGATCAGGTGGGTCTTATCGTAGCGGACGTACCGCAGCACGTCGCTCACCGTATCGCCATTGACGACGCCCTCGATCTCGTAATCGTCGTCCGGATGGAGCGAGACGTGGACCGTATTGGTGTCGCCGAACAGGTTGTGCAGATCGCCCAGGATCTCCTGGTAGGCGCCGACCAGAAACGCCCCGAGGTAGTACGAGTCGTCGTTGAGTCGGTGCAGCTCCAGGGTGTTTTTCACGTCGCGGCGGTCGATGAAGCGATCGATCTTGCCGTCCGAATCGCAGGTGATGTCGGCGAGCACGGCGCGCTCGGTCGGCTCTTCGAGCAACCGGTGGATCGGCAGGATCGGGAACAGCTGGTCGATCGCCCACGAGTCGGGCAGCGACTGGAACACCGAGAAGTTGCAGAAGTAGGTGTCCGCGAGCTGGCGTTCCAACCCCTCCAGCTCCTCGGGCACCTCTTTGAGGGTGCGCGCGATGCGCAGCACCTTCTGGCTGATCGCCCAGAACAGATCTTCCGCGAGGCCCCGGTATTCGAGCGTCAGGTGCCCCAAGTTGAACAGGGAGAGGCAATCGTCGCGATAGGAGATCGCGTCGTGATAGGTCTCGATCAGGTTTTTCCGCGACACCTCGCTGTAGGTGTCGTGCAGGCTGCGCAGCGGCCTCGGTGCATCGACCGGCGGCTTTTTTGGCTTGCCATATTCGAACTCCGAAACGCCGAGCACGTCGACCACCAGCACCGCGTGGTGCGCGACCGTCGCGCGACCCGATTCCGAAACCAGGATCGGATGCGGCACACCGGCCGGATCGCACACCTCCATCACGCCGTAAACGATGTCGTTGGCGTATTCCTGGAGGGTGTAGTTGAGGGAAGAGGCAAAATTGGTTTGCGAGCCGTCGTAGTCGATCCCCAAGCCGCCGCCGACGTCCAGGTAGCGGAGCGGAGCGCCCAGGCGAACGAGGTTGACGTAGACCCGCACGGCCTCGCGCAAGGCGTCTTTGACCGAGCGGATCGAGGAGATCTGGCTGCCCAGGTGGAAATGGACCAGCTGCAGGCAGTCGAGCATCTCGTGCTCGCGCAGGTATTCGACCGCGGTGAGCAAGTCGCGCCCGCCGAGGCCGAATTTAGATCGGTCGCCGCCGGAAGCCTCCCAGTGCCCCGCGCCCTTGGCCGACAATCGCGAGCGGAAACCGATCCGGGGAGCGATCCCCGTGCGGTTCGCCATCTCGCGGATCAGCGGCAGCTCGGACGGCTTTTCGACCACCAGGATCACCCGCCGGCCAAGCTTCGAGGCGAGCAGCGCCGTCTCGACGTACTCCTCGTCCTTGTAGCCGTTACAGATGATCAGCGCCTCTTCGTCTTCGAGCATCGCCATGACGGCCAGCAGCTCGGGCTTCGATCCCGCCTCCAGACCATAGTGGTACGGGCGCCCGTATTGAACCAGGCGCTCGACCAGGTAGCGATCCTGGTTCACTTTGATCGGATAGACGCCGCGGTAAGTTCCCTTGTAGCCATATTCGTTGATCGCCCGCGAGAACGCCTCGTTCAGCTCGACCACGCGGGCTTTGATGATCTCGGAGAAGCGAATCAAAAGCGGCAGACCGATCCCGCGCTCGTGGACTTCGTCCACCAGCTCTTTGAGGTCGATCTCGGGGGTGCCGGGGCCGCCCGGATGGACGGCGACGTTGCCCAAGGAGTTAACGCCGAAGTAGCCGTTCCCCCAGCCGCGGATGTTGTAGAGGTCCTGCGATTCGGCACTGGTCCAGCGGCGAGCAATGGTGGGCGCGGTCATTTCGGGTTCGGGACTCCTCTCGCGAGCCGCGCCGGGGAATCGGCCTTTGGGCGTCGAGCGAAGCGGGGACTCTAACAAAGAATCGGCATGTTCCTAGGGGGAGTGGAGATCAAGGTGGCTGGTATACTGAGGTTTGCGAGTAGGAGAACCTCCTATGCACATGCCCACCTACCGCGCCATCCTCAAAGGCGACCGCCTCGAATGGCGTGGAAAAGTCCCTCCCGAGATCGCCCAGGAGAGTGCGATTCCCGTCGATGTGACGATCTTGCGCGATGACCAGCTCAGCGTCTCGCGCACGGCGCAAGCTGGCGAGCGCATGGCCGCCGCCTTGGAGCGGCTTGCGATTTCGGGCGTCGGAATCGAGGATCCGGTGGCCTGGCAGAGAGAGCTTCGCCGCGAACGCCCCTTGCCCGGCAGAGACTGAACGTGCTGATCGACAGCAACATCATTATTTACGCCGCCAAACCGGAATTCCCGGAGCTACGTCGCTTCATCGCAAAGAACGCACCCGCGGTATCCGTTGTGAGTTACGTCGAGGTTCTCGGTTACCACCGCCTCACCGAGCAGGATCGGCGTTATTTCGAAGATTTCTTCATCGCCGCGCCCATTGTCCAGATCTCGGCAGACGTTCTGGAGCGCGCGACCTACCTGCGCCAGCAGAGAGCTATCGGGTTGGGCGACGCCTTGATCGGAGCCACCGCCTTGGTCCACGACCTGGAGCTGCTGACCGCTAACACCAACGACTTTCAGTGGATTTCGGATCTCCGCGTCTCCAATCCCATCGGGTAGAGGGATAGGCAGGTCTCAACAACCTCGGAATCGAACCATGCGCAACGGGTACCCGCTCGTCGAGCTTCACCGCCATTTGGACGGCAATGTCCGCCTGTCTACCGTCCTTGCCCTCGCCCGCGAACACCGGATTTCCCTGCCAGCTGACACTGAAGAGGCGCTTCGCCCGCACGTTCAGGTGATGAGCCCGGAACCCGACCTGCTCGGCTTTCTCGCCAAGTTCGCGCTGCTGCGCCGGGTGATGGTCGATCTCGCCGCCTGCCGCCGGATCGCCCGGGAAAACGTGGAGGACGCTGCGCGCGAAGGGATCGACCACATCGAGCTGCGCTTCAGCCCCTATTTCATGGCCGAGGAGCACGGGCTCGATCCGCTCGCCGTCGCCGAAGCGGTCTGCGAAGGAGTGGCCGAGGGGCTGGCGGCAAACCGCCAAGTGAGCGCCAAGCTGATCGGCATCATCTCGCGTAACTACGGCCCCGAGATCGGCTGGATCGAACTCGACGCCGCGATCCGCTGCCGCGACCGGGGCGTGGTTGCCCTCGACCTCGCGGGCGATGAGGCGAACTTTCCCGGCAGCCTGTTCGTGAACCACTTTCGCAAGGCGCGCGAAGCCGGACTCCACACCATCGCCCACGCGGGGGAGGCGGCGGGAGCCGAAAGCGTCCGCCAGGCGATCGAAGAGCTCGAAGTTGAACGCATCGGCCACGGCATCCGCTCGGTCGAAGACGAGTCCCTCCTCGACCTGATCGCCGAGCGCGGCATCGCCCTCGAAGTCTGCCCGACCAGCAACGTCCAAACCAGCACCGTCCGCTCTCTGGCCGACCACCCCCTCCCGTTTTTCCTCGCCCGGGGCCTACGAGCTACCTTAAGCACCGACGACCCCTCGATCAGCGGCATCGACCTCGCGCACGAGTACCGCGTGGCGGCGGAAGGGATCGGGCTGTCGGAAACGGAGCTGCGGGTCTTGCAGGAGAATGCGTTGGAGGCGGCGTTTTTGTCGGAAGAGGAGCGGGCGGGGTTGGTGGGGCGGAGGTAAGCCCGAAAGCACGAGACCCGTCAGGAAAAGCTCTCTACGCTTGATCTCGCTCTCGGCTCTCGCGGAGCATCGACACGATCTCCTCCGCCGAAAGTCCTACGTTGACACCCCGGACATCCAAGGGGGATCTTACAATAGCCCAGCCCTTACATCTCCTGTTCGTTGTTCCGGCAGGCAGAGTACCATTCCCGTTGATGCCCCTCCTCGACCTAGGCCTCGATGCCTACCTTACCCGCATCGCCTACACCGGCCCGCGCGAGCCGACGCTCTCCGCCTTGACTACCCTTCACGAGGCGCACGAGGCGGCGATTCCTTTTGAGAACCTCGACATACTGCTCGGGCGCGGAATCAGCCTCGATCTTGAGGCGCTCGAACAGAAGCTCGTGATGGAGCGGCGGGGCGGGTATTGCTTCGAACAGAACACCTTATTTCGCGCGGTGCTCGAAGGCTTGGGATTCCGGGTGACTTCGCTCGCGGCGCGGGTGCAGGTGGGCGCCACGGCGGTTCGACCGCGGACGCATATGCTGCTGCGGGTTGATCTGGGCGGCGAGGCGTACCTCGCGGATGTCGGCTTCGGGGGCGGCGGGTTGGTGCATCCGGTGCCGCTCGTCGAGGGACGCGAGAACTGGCTCGGGGGTCTCGGCCACCGTCTGCGGCGGAAGGAAGAGACCTGGGTGCTCGAAGGGAGTTCCGAAGGAACTTGGGAAGATTCCTACGCGTTCACGCTCGAACCGCAGCACCCGGTGGACTTCGTGATGGCGAATCATTTCACCAGCACGTTCCCGGCTTCGCCGTTCGTCAACAACCTGACCGTTCAGCGCTCCTGGCCCGGAAGGTGGCTGGTTCTCCGCAATCGGACTCTCACCTTGCGCGAAGTCGCTACCACGACGACGGAGACGATCCGCGATCCGGAGCATCTGTTGGAGATCCTTCGCGATCGCTTCGGGCTCGAGTTTCCGGCCGGAACTCGATTTACCCGGCCGGAGTTCCCGTAAGCGAAGGTACCGTTCGCACCGCGCGTGAGCTTCCCGCCCTGCCACCGGCGACGGAGCCGCTATTGCCCCAGCCCGAGCTCTTCGATCGACTCCACTTCCAAAATCCGATCGGCCAGGCCGCCCATCTCGTCCAGCGAACCGATCGCCTCGATCCGCCCCCGAACCGTGGGCGAGACCTCCCCAAATCGCTGCCCGAGCAGGCGCAGCACGGTGCGGCGGAGGCGCTCGAGACCTTTCTCGAGACCTTTCTCGAGACCCTGCTCCCTCCCCTTCTGCAGGTACTGCATTTCCATCCGGTCCGCCCAGGTCATTTCCATCGCTTCGATCTCCGGGTTCTCTTGGGCATGGCGCAGCTCGAAGTATTCTCTCGCTTCGCGCCCGGTCAATTGTAGATACGTTTCTACACAGTTGGTCAACAGGAACCGCTCGCTCTCGCCGATCGTGGCCGCGGCGATCTTCCGCAGCAGCTCCAGTTTGAGCCGAACGCGGCCGATCTTGCCGGGCCGGGCGAGGGCGGCGAGCGCCCAGGCGAGCGGCTCGGGGCGATCGAGGAGATCCTCCGCCGGGAGTTTGGAGAGGCCGAACGACAGATAGCGGAAGCGGTGAATCTCGAAGCCGAACGCGCTTTCGAGCTGATCGACCTTCCGGACGCCCGGCGGGCCGCCGCGCAGAAAGACGACAATCGAGACGATCGGTAGGGCATGACGCAGGAAGAGCTGATACCCATAGCGCGCGAGTCGGCGCCCGAAGTCGCTGCCGTAACTGTCCAGGAATTGGATCTCTCCCGACATCCTCCACGGGACACCCCGGCCCGCACGGAGGCAGCGCCGAGGCCACAGAGGGTTGCGCCCCGAGAGGGACGAGCGTATCGTTACGCTCAGCTTTCACCCAAAGGGTGCCGCCTTGATCAAAGACGACCGAAAATTCCGCGAGCTGATCCTGTTCGTCGCACACGAAACGGAAGGCGATCCGAGTTGCGGCGCGACGAAGCTCAACAAGATCCTCTTTTACGCCGATTTCCGTGCCTACGAGCAACTCGGTCGCTCGATCACCGGGGAGCGATATCAGAAGCTCGAACACGGACCGGCGCCGCGACGCATGGTGCCTACCACGGAAGCGATGGCCGCGGAGGGGCACTGTGCTTGGGACGAGCAGGATTACTTCGGTTTCTCGCTACGCAAGCTGGTGCCGCTCCGCGACCCCGACCTATCTCTTTTCGCCGAGATGGAGATCGACCTTGCGCGCCGCGTAATCTGCGAGCTGGCCCCCTTGAACGCCTCCGAGGTAAGCGACCTGTCGCATCGATTCGCTGGATGGCAGTCCACCGAGATCGGCGAGGACATTCCCTACGCCACCGTGTTCGTGGACGAGCCGAGGCCGTTCACAGCTGACGAGCTGACCTGGGCACTCGAGGTCGTAGATGCCTACGAAGCGACCGAGAAAGCTCGTTAGGAAGCCGGAGTACCTGCAGGCCATCGAAAGGATTCGGAGCGAGACCGTTCGCGGCGCCGAAGCCATCGAGGGATTTGAAGAGGTTATCCGGCGATCTCCAGAGCTGGGTATGTCCCTTCCAGGTCGGGCTAAATTCTTCGGTCGGCCGTTTCGAACCGAAAAGGGCTCGCACCTTGGAATTTACACCTACGACAACGAGAAGGTGGTTTGCCTTGCGGTCCGCATAGTGCCCTCCGGGGCGTTCTCCTGAGGCCACGGCACCAAAGAACCCTTCACGGCGCAGCAACGGCGAGGGAGCCGCAATTCCCCGAGTCCGAACTCTTCGATCCGCCCAGGTCATTTCCAGAGCTTCGATCTCCGGGTTCACTTGGGCATGGCGCAGCTCGAAGTATTCTCTCGCTTCGCGCCCGAATGGAGATGCAGTACCTGCAGAAGGGACGGGACCAGGTCCGTCCTCGCGGGAACACCCTTCTAGAGAGTAGAATCGCTCGCAAGGTGCCGTCATGACGCGAATCGAAGCCAGCCTACCGGATAACGTAGTCGCAGGGCTCGACCGGGCTTCTCGAGACCTCAACCGCTCGAGAGAAGAAATTCTGAGCCTCGCGGTCGAGGCCTACCTGGAAGACCTCGAAGACACGCACTTAGGGATGCAGCGCCTGGCAGACCCACAGGATTCCCTCATCGAGTGGGGCGAAGCGCGTCGTGCCCTTCTCGATCAAGATTAAGGAGAGCGCCCAAAAGGTTCTCTCGAAGATCGCCAAGCCAGAGCGTACCCGGATCGTTTCTGCAATCGATCGCCTCGCTCAAGAACCCGAGGCGGGTAAGATTCTCCACGGCGAATTTTCCGGCTTACGACGGATTCGCGTAGGAGACTTTCGCATCGTGTACCAGATCGATCGAGGAGAGTTCCTCGTTCTCGTTGTGCGGATCGGACATCGGCGGGAAGTTTACCGGTAACGTGAAACCCGGCTCTGCGCCCAGAATCCGGTGCAAATTGTTTTAGCTCGACAATCCCCTCACGGCGCACGCAACCTACAGTGGCAGCCAGGTGGCACGGGCCTCGACCACTTGGCCGTCGCGTCCGATCTGCCCGTCGAACCGTGCCTGGTATCCGGCCGTTGCACTGGGCGCTATCGGCCCCACCGTCACGCGTTGAATCTGCCCTGTGGGCCGGCGATCCACAAGCAGCTCGATCTCGGCCGTACCCCGCGCCTCGGCGTCTCCGATGTTGTACCAGATACCGGAAACCAGCCAGGATGTTCCGAGAGGGGTAACTTTCGGCGGCCCGAGGTGACGTACCTTGGCGGACCTTGGCGCGAGCGCTCGCGGTACATTGCCTGATCGAACGACGGCGACCGCGTTATCGATCCGCTCTCGGAGATCGCGGATCTCCTCCGCCTGAACCAGGGCTTGCGCCTGCGAATTGGCGAGGTTTGCGAGGGCCTCGTCGCGCTCTCGTTGCAAGCTCTCTAGCTGGGCGCGAAGCTCGAAGTTCTGGCTCTCTAGCGCGGCTGCGGCGTTCGGAGCGATTTCCTCCGAGTGGCCGGAATGCGGAGCCGCAGCCATCTGTCGGGCTGGGAGTGGAACGACGGCCCGAGGTTGATGGGGTGCAGGGGGTGGCGTCGGGATCGGTGGCGTTCGACTCGGTGCGAACGCCCAGGCGAGCCCGAGCACCAGCACTACAACTCCCCCCAAACCCCACCACCATGGCCGGGAGGATCGCACCGCGAAACCGTGCCCTTGATTTGGCATCACACATTTCCTCGCGAGATGAGGTTTGCCGGGACGCCACTATTTCAGAAATTCGCGCGATCCGAACCTCACGGTGCCAGCACCCGCAGTTTCTGATCCATCACAGAGAGCACCAGCTCGCCGCATCCGCTGACCGAGTCTCCGTCGATCTGGGCGCAGGTCCCTTCGGGCAACTTGATCCGGATTTCGCCATCGACGGGCACGATCCGGACGTCGCGGCGTCTCACGTGCCGGCCTAGGCCCAAGGCGATGGCGAAGGCGAGGGTTGCCGCTCGGGTCTTGCCGTGGAACAGGACCAGCTCTAGTCGGCCGTCGTCGGAGCGGGCCGCCGGGGCGATGCGATAGCTGCCGCCGTAGAGATCGATATTGCAAACAGCGACGAGGGACGCCTTGTAGGATTGCCCGCCGGCTTCTACCTCGATTTCCGGATAGCCGTAGCGCCACCAGGCGGCGAGGCCTTGGAGGCCGATTCCGATGCGGCCGAGGGTGCGTTTCCACCGCGGGTCTAGCGTTTCGAGCAACCAGGCGTCGAGGCCGCAGGAGACCATCATCAGGAACGGGTGGTTCCCTTGCCGAGAAGAACAGAGGCCGACGTCGAGCGGAACCGTTCGAAAGCCCCCCACGACCCGGGCGGCGGCGAGCGGATCGAGCGGCATCCGTAAGGAGCGGGCCAGAACGTTGGTGGTGCCTCCGGGCAAGATGCCGAGCATGGTGGGGCTGTCGAGCAGGCCGGCCGCGGCTTCGCGGACCGTGCCGTCCCCTCCGAGCGCGAAGACCACCCCGTCCCCCGCGGCGGCCCGCTCGCGGGCGAGGCGTGTGGCATCGCCCGGCCCCGCCGTGGGGAACGCAACCGCGTGGAAACCTGAAGCGGCGAGGGCTTCGAGAATCGCGGGAACCCGGGCGCCCAGCTTGTGACGCCCGGCGGCGGGGTTGTAGATCAGACTGGCGGGTCGCATGGCGAGCGGCACCCTAAAACAGCGTCCGCTCTCCCGGAAGCGCCATGTAGCCGAGGTGATCGTAGGCGCGCTTGGTGGCGACCCGGCCACGGGGGGTTCGCTGGAGGAAACCTTCCTGGATCAGATACGGCTCGTAGAAGTCCTCGATCGTTCCGGAATCTTCGCCCACCGCAGCGGCGAGAGCTTTCAATCCCGCGGGGCCGCCGTCGTAGTGCTCGATCAGCGTGTTGAGAATCTTCCGGTCGAGATCGTCGAAGCCGAACTTGTCCACTTCGAGCAGGGTGAGCGCGTTCTGAGCGACCTCGTTGTCGATCCCTCCGGTGCCCAAGACTTCCGCGAAATCGCGGACCCGGCGCAGCAGGCGGTTCGCGACGCGCGGGGTGCCGCGGCTTCGGCGGGCGATTTCGTTCGCTCCGTCATCGTCGATCGGGATGTTGAGCAGCCGGGCGGAACGGTGGATGATCCGCGCCAGCTCTTCCGGGCGGTAAAAGTCGAGCCGGTGGACGATGCCGAACCGGGCGCGCAAGGGCGAGCTGATCATCCCTGCGCGGGTGGTGGCCCCCACCAGGGTGAAGCGCGGCAGCTCGATCTTCACCGTTCGCGCGGCAGGCCCTTGGCCAATCACCAGGTCGAGGTTGTAATCCTCCAACGCGGGATAGAGGATCTCTTCGACCGTCGGCCCCAGGCGGTGGATCTCGTCCACGAACAGCACCTCGCCCGCCTCCAGGTTGGTCAAGATCGCCGCGAGATCGCCAGCCCGTTCGAGCACCGGGCCGGAGGTGGTCCGCAGCGGCGCCCCCATCTCGGTCGCGATGATGTGGGCGAGCGTCGTTTTGCCGAGCCCCGGGGGGCCGAACAGCAGGACGTGATCGAGCGATTCGCCCCGGCCCCGCGCCGCGCGGATGAACACGCGCAGGTTTTCCAGGATCTTCACCTGGCCGACGTATTCCTCCAGGCTTTGCGGCCGAAGGGTCGCCTCGACTCCCAGATCCTCGGTGCTCGGATCGCCCGAGACAAGTTTGGCGCTGAGCATGGGGTGGCATTGTAGCTTGCCATCCACCCGCCGTTCCGCGAAACTTGGCCGCCTCATGCGCGGACGCCCGTTGGACCTCGAAAAGCAATTGAACCCGGAGCAGATCGCCGCGGTCACCCATGGTGAGGGGCCGCAGCTGGTGCTGGCGGGCGCCGGATCGGGCAAGACCCGGGTGATCACCCACCGAATCGCCTGGCTCGCCGACGAGCGGGGGGTCGATCCGTCCCACATCGTCGCGATGACGTTCACCAACAAGGCGGCGGGCGAGATGAAGGAGCGGGTGGGCGACCTGCTCGGCCTCCATCCTCTTCCCACGTTCGTCGGCACGTTTCACCGTTACGCCCTGGTCCTCCTCCGCAAATATGGCGAGCGGGTGAACCTGCGGCGCGACTTTTCGATCCTCGACACTCAGGATCAGCAGAACCTGATCAAACAGGCTCTCACCCTCGAAGGCCTGTCCGAAAAGGCCTTCGCGCCACGGGCGGTACTCGGCGAGATCAGCTCGGCCAAGAACCGGCTGCTCGATCCGGCCGGGTACGAGAAGACCGCCGAGAACTTCTTCCAGCGGAAGGTGGCCCAGCTCTACCGGCGCTACCAGGGGCTGCTGCAACAGGCGGGCGGGGTCGATTTCGACGACATGATCTCCCTCTCGGTTCGCCTACTGGTGCGCGAGGAGGAGGTCCACGACCGGGTCCGGTCCCGCACCCGCTACCTGCTGGTCGACGAATACCAGGACACCAACCATGCCCAGCTGCGGCTGGTCCAAGAGCTGATCGGCGAAAACGGCAACCTGACCGCCGTAGGCGACGAGGACCAGGGAATCTACCGCTGGCGCGGGGCGGATATCGACAACATCCTGGAGTTCGAGAAGACCTTTCCCGGGGCGGCGATCCGCAAGCTGGAACGCAACTACCGCTCGACCCAGACGATCCTCGACGTCTCAGGCGCGCTGGTCGCCCACAACGTCCACCGCCGTGGCAAGACGCTCTGGACCGAGGCCGGGCCGGGGGCGAAGGTGGAGCTGTACAAGGCGACGGACGAGGGGGACGAGGCGCGCTGGACGGTCGGCAAGCTGCAAAAGCTGCGCGAACAGATGCGCTGGCAGGATCTCGCGGTTCTGGTGCGGACGAACGCCCAGACCCGCGCGATCGAAGAAGAGCTGCTCAAGCGGGAGATCCCCTACACCCTGGTCGGCGGCACGAGGTTTTACGAGCGGGCCGAGATCAAAGACCTGGTCGCTTACCTGAAGGTGTTGCGCAACCCGCACGATAGCCTGTCGCTCGCGCGGATCTTCAACCAACCCCCGCGCGGCTTGGGCAAGACCACCCAGGGGATGCTCGAACAGCGTTCCGCGGAACTCGGCCAGCCGCTCTGGAACGTGATCGCGCTGGACGACCTGGGGGGCCACCTGCCGGCGCGCAGCGCCACCGCCGTGGGCAAGTTTCGCGACTTGATCCGCAAGCTGCAAAAGGCCGCGGCCGAGCTGCCGCTGCCCGCGTTGCTCGACCGATTGATCGAGGCGACCGGTTATCTCGACCTCTACAGCCGCGGCGACGACGACGACAAAGCCCGCTTAGAAAACATCCAGGAGTTTCTTTCGGCGGCGCAGGAGTTCACCGAGGCGAACAGCTACAACGCCGCGACCGACGAGGATCTGATGACCGCGTTCCTCGATCACGTCTCGCTGGTCGCCGACCTGGACGGCTGGGAAGGGGAAAAAGGGGTCTCGCTGATGACTCTCCACAGCGCCAAAGGGCTGGAATTCCGCGCCGTGGTCGTCTCCGGCCTCGAAGACGGTCTGCTCCCCCATTTCAACTCGCAAGGAGCGCGGGAGAACTTGGAAGAGGAGCGCCGGCTGCTCTACGTCGGCATGACCCGCGCCAAGGAGCGGCTGTATTTGACGAGCTGCCGGCGGCGCCGGATCGCGGGGCGCTACCAGGACCAGCTCGAATCGGCCTTTCTGGGCGAGATCCCAGAGGAGCTGCTGATCGTCACCCGCAGCCCCGAGCTGTTCGGCAACGAGCGCTTCTCGCCCCAGTTCTCGCAACAGAACGCAGGAATCTATTCGTTCTTCGGCCAGGCCCCCGCCGCGGGCGGCACCATCGCCTCGGCCGCGCCGGAGCCGCGCTACGCCGCGCCGCAGAGCCCCGAAGCCCGCCGCTCGACCGAGGGCTACGGCCGCCCGGCGAGTTCAGGCAACCCGGGAGTCGCCGCCCGGCCGGCGCACCGCCCCGCCGCGTCCGCTTCGCCCACGGCACCCTACACCCCCGCCGGCTACCGCGAGCGCACCCTGGAGCCCGATCCCGACGTGATGCCCCGCCGCCCGGTAAAACGCGGCAGCCGCGTCCGCCACCCGACCCTCGGCCAAGGGGTGGTGCTCGAAATGGACGGCCAGGGAGAAGACGCCAAAATCACCGTCTTCTTCGACAAAGCCGGGAAGCGCAAGCTGGTCGCGAAGTTCGCCAACCTGGAGATGCTGTAGCCCTCGCCCCCGTCCTTCCGGACGAGAGCGATCCGAGCGAGGGGAGCGGCTCGGATCTCTTGGCAGCCAAGGGCTGCTTTCCTTAGCCTTACGGCAAATCGGTGACCACTTTCCGCCCGTTGAGCGGCTGGGTCGACCGGCGGTTGCCGTCAGGGAAACAGAGGCCGCGGAAGATGTCGTGAAACGCCTCCAGCTGCGGGGTGGTCATCGTTCGCGGCTGGGCGAGAACGTGCCAGAGCACGCCTTGGCCGCAGGCCGGGGTGGTGAGCGATCCGGTGTAGCGGTACGAGGTCAGGCGCTCCGGCACGAGCGCCGCCAGATTGAAATCGCGCACCTCGGTGCGGGCACCCTCCGCCGTGGGGAGCCGGTCCCAGATCTTCGTCAGCTCAGGGTTCGGCTCACCCGGCACGAAGAAGACGCCGATCACCGCGAGGCGGTCGCCCGACTGATGGACCAGGTGAAGCTCCATCGGCGGGCTGGTACCCCGAAGAAGATGCTCGCTCGGTGCGTGGAAATGGAATTCCACCAGAGTCCACACCGTCGGATCGTCGCCGATTCGAAGCGAACCGGCCCCCGCGGGAACGTCGACCCGAATGTCGTGGCCGCTGTTCCGAGCGGTCAAGAGGGGGACCGTGCCGTATTGAAGGTCGAGTGCCGGCAGCTTCTCGCGCGTGGCGCCGCTCAGCTCGATCGGCGACTGCGCCTCGCCCGCGCACTCCTTCGGGAACAGCGCGGGCCAAAACGCCGGACCGGTCTTGCCGTGGTAACTCCAGTCCGCGGCGGTATGAGCGGCCGGTTGCCCGGTCTGACAGCCGGCGAGGGCGGTAACCGCCAAGGCCATGCCGAACGAACACAGTACTCCCCGGAAACGTGCCATGCCGGACCTCCCCCTCGTAAAAGCTTGAAACTTTTTGATGTGGCGGAAGGGTGTCCCGCGCGGGCGGCAGCTGTCAAGTGCCGCTTATCGATCGACCATCCCGCTCAAGATCCAGTCTGAGGTTTGAGCCGGGCGTATAGGTAGTTGTCGACCCGCTTACCCCGGAGCCGGAAGTAGGAGCGGAGCAGACCTTCCCGGGCGAAGCCGACACTTTCGAGGACGCGCTGGGAGCCGACGTTTTCGAGCGCGCAACGCGCTTCGACCCGCTCGATCGCGGTGGTCGCGAACAGCTCGTCGACCAACAGCGTGATCGCGCGCTTCATGATGCCGCGGCGCTGGAAGGGGGTCGAAAGCGCGTAGCCCACCTCGGCCAGGCCATGTTCCCAATTGCCGATCACCAGGGTGATCCAGCCCGCCGGTTGACCGGCCAGCTCGATGATCCATTGATATTTATCGCCCCGGCTCTTGTACAGGTCCGAGATCCGCTGGTGCGCCAGATCCGAGCGAAGTTGCGAGCTGGGCAGATCGTTGAGCGGCTGGAAGCGCCGTACCGCCGGCTCCGAACGCCAGAAGCAGAGCAGCTCGGCGTCGCGCGGCATCGCGGGGCGAAGGGTCACCTCGCTCGGTTCGGGATCGGGGTCGCACTGTTGCTGAGGGAGCATTACGAGCGGTCGCGGTGCGGAACTCCGTATCGGTTCCCTGCGGGCTTACGCCTCGATCCGTGGCCCTGCGACCGCGAGGATTTGTTCCGCGCGAGGGCGGCCGAATCGGGGCAACACCGAGAGCAGAAACATATACGAGAAGCCCTGAAGGAAAAGGTAGAGAAACGGGATCGACATCCACATTCCGGCCCAGAGCGCCCAGAGGGTGCAGCCGAGAAAGTAGAGAGCGAACACACCTTCGAGCCACCAGAGGCGCGAAGCACCGGGACGATAGATTTTACTTCGCCACTCCTGGCCCGAATGCTCGATTCTGTACTTCGGAGTGCGGTGGAAGGTGCCGCCCCGGTGGAACAGACCGGAGACCACCGCCCGCGCGTTGTTGAGCGACAGGCCGATGCCCATCCCGAGAAGCGCGGGAAGATAGCGTAACGTACGCCGCTTGCCGCGGGGCGCATCGCCCGAGTCGTCGGGCCGCACCGCTTGGCTCACCAGGTAAAAGACGATGACCGAGGCGGTGGCAAAAAGGAAGAGCGGCAGGTCGATCAGTAGGAGGACCGACAGGGGCGAGCCGCGGCGCAGAACCATCGCCGGAAAGATCAACAGCGCGACCAAAACCATCAGCACGTAGCTCGCATTGTTGGTCAGATGGATGAACGCTTCGAGCTTGGCGCGCAACGGCAGCCGGGCGCCGAGAATGCGGCCGAGGAGTTTGCGGCCAGTCTGGATCGACCCCTTCGCCCAGCGGTACTGCTGGCTCTTGAACCCCTGAACGTCGACCGGCAGCTCGGACGGTACGCCGACCTCGGGCAGATAGAGAAAGCGCCACCCGGCGAGCTGCGCGCGGTAGGAGAGATCGAGATCCTCGGTCAGCGTGTCGTGCTGCCAACCGCCCGCTTCGACGATCGCCTCGCGGCGCCAGACCCCCGCCGTGCCGTTGAAGTTGAAGAAACAGCCGGTCCGGTTGCGCGCCGTGTGCTCAATCTGGAAATGCCCGTCGAGCAGGATCGCCTCGACTTGGGTGAGCAGCGAGAACTCCCGGTTGATGTGGCTCCAACTCCCTTGGACCATACCGATCGCGGGGTCAGAGAAATACGGCACCGTGGCGCGCAGGAAATTGGGCCGCGGCACGAAGTCGGCGTCGAAAACGGCCAGGAACGCTCCTCGGGCGACGGCGAGCCCTTCGGCGAGCGCGCCCGCCTTGAAGCCGCTCCGCACGGCTCGATGCAGATGGCGAATGTCGAGCCCTTCGCTGCGCAGCCGGGAGACCTGCTCGGCGACGATCTGGCACGTCTCGTCGGTCGAGTCGTCGAGCACCTGAATTTCCAACCGATCGCGCGGATAATCGAGCGCGGCCACCGCGTCGATCAGGCGGGAGGCTACGTACATCTCGTTGTACAGTGGCAATTGCACCGTAACGATCGGCCATGCGGCGGGCGCCGGAGGAAGCCCCAGAACCCGGGAGCGGGTGCGCAGAAAATCGATCACCAGCAGCAACCGGTGGACGCCGTAGAGCGAGAGAATCCCGAGGATCAGGTAGTAGGACCCAAGGAGGGCCATTGCCCAAGGCTGCTGCATCGTCAAGGGATTCCGATCTCGAGCACCCTCCGGCCCCACCGGGACGAGGGCGCAGCGTTACGCTCGTAGTCGCGGCTCTGCCGCCGATCGCGACGAGCCTTGCTCTGCTTCTGCTGTACGATCTTGCCCGTCATCCGGCTTTCACCCTGCTCGTACTCGGCCTCGGTGCGGCCGGTGTGTGGTGGTCCGTTCGTCGCCTGGAGCGCGCGGCGGCGGTTCCCCTCTCGCTCAGCGGGGCGATCCTCGCGGTAGCACTCCTCCTCCGCCTCGTTCTGATTGCGCTACCGCCGACCCTCTCGGACGACGCCTATCGCTATCTCTGGGACGGCCGGGTGGCGGCGGCCGGTTTGAACCCGTACCGCGAGCCCCCCAACTCCCCGCGTTTGGCGCCCTTGCGTGATGATCTTTGGCGCCGGCTGCCGCATCGCGAGGTGGCCACGGTCTACCCGCCGCTCGCTCTCGCCAGCTTCAGTATAGCGTCGCGCTTTCCGGTTCCGCTGCCGATCTGGAAGCTGATCGTCACGGCCGCGGATCTGGCGGCCTGCGCCTTCCTTCTCGCGCTCGCCCGCCGGACCGGCCTGCCCGAGGCCCGGGTGGCCTGGTACGCCTGGAACCCCCTGGTTGTGCTCGAAGGGGCGGGTATGGGCCATGTCGATGCGCTGGGGGCGGCCGCCTGTATCGGAGCGGTGCTCGCGCTGTCCACCGTTTTCCGCCGCTCGGTAACTGCCACGCCCTCCCCGGGCGCCCCCAGCACCACGACCCCATCCGCCACGATCGCGGGAACCGCCGCCGCGGCGGGAATTCTCGCCAAGCTCGCGCCGCTCGCCGCCCTGCCGATGTGGGCGCGCCAGAGCCGCAGGCCCTGGGTGTTTCTACTCGCCGCGCTGGGCCTCTCCGGGTTGGCCCTCGCGCCGGTGGTCATCTCGGTCGGCGGGCTGCCGCCCGGGCTCACCACCTACGGGGTGTCTTGGGAGTTCAACGGTCCGCTCTACGAGCCGCTCTGGCGCGCGCTCGAAGGGGTCGGGGCGGGACCAGCGGTTCACGCGGCGCTCGACGCGGCGAAGGCGCGCACCGGGTGGTGGGACTTCTGGAACCGCTTCTACCCCTACGCCTACCCGCGCTTTTTCGCCAAGCTTCTGCTCGCCGCCCTGGCGCTCGCCGCGGTGGCGGCCTCGTTTGCGGAACGCGATCCGATCGTCGGCACCGGCCGCCTGTTCGGCCGCCTGATGCTCACCTCGGCGACCCTGTATCCCTGGTACTTTCTCTGGGTGCTCCCCTGGGCGGCCCTCCGGCAAGAGCGGCGCTGGCTGCTGCTCGCGGCGCTCCTGCCCCTCGCCTACGTGCCCGCGCTGTTCGGAGTGCCGCTCTGGCCCTGGGTCTACCTTGCGATCTGGGCGCCGTTCGCGCTCTGTTCGCTGCTGGGAAAACGATGGTCGCCCTCTTGACCCTTTCCTACCGCGGCACCGCCTACGCCGGATGGCAACGGCAAGACAACGCCCTCGCCGTCCAGCAGGTGGTGGAAGAGGCGCTCGCCCGCCTGCTCGGGCTGGCGCAAGGGGAGATTCCGCGAATCGTAGGCGCAAGCCGCACCGACGCGGGGGTCCACGCCCGAGGGCAGCGGGCGCACCTCGATCTCCAAGCGATCGGCCAGGCCGACTTTCCGCTCCGCGCCCTGGTCCACGGCACCAATCACCACCTGCCGGAAGACATCCGCGTGCTCGCCGCGGAATGGGTTCCGGCAGGCTTCCACGCCCGAAAATCCGCCCTCTCCAAGCAGTACCTCTACCGCCTGAGCCGCGCGGAGATCCTTTCGCCGCTCGACTCCCCCTTCGCGGTGAAGGTCGCCCCCACCATCGACCCAGGGCGCCTCAGGCAAGCTGCCGCCCTCCTCCCCGGCCGCCACGATTTCACCGCTTTCACGTTGGCCGGAGCCGTCCCCGGAGACCGCCACCGCCGAATGTTTGAAGCGGCCTGGACGGAACAAGGGGACGAGCTGCATTTTCGGATCGAGGGCGAAGGCTTCCTCCGCGGCATGGTTCGCTCGTTGGCAGGCACGATGATCGAAGTCGGGCTGGGTAGCCGGTCGATCGCGGACTTCGAGGGGTTGTTGCGCGGGGTGGCGAGGGGAGAGGCGGGGCCTACGGCTCCGGCGAAGGGGTTGGTGTTGGAGTGGGTGCGGTATTGAAAACCCCTGTCCTCCGATGCGCCCTCGCCCACTGCA